>JBKPMM010000070.1:0-7755 GCA_046732155.1 Chloroflexota bacterium | reverse complement strand
CCCCTACATCGATTTGACGTCTCCGACGGACTTCGAGAAGACGACCGGGCAGGGCAGTGACACGCCGCTCGAAATGATCAACCTGGCATGGACGAACCTCGGCACGGGAAATGTCTCGAGTAAGGACATCAAGGACGCGCTCGACGGGACTGCCCCGATCAACGCGAACCTTGCGATCAACGACTACATCGGCCAGCAGAACAATGGCGTCCAGAACGACCTATTCGACACGAACGCCGCGAACCAGCCGAGTGTGAATACGACCCTCGCCGGACAGGATGTGGCCGTACCGATCGGCGGTCCCCCGACGAGCGGGACCTATTGCAACGATGGGACACATACCGTCGGCTGCTTCCGTGGCTGGGCACTCTTCCACGTCGTCAGCGCGACCAAGCGCGGGGCGGGGGATGAGGGCACGATCACCGGTTACTTCAAGACGGGCATCACCCGCAGCGCCTCGGCATCCGAGGTCTGCGCGATCACCGACACGACGTGCGGTGGCTTCTTCCACGGGATCTATGTCATCAAGCTGATCGACTGACCTCGATCTCTCCCTGTCCACGAAAGGGCCGCGCGGGGGGCGCGGCTCTTTCGATTTCTGGAGTTTCGAGCGGCCGCGGGCGACATCGTCGGCGACCTTGCGACGGACCTTGCGACCCGCCCGGGACCATCTGGTGGGGCGTCCTAGGCAGTCCGGGCTATGCAGCCGCGCACCGATTAAAGGGACCGTGAAAGGTGTCACGCCGAGCATCGGCCCGCACCGATCGGAATCCGCACCGCAGGACCCCAGATGCGCCTCTTGCCCACCGGCGACCGTCGCCGGCCCAGCAGCATCGACCGCCATCGCCGCCGCCGAGGCCAGAGCCTCGTCGAGTTCGCGATCGTCCTGCCGATCCTCCTCCTGTTGACACTCGTCGCCCTTGATTTCGGGCGGGTGTACCTCGGCTGGATCAACCTCCAGAGCATGAGCCGCATCGCGGCGAACCTGGCCGCGAACAACCCGACGGCGTGGCAAGGCAGCGGCGACGCGAATGTCAAGGCGAAGTACCAGAATCAGATCCGCAGTGACGCCGCCGCGACCAACTGCAAGCTGCCGACAGTCGGCGGAGTCCAAACCGCTCCGGCGCCGGCCTTCGCTGACACCGGCGGAAACGGCTCGTCCTCCGACATCGGCGATTCAGCCACCGTGAGCCTGTCGTGCACCTTCAACCTCATCACCCCAGGGATCAAGAACATCGTGGGTGGCAGCGTCACGGTGTCGGCGTCATCGGTGTTCCCGGTCAAGAGCGGGATGACCAACGCGATGAGCAGTGGCCCTTCGGGCACCGCCCCGAGTGCCGCCTTCACTGGCAACGGCATGCTCGCGCCATCCACCCTCTCCGGCGTCGCACCGTTCACCGTGACGTTCCGAGACACTTCTGGTGGAAGTCCGACGAGCTGGCTCTGGACGTTCCCCGACGACGGCACGACATCGACCCTGCAGGACCCGCTCGACCATACCTTCACGAGTCCGGGCACCTACGTCGTCACGATGACGGCGACGAACGCGTGGGGCAGCGACACGGAGTCGATGGGGATCACGGTGGTCGCCCCGACGACCGTCGACTTCACCTACACCCTGTCGAGCCCGAACGCGCCATCCATCGCGACCTTCACGAACAACTCGTCCCCTGGCGCGACCGCCTACTTGTGGAATTTCGGAGCGGGTCAGGGCACGTCGACCCTGCAGAGCCCGCCGCCACACACGTATAGCACCGCCGCCACCTACAGCGTGACGCTCACGGTCACCTACCCGACAGGCCCGGTGAGTGTGACCAAGTCGATCACGTTGGGTAGTGCGCTCTGCACCGTGCCGAGCTTTACCGGGGTCAGGCGTAACAACGCCGCCGCCCTCTACCTGTCCGCCGGATTCACGGGCACGGTCACTGACAAGCCTGGAGCCCCGAGCGGCAACTATGTCATCGGGTACCAGTCGATCGTCGGCGCCTCCCAGGTCCCGTGCAACAGCAACATCCAGGTGAGCGACCGATGAACCACCTTAAACGACGGCCTCGCCGCGGCCACCGTGGCCAGGCCCTGCTCGAGTTCGCACTCGTCCTACCCATCTTCATCCTGCTGCTGGTCGCCATCTTCGACCTCGGTCGCGCTGCCTTCGCATACAACACGCTGACGAATGCGGCGCGCGAGGGTGCGCGCATGGCGATCGTCAACCAGTACAGGCCGAGCATCATCGCTCGCGCGAAGCAACAGACGGCCATCGTCGAACTCAACGACCCGAGCGTCACCGTCAACTTCTACCAAGTGAACGCCGACGGCACGCCGAATACCTCGGTTCCGTGCGCGTTGATCGCGGTCGGTTGCATGGCCACCGTCAGCTTCGAGGCGACCTATGAGCCGATCACGCCGCTTATCGGCAACATCATCTTCAAGAACGGCGTGACGCTCACCGCGTCCTCCACCCTTTCGGTGGAGTACAGCTGCCCGCTGGATCCGCTGGACGGCACCGCGGCGGCCAATTGCCCGAAACAGCCATGAGGGGGATCTCCATGTATCGCCATCGCTCGAGCCGGCGTCCGCGCGGGCAGGTGATCCCCATCACCGCGCTCGCGATGATCTCGCTCATCGGTGGGGTCGCACTGATCCTCGAGGGCGGCAATGCCTATGCCCACCAGCGAGAGGCGCAGAACGGTTCCGACGCGGTCGCGAACGCCGGTGCCGCCGTGCTCGCGCAGTATCTGGGTGGCACGACGAAGACTGATGCGAACGTCGTCGCGTCGATGAACTCGGTGTCGAACGCCAATTTCCTGAACGACTACGATGGGTACTACACCGACGTCGCCGGGAAGTGGCTGACGCCCGGCGGGGCGGTGACCACGAGCCAGGGCGCGGCTGCCCGAGTCGGCGACGGCGTGATCCCACCAGGCGCCCAGGGGGTCCAGGCGCTCGGCACCCAGACTTTCGCGACGACGTTCGGGCGCGTGATCGGCTTCCCGCAGTTCACCGCGTCGGCCGACGCGATCTCGGTCGCCGGCGCGCTGGCCGGCGGCGGGATCTCGCCGCTCGTCTTCCCGGTCAATATCGTCGATTGCGAGACGAACGGTGACCTCGGCACCGGCGAGACCAATTGGCAGGTCAGCAACCCGCCGACCACGCCCGGCGGCAATCCGGTCGGGCAGGAATACATCGTCCCTTTGTGCAAGACGGGCCAAGGCTCGTTCATGGTCCTCGACCTGAATCCGGCGATGACGTGCCAGGAAGAAGCCGCAAATCCGCCCGCCACGCAGTTCGCCAGCTTCCCGGTCGTGGTCCAGTCGGACAACGGCAACAATTGCTCCAATCTGATGGCGGACGAGTTCAACTCGTGGACAGGTAAGGTCATCCTGATCCCGATCTGTGACGGGGACTGCACGACGACCGGCGGATCGAACGCGACCTACCACATCATCCGAGTGGCGGCGTTCTTCGTCGACTACTTCTCCGGTCAGAACAGCGGCATCAACGCGGCGTGCGTCGGCAACGGCACGACCCTGATCCCGATCGCCGGCAATGGCAGCAGCAGCTGCATCGTGGGTTGGTTCGTCCGCTACATCACCTCGGGCCCCGTTACGGGCGGGCCGGTCCAGGGAGCAGGCGCCATCGGCGTCCAGCTCGTGAAATGACGCTGAGACGACCGTCGGGAACGGCGATCGGCTAGTCCAACCGGTAGGTGCTCGGCCGCCGGTTCGCGAGCGACGGGATCTGACGACGGACCGCGGCGACGCGGTCCGTCTCGATATCCGCGCGGATGATGCCGACTCCGTCGGATGCCTGGGCGACGACGGTTCCCCATGGATCGATGATCATCGAGCGTCCGAACGCGGGCTGCCCCGGCGGACCACCCGCCTGCCCTGGCGCGACGACCCACGCGCCGTTCTCGATGGCGCGTGCGCGGAGCAGCACCTCCCAGTGGTCGCGCCCGGTCCGCTCCGTGAAGTTGGACGGAACGGGGGGGATCTCGGCGCCGGCCAGCGCCAGGGTGCGATAGAGCTCCGGGAAGCGGAGGTCGTAGCAGACGGTCATGCCCACGCGCACACCGTCGACATCGGCGCAGACCGATTCGTCCCCGGGTGACACTCGCGCCGACTCGGTATCCACCGGCCCTTCATCGACAGCGACGTCGAACAGGTGGATCTTCCGATAGCGAGCGGCGATCGACCCGTCTGGCGCGATCAGGGTGCTCGTGTTGTACGGCCGCGCATCATCGTCGGAGGTCTCGGCGACGCTGCCGGCGAGGATGTACGCATCGTTCCGGCGGGCGACCTTGGCGAAGGCGTCGGTATACGGCCCCGGGATCGGACGCGCCGACGCGCGGAAACCGTCATCACCGCCCCGGTACTGGAGGTACTCCGGGAGGACGACGAGCCTCGCGCCGCCCTTGGCGGCATCTGCCGCAAGCGACGTCGCGCGCTCGATGTTGGCGTCGACGTCATCGGTCGCGTCGAGCTGGACGATGGCGACGGGCAGGCGCATGACGGCATCGTACGCGTCGCGCCGCGCGGGAGGCGGTCCGCGCGTGAGGGCGCTAGGGCGCCGGCGTCGCGGTCGGGTTCGGGATCTGCGGCTTCCCGGAGGCGTCCTTGCAGTGGCCGGGTGGCCAGCAGTCGACGCCGAACTTGGCCTTCATCGCGGCGGCCTTGGCCGCCCATCGATCGGCCTTTTCCTGGCTCCAGCCCGGATGGTCCTTGCCGACGACCATCGGCCCGCCCGCCCATGGCGGCTTGCCGGCCTCGCGGATCAGCTTCCCGTCGACCGACTGGACGTCGACAGAGGTCGCGCCCTGCTCCTGCTCGCCGACCACGGTCACGGACTTGCCGACGTAGGGCTTGAGCGGGTGCTTGTCCTTCCAGTACCACGGGGGCCCGGCTTCCAGCGTGTAGACGCTCGAACCAACGGCGAGCGTGTACTCCGTCTCGCCGTCGGCGTTCGTCTTCGTTCCGACGGTGCCTTTGAGTGTCGTTTGGACCCCGGGTGTTTCCGCCTTCTCGGTCTTCGGACCCTTGCCGGGCTTGTCAGTCCCCTCGGGCGTTTCGGTGCCTTGTGGCTTCTCGGTCGCGACCGGCGAGGCAGGAGTCGGTGTCGGGCTCGCGGCCAGTGCGGGGATCGCGATCAGCCCGGCAACGACGAGCAGTGCGACGGTGAGGAAGATGAGGCTCGGCGTGACGCGCGGACGCATGGACGGAGAGTACGCCAGACCACCTTGCACTCCACCTTGCGGGACGTGTGATCGGTGCCGACCCGCACCGGATCGTCAGCGGATGCCGGTGTCGTAGGAGAGCGTGATCTCCGTCACGTGGCCGTCCTCGACGGTGACCTGTTGCGGTTCCGGGCCGTTCATAAAGCCGGCCGCCCCTTGTGCCGTGACGGTGTACTGCCCCGGCGCGAGCCCAGCAAACGTCTGGCCCGACGCGTCCGTCGTCACCATCCCCTGCTCCCGTCCGGCGGCGTCGGCGATGAGGATCGTCGCGTTCGCGACCGGCTTCGGTGCACACGCCGGGTCCGGCGGGAATCTCTCGACGGGACACACGGGTCCCGCGACCGCCGTGATGCGGATGCCCGTGTCCCCTGACGCGTCGGCGGGCTGAGACGGCCAGGCGTCCGAAGGCACCGGTGATCCGGCTTCGGACTGGAGCGTGACGGTTCCGCTTGGCCCGACCGCGTACGTCCAGCTGTGCTCATCGATGCACCCAGCTGGGCAGTCACCCCAGCCGATGCGCATCGTCACGATGAAGGCGCCGACACCGGAAGCCGGCATCACCTCATACCAGTTCGCTTGGCCGATGCGGTTGGGGTCTCGAGCGGTGATCCCCGTGAACCGCGGCTCGACTGCGACCACCCGCGCCACTGCGTCCGCCCCAGTCACGACCGGTCCGGCTGGGGAAGGCGGGGCTGCCGTCGGCGTGGGTGCGGTAGCCCCGGCCCCGCAGCCGGCCAGCAGCACTGCGACCAACAACAGGTGAGCGATCCGCGCGGTCATGCCGCCCCGACGATTACGTACCGGCTACAGTTCCGCGGATGCCGAACACCATCGACTTCAGCGACGTCGACGCCGTGACCTTCGACTGCTACGGCACCCTGATCGACTGGGAAGCGGGTCTGAGTGCCGCCTTCCGCGCTGTGCTCGATGCACACGGTGTGGCGCACGATCCCGAGGACGTGCTCGTGCGTTTCGCGCGGCATGAGGCGGCCAGTGAGGGCGCGGCGTACCGGACGTATCGCGAGATCCTGGCCGGCGGCCTGCGAGGTGTCGCTACCGAGCTCGGATTCGAGCCGACAGCGGATGAGGTCGAGCGGTTCTCGCGTTCGGTCGAGGACTGGCCGGCGTTCGCGGACTCCACCGAGGCGTTGCGCCGACTAAAGCGTCGGTTCCGGCTCGGCGTCCTCACGAACTGCGACGACGATCTGTTCGCGGCGTCGAACCGGCGGCTCGGGGTCGACTTCGACTGGGTCGTCACCGCGCAGCAAGTCGGCTCGTACAAGCCGAACGGGCACAACTTCGAGGTCATGCTCGACCGCCTCGGGCTGCCGCAGGAGCGCATCGTCCACGTCGCCCAGAGTCTGTTCCATGACCATGCGCCCGCCAAGCGCCTCGGGTTCACGACGGTCTGGATCAACCGACGGCACGATCGTCCAGGAAGCGGCGCGACGCCGCCCGCTGAGGCGAGTCCGGACGCCACCTACCCGGACATGGCGTCGTTCGCGGAAGCCGCCGTCCCCGACTGAGGCCGCGGAAGGCGGCGCACAAGAAACGGCCCCGGGGATGCCGGGGCCGTCGTCCTCGTTCGTGCGCCTTCGTGGCGCGTGTCCTACTTATTCAGGATCTTGTCGGCCTTGCGGTCGATCTTCTTCTCGTCCGCGGCGGACAGGTTGCCCTTGTTGTGCTGCTGCGACGCACGCGCCTTGGCGTTCCGGGCATGTGACTTGTCCGGCATCGGGTACTTGTGCTCTTCCGGCAGCCCGAACTTCGAGTCAGGCAGGCTGTCCCGCTTCTTCTCGGACAGTGTCGCCATCGGCGAACCTCCTCTCGTTGCAGCGTCGAACACGTCGACGCCCTCTGGTCGAAGTCCTTCGATGGTCGGCGACTGGGTCGATCAGTCGGTCACGACACGCGGCAACCCGCCCTTGCGGGTGCGTTTCAGTGACACAGATCGCGTGCTGGCTCCGCCGCCCCCATCGGGCTCGCGCGATGCATATCCGGCAGCTCCCGGGGGACACCGTCTTCTTGATGCAGCTCGCCTGCATCGCGAGGCGGCCGGGCGCGGTGTCCGTCATCAGCCGATGCCGGCGACGTGCATCGCTCGGCGAACCCGCGCCGGCGGCGGCGATGCGTGCCGTCAGTCGATGCAGGCAAAGTGCATCACTCCGGGAATCGCCGCGGCGGCGGCGCGTGTATGCATCGCGTTGGCGCGACGGAGCTTTGCGCGCCGGACGTTCGCGTGACGGCCCCGGCGGGCGAGAGCGCCGCTAGCTCGTTGACGGACCCGCTGGCACGACCGGCGGCGCCGGCGGCGGTGGTGGCGGCGGTGCTGACCCGCCATCGCCGTCACTCTCGTTCGACGCCGCCAGGTACCCCCGGAACGTGTCGGCGAGCTGGGTGATCTCGAGCGGCAGTACGTACTTGGTCGACGGGCTGGCGCCGAGGGCCTTGAACGCCTCCAGGTACTGGAGCTGTCTCTTATACACATCTCCGAGCCCACGAGACTGTGGTCCGGATCGCGT
>JBKPMM010000069.1:0-12321 GCA_046732155.1 Chloroflexota bacterium | reverse complement strand
TGGCGAGTGGAGCGACGAAGCGATGAGCACCCTGCCCGCCGCCCGAACGCGCCCCGCGATCGAGCGTGTCGGCCCACCACCGCCCGGTCCCAGCGCACCCGCCGCTGACCCGCCGGCCGGGGTCAAGCTCCAGGTCGCGGTGTTCCTCGGCCAGGTCAAAGCCACCGAGGCGCAGCTCCTTGACGCCTTCGCAGTCGTCGCCGAGCGGCACGAGCGGAACTACGAGTTGTCCCGGGGCGCGACGACGTGTGCGCTATGGTCCCGCCGCCACCTCGAGTGGCTGGAGCCCTTCGAGAAGGCGTACGGCGCGATACCGAGTGAGAACGCCGAAACGCTGCGCTCGGCACTGCTGTCCGGAACGCGCGTCGGGATCGTGGGCGAGATCGAGGACCTCTCGGACCTTGCCGTCCTCGCCGAGCGCGCGGAGATGACCTGGACCGTCCTCTACCAGGGCGCGCGCGAGATCCACGATCCGGGGCTGGAGGAGCTGGCGGGCCGTGCCCGTGACCACAACAAGCGCCAGATCGCATGGATCAGGACACAGATCGACCACGTCGCACCGGACGCGCTCGCCGTCCCGCTTGATCCGGTGGACCAGGTGGCGCTCAGCGTGCCGAAGCGGATGACGGCGATCACGTCGATCCCGGACTCCCTGTGGGTCCCCCTCATGTCGGCGGCCCTGATCCTGCTCGTCGGGTTGCTCGGCCTGGCGACCGGCCGTCCCTGGCTCGGTCCGAGTCTCGGGCCGACGATCATCCTCATCACGATGACCCCCGCCCACCCGACGGCCCGCGGCTGGAACATCATCGCGGGCCACTTCATCGGTCTTGCGGCCGGGCTCGCGGTGGTGGCGCTCCTCGGCGCGCAGAACGCCCCGAACCCCATCCAGACCGGGCAGCTCGAACCGGTTCGGGTCGCGGCGGCCACCCTGGCCATCCTGCTGACCTCCCTCGGGGGGATCATCGCCCGCGCATCCCACCCGCCTGCCGCGGCGACGACACTGCTCGTCGCACTCGGGGCGATCTCCAAGCCCGATCAGGTCCTCGCCACGATCGTCGGCGTCCTCATCGTCGCCGTCGCGGGCGAGGCGGTCCGCCGCTATCGCCTCGATCGGCCGACCCCGTCCGAGCGGATGGCGCCCGCGTCGTCGATCGCTGGCGTGAAGCTTCGCGGTGCCTAGCGCACTCACGACCTCATTCCAGGGGCGAGGTTGGGTCGGCCGGAGCGAGCGGCTGCCGTCAGACTCCACCCTCGACCTGATCTCCGATAAGCCGAACCGTTGGAACGCCGAGGGCGAACCGACGATCTACGTCAGCGGCGACCCCGGGCTCGCGCTCATCGAATGCGGTCGGCACCCCGATGACTTGGAGGAGACGATGCGGCTGTTCGAGGTGAACCTCCGGATCGCACGCGCTGTGGACCTGCGCGACGGTGCGGTCCGGGCTGCCCTCTCGCTTCCGACCGGCTTGAGCTGGATCCTGCGTCGGGACCGGACCCAAGGCATCAGCCGGTCGCTGCGCCGGTCGGGCCGCTGCGATGCCTTGATCGTCCCGAGCGCCGGCGCTCTCGACGGGCGGGATCGGTGCAACATCGTGGTGTTCGCAGACGACCGTGCGCGCGTCGCCGAACTGGTGACGGATCTCCGGCCGGTCGGCGAGCTCCGGTTCGAGCCGTCGGCGCCTGATCTCGACGCCGTCCGGGCCTGATCTCGACGCCGTCCGGGCCTCATCGGCGAGAGGTCGGTAGGTCAGTCGACGAGACGGCGCCGGCGTCTGGCAGCCGGCTCGGGGGCATCCCGCTCTGGGAGGGCCCTGAGCGCGGAGCTGCCGTCACGCCGTCGTTCCGCCGCTCTGCTCGATCGCGGCGCTGCCGGATCGAGCCTGTGACAAGCATCGCGCGCTCGCCGATGCAGCAGCGAGCAGCACGTGAGCGGTTCGCGTCACGGCCGTCTCTCAGGCGACGTGCGGCATCGGTCGGCGCCGCTTCTGGGTCCTCGCAACGGCATTCTGGCGACGTCGGATACCGGCTTCGATCATGCTCGCGGCCGTACGCGGACCGAACGCGCCCGTCGGTCGATACGCCTTGCCGGCTGCCGCGTTGTACGAGACGAAGAAGTGGGTGATCTCGTCGATGAGACTCTGCGGCAGCTCGTTGAGCCGCCGGATCCCGGCGTACTCGGTCGATTTCGTGGCCACCGCGAGGAGGCGGGGGTTCGCCGTTGTCTTGCCCGACCGACTTGTCTGCTCCCCATCGATGACGCCGACGACCCGGGCGCGCACCACGCATCCTGGGAAGGTCGGCGTCTCCAGCAACACGAGGACGTCGAGCGGGTCGCCGTCATCGGCAAGCGTCGAGGGCACGAATCCGAAGTCGAACGGGAAGACCGCGCCTGCCGGCAACTGCTTGCCGAGCCGGAACGTGCCGCTCTCCGGCTCGAACGTGAACTTGTTGCGGCTGCCTCGGGGCGTCTCGATGACGGCGTTCAGCCGGCCGGCGCGGTGGAAGGCGGGCAGTCGGTACAGCATCGTCCAACCTTGCCGGACCTCGCGCTGCCCGCACGCCGTACCCGATGCGCCGCGGCTGTCAAAGGCCTGTCAGCCCCGTCGAACCCGCAGAGCGTCACGTCCCAGGTCTCGGCGTCCGCTCGCGCTCGCGCTCGGCCGTGCCTTACAGCACTTGCGGCATGACCTCCCGCTCGTAGAAGCGGAAGAAACCTTCCTGGTCCTCGCCGACCTGGTACACGTGGACATGGTCGTAGCCGGCCCGCTGTGCCTCGCGGAGCTTCGCGATGTGGGGCTCCGGATCGGCACCGCAGATGATGACCTTCGCGACGTCGTCCTCGGTCAGCATCTTCACCGACTGCTCATAGTGCGCCGGCATCGGCAGCAGGTTCCCGAGCTCACCCTGGAGTGCGACGTTGCCGCAGATCTCGAGCGCGTTCTTCCGCGCCTGGGCCTCGTCCTTCGCGTAGCTCACGTTCATCTGGACGTAGCGCGGACGGTACCCCGCCCCGCCCTGGCCCTCCGCTTCGAACGTCTCGACGACGCTGCGGTCGGTGGAGAAGTTGATCAGCCCATCGCCGATCCGACCGGCGAGTGCGGCCGACTTCGGGCCCGACGCTGCGACGACGATCGGCGGGGGCTCGTCCGGGAGGGTGTAGATCCGTGCGTTCTCGACGGTGAAGTGCTCACCGCAGTGGGAGTAGTTCTGTCCGCTCCAGAGCGCGCGGATGATGCCGACGGCTTCCTCGAGCATCGAAGCTCGGACGTCGTAACGCGGCCACTCGGCGCCGACGATGTGTTCGTTGAGGTTCTCGCCGGTGCCCACGCCGAGGAAGAAGCGCCCAGGCATCATCGATGCGACCGTGGCCGCCGCCTGGGCGATGATCGCCGGGTGGTACCGGCGCGTCGGGCAGGTCACGCCGGTGCCGACCTCCAGCTTGTCGGTCGCGGTCGCGATCCCGCCGAGCACGCTCCAGACGAACGGGCTGTTTCCCTGTGCTTCCAGCCATGGATGGAAATGGTCGGAGATCGAGGCGTACTCGAACCCAATCGACTCGGCACGCTGCGCCCAATCCACGAGCTGTTCGGGCCGATGCTCCTCGCACGACAGCGAGTAGCCAAGGTGTAGCGCCGCGCCGTCGGACGCTGCTGATCGATCATCGGATGTCGGCATCACCGGACTGTGCCCGGGTCGGCCTGCCCTCCGCCGAACGACGTCCGGAACCGATGTCGCAGCGGTGTCACAGCCGGGTCGGCGCGATCCGTGCGCGCAGATGCAACACGGCTGCCGAGGCCAGCAACCGGGGCTTGTCGCGTCATCCGCCATCGTGACGCCATGTCACAGCCCATCAGCCCACCCCCCGTTACGACGTCCGCGACGAAGGAGCTGCCGGCCTACGTATCGAACGGGCTCATCGGTCTGCGGGTCGTGGACATCCCGATCCGGTCCGGCATCTCGATCGTCAATGGCTTCGCCGGCCTGCACCCGACGTTGCTCATCGAGGCAAACGCGCGGACCCCCTACCCGATCGCCGGCGATATCCAGATCGATGGCGTCTGGCTGACCCTCTCGCCGCAGCAGGCCGAGTTCGTCGACCAGCGCTACGACTTCTCGACCGGCGAGCTCACGACGCGGTTCACATTCCATGCGAACGACGTGACGGTCGAAGCCGAGGTCCTCACGTTCTGCAGCCGGAAGCAGCCGACACTCGTCCTCCAGGAGCTATCTGTCCGGGCTGACCGTCCATGCGACCTCATCCTTCGTGCCAAGGTCGATCCGGACGGCATCCAGGGAGACATGGAGGAAAAGCACATCGATGCCCCGGGGACGGATGAGGATGCCACCGACGGGTCCATGCTGTGGGCTTCGTTCGGGGGAAAGTCACGCGTCGGGATCGCCTACGTCACGCAATTCATCGGCGATGCCGACGCGGAACGTATCCGGCCGGATTGGGGCGTCCAGAGCGCGCTCGTCACGGACTACCAGTTCCGCGCGCGTACAGGTCGCCCGTATCGACTACGGCAGATCACCAGTCTCGTTCCCGACTCACTCCACCATGATCCTGCCCGTGCCACCGTGCGCCTCGCGGCGCGCGCGAAGGAGGATGGCTTTGACGCCATCCGGAGCGAGAACCATGTCGAGTGGGGCGAACTCTGGAAGGGTCGGGTGCTCATCGATACCCGGGATGAACGGTGGCAATCGCTTGCGGACGCTGCGTTCTTCTACCTGAACATGTCCGTCCATCCGTCGGCGCCAGCGAGCACCTCGATCTACGGTCTGGCCACCTGGCACGACTACCACTACTACTACGGCCACGTGATGTGGGATGTCGAGACGTTCAGCGTCCCGACGCTCCTATTCAGCCAGCCGGACGCCGCGCGGACCCTGCTCGAGTTCCGAACAGACTCGATCAAGGCAGCCCGGAAGAACGCCAAGCTCCATGGGAGGCGCGGGATCCAGTTCCCCTGGGAGGCCAGCCCTATCAACGGCGAGGAGTGCGCGCCCGGTGCGGGTAAGGCGTCGTGGCACGAGGACCACGTGTCACTCGATGTCGCCCGCGCCTTCACCGAATACCAGTACGCCACGGGCGATAGGCGGTTCCTGGCCGAGGACGCGTCGCGCGTGCTCTACGGCGTTGCCGACTGGATCACGAGTCGCGTGACACGCTCGCCGCGCGGTTTCGAGTTCAAGCAGGCCATGGGTATCGCCGAGCGCAAGGAGCCGACCGACAACGACGCATTCACGATCCTCTCGGCGAAGACGGTCCTTCGCCAGGCGATCGAATGTGCGCAACGGCTCGGCCACAGCGTCCCGGACGCCTGGTACGAGGTCGAGGCAGGACTCGACGTCACCCCGAACCGCGACCGGGTCATCCTTACCCACGACGGATACCGCCCGAACGAGGAGCTCGGCGCCACTCCGGGGCCGCTCGCGGCGATGTTTCCGGTGTGGTGGGAATTCTCCCCGGACGTCGAGCGAGCGACCCTCGACTACTACCTCCGGCTCGCCCCCGAGTACATCGGGAGCCCGATGCTGTCCGCGCTCTACGGCGTCTGGGCCGCATGGCGCGGCGACCGGCGCCTGTCGCTCCGGCTGTTCGACGAGGGCTACGCACAGCTCGTCGTCGACCGGTTCCAGCAGACGCTCGAGATGCTGCCCGAGAAGTTCCCCGAAAAGCCGCGGTCGGGGCCGTTCTTCGCCAACCTCGGCGGCTTTCTTATGGGTCTCATGTTCGGGCTTCCAGCGATCCGACTGGGCCCCGGCGATCCGACGACCTGGCCGTCGCGGCCGGTCGTCCTGCCCGAGGGCTGGCGGTCGATCGAGATCGAACGGGCATGGGTCCATCAGAAGCCTGCCCGCATCGTCGCGGAGCATGGCGCCGCGCGGGCGGAGATCCAGATGACGAAGGACGAGCGGAGTCGCGCTGCCTGATCGTCGCGCGGGAGGTCGACATGGAGGACCGGTCCCTAGAAGGGCATCTCGCCGCTCTCGCGGAAGCGACCGTCGAGCTCGATACGGTCTGGCGTGAGATCCTTCGCCCCGGTCAGCTCGAGCAGCGAGGGGGCGACCTCGTGCGGCGCCACGAGGTGGCCCTTCGGCGGCTGCTCGACGTGGACGAAGACCTCCGGCGCGCGGCAGGCCTTCGACCTGCCGCGGGGCGGTAGGAGCGGGGCGGCTAGGAGCCGCCTGAGACGAGGGCGATCAGAAGGATCATCAGGATCGTGCCTCCGATGAGCACGGAGAACAGGTACGCCCAATGCGCCGGTTCGTTGACGTCGGCTAGGTGTTCCTGGCGGACCTGGTCCTCGGTCAGCGTCAGCTCGTCGTTCTTCGCCATCAGCGCTTCTCCAGACGCTCTTCGAGCGCGTCGATCTTGGCCTCGATCCTGCGGAGCGATGCCTCCGAGTCGTAGTCGGTGTCGGGGGATTCGTGGCTCTTGCGGTGGACCAGGAACGTGGTCAGGACGATGAACACGAAGACCTGGAGGAACTCAGACTGCCAATTCTCGAACGTCGACTGGGCCCAGCTCCAGATGTAGCCGTCGTTCCCGAAGGCCTGCGCGGTCTGGCCATGTTGTGCCTGCTCGGCGACGAACTCGACCCAGCCCGTCCACGTCTGGAGGCCCCACGCGACCAGGAACATCGCGACGAGCGTGATGCTCAGACCGTAGTCAGCCCAAAGCTTCCGGATGTTCATGGTCGTTCACCGCTCGAGGCAGCGGGCCCGACCGCCGTCGTCTCCATAGGTACCTCCAGGGATCGGCGCGGAGCGCGGGATATTCGGATAGGGGCCCGGTCGGCGATGGACCTGGGGTCGGGCCCGGTCGGCGCCGCCCGCTCCCGGGGAAGGGGCGCGGTGCGGCTTGGATGACGCTAGGGCGGCAAGGTGTGCCTGCGCGCTGCGGCACGACCTCGTCCTATTGCGGTCGCCTAGATATGCGCTCGCGATGGTTCTGCAATGTGTCGTCCGGGCCTCTCTGGCGCGGCCTGACCGCGCGACAAGCGACCCTTGGAACACGACCCGCGGCCCGTCCGTCGGTCCACGTCAACGTTCCGAGGAGGCCACCCCACGTGAGGACATTCCCGCGCGCGCCGCGTTCAGCGGGCGACACGCGGCCGATGCGCATCGGCCTGATCGCTCCGCCCGTCGTTTCACTCCCCCCGCCCGCGTACGCCGGCACGGAGCGCATCGTCACGTCGCTCGCGCTGGGTCTCCACGCCCGTGGCCACGAGGTGACCGTCTTCACGACCGGTGATTCCGATCTTCCGTGCGAGATCGTCCCGATCGTCCCCCGCGCCCTCTGGCGAGAGGGCATGAACGGCGACCTGGGCGTCTATTTCCAGATGGCCGTCGCGCGCGCATGGGAGGAAGCGGATCGCTTCGACATCATCCACTCCCATGTCGAGACGCAGGGATTCCAGTTAGCCGCGCACGCACCGACCCCGGTCCTGACGACGCTCCACGGCCGACTCGATGTCGCCGGCACGACGCAATACATCGACGCGATGCCGTCGATCCCGCTCGTCGCGATCAGCGAGAGTCAGCGGCGCTGGAACCCGGACGCGAACTGGGTCGCCACCATCCACCATGGCATCGACTTCACGACGACGCCGTCCGGTACGCGCGCGGGCGACTACCTGTTGTTCGTCGGCCGCATCACCCGTGAAAAGGGCATCGACCACGCGATCGAGCTGGCACGGCGGAGTGGCCGTCGCCTTGTCGTCGCCGCCAAGGCGCACGAGGACGAGGAACAGGCGCTCTTCGAATCGGTCGTCCGACCTGCGATCGACGAGGGCATCGTCGACTGGCGCGGCGAGGTCGATAGCGCGACGCGCGACCAGCTGATGGTTCGTGCGCTCGCGACCGTCATGCTCGGGGCGTGGCCGGAGCCGTTCGGCCTCGTCGCGATCGAGTCGATGGCCACGGGTACCCCCGTCATCGCCCGCCGGGCGGGCGGTCTCACCGAGACCATCGACCATGGCGTCACCGGCTTCCTCGTCGACGACGTCGACGAGGCCGCGCTCGCGGTCTCGCGCGCGGCGGCTCTCGACCGCGCCGACATCATCACGAATACGCGGGAACGCTTCTCGGTCGATCGGATGGTCGATGCCTACGAGTCCGTCTACCGACGGCTGACCGCATCCGCCCGTATCGACTCGGAAGCCGTGGCCATCGGCGAGACGGAGGTCGAGCCTCTCGATGGTCAGGACGTCGAGCGGCGCTCGTCGACGCAGGATCTGATCGCCGCGACGCGCTGACGCGACCGTCAGTCGTTCGACTGGACGGGAGCGGGCGTCTCGCCTTCGTTCACCCGCCTCAGCCACTCGGTCTCGGGATCGTCGCCAGCGGGATGCTCGCCGTCGCCCGTGCCACCCGATGACTGCTTGTCACTGCCGGTCCCGTGGCCACCGCCGGCCGACGTGGCCATGCCACCAGGCGGTTCGACGTTCGCGGCCGGGCCTTGGGCGATCCGTTCCTCCTCGCTTTGCGGTGGCTCGGTGCTACGGCGAGGCCCAGGGTCTCGCGGATCGGCGCTCATGGCGGTCCTCCGGTCGGTGGTCGATGCACCGACACCCTGCCAGCGTCTCGCGTCGCACGCCGCTACGTCCCGTCACGACCGTGTCGCGGTGCCGTGACAACACGGTCAACCTACGATCTCGTCGTCACCTGGGTCACGAGCGCCTGTGCCTCATTGATCAGCTGATCGAGGTGCGCTTCCCCGCGGAAGCTTTCCGCGTAGACCTTCGCGACATTCTCGGTCCCTGAGGGCCGCGCGGCGAACCACCCGGCATCGGTCGTCACCTTGAGACCCCCGATCGGCGCGCCGTTGCCCGGTGCGGTGGTGAGGATGCTCGTGATCGGATCGCTCGCGAGCTCGGTCGCCGTCACGTCGGACTCGCTGAGCGCACCCAGCGCGGCCTTCTGCTCGGGCGTCGCCGGGGTGTCGACCCGTCGGTATACGGGTGCGCCGAACCGCTCGGTCAGCCCCTCGTAGATCCGCGCGGCACCCGAGTGGACCTGCATCTCACACGCCAGCAGGTCGGCGATGATGCCGTCCTTGTCGGTCGTCCAGACCGTGCCGTCCCGGCGCAGGAACGAGGCTCCGGCACTCTCCTCGCCGCCGAACCCGATCGACCCATCGATCAGCCCGTCGACGAACCACTTGAAGCCGACCGGCACCTCGACCAGACGCCGGCCGAGATCGGAGACCACGCGATCGATCATCGATGACGACACGAGCGTCTTGCCGACAGCGACCTCCGCGCCCCAGCCGGCCCGGCCGCCGGCCGCGCGACCGAACAGATAGCTCACGGCCGCGGACAGGAAATGGTTCGGGTTCATCAGCCCCGTCGTCGGGGTGACGATGCCGTGCCGATCGGCGTCGGCATCATTGCCGACGGCGATATCGAAGCGGTCGCGCAGACCGACCAGCCGGGCCATCGCGTAGGGCGATGACGGGTCCATCCGGATCTTGCCGTCCCAGTCGACCGTCATGAAGCCGAATGTCGGATCGACGGTCGTGTTCGTGACCGTGAGATCGAGCTGATACTGCTCGGCGATGACGCCCCAGTAGGCGACGCTCGCGCCACCCATCGGGTCGACACCTACACGGACGCCCGCTCCGCGGATCGCGTCCATGTCGATGATCGCGGGCAGGTCGTCGACGTAGTGCCTCAGGAAGTCGTAGCGGCCGGCACGCCGGCGGACGTCCTCATCGGTGGCGCGCGGGATGCCATCGATCCCATCGCTGCCCGACGCCTCGAGGATGCGGTTCGCCTCGTCCTGGACCCAGCGCGTGACATCGGTGTCAGCGGGCCCGCCGTTGGGCGGGTTGTACTTGAAGCCTCCGTCGTCGGGCGGGTTGTGCGACGGGGTGACGACGATCCCATCCGCGAGATTGCGCCAGCTGTCCTTCGGTCGGTTAGCGGTGATGATCGCGTGGGACACAGCCGGGGTCGGCGTAAAACCATCTCGCTCGTCGATCCGGACGTCGACGCCTCGCTCGACGAGGACGCTCAGGGCAGTGCGGGTCGCTGGCTCCGACAGCGCGTGGGTGTCGCGGCCGAGGAAGAGCGGCCCGCTATACCCGCGTTGGGACCGGTAGCGGCAGATCGCCTCGGTCGTCGCGAGGATGTGGGCCTCGTTGAAGGCGTGGCGGAAGGACGAGCCGCGGTGACCGGACGTCCCGAAGGCGACGCGCTGAGCTGGGTCGGACGGGTCGGGACGGCGCTCGTAGTACGCAGCGATCAGCGCGTCCACATCGACGAGCGAGGACGGGTCGGCGGGTTTGCCTGCGCGTTCGTCGAGCACCACCTCGGCATGATGTCATGCCTCGTCTGGTGCGGCAGCGCTCCCACCGTCACCACACCGGACCGCACAAGACCGCACTCCAGTGGTTCCAGCCGGCACCGCCCGCACGTCACTCAACCACGCAGGTGTTGCCAAAACCTCCTCTGACGGGTACGGTCTCAACCCCCACGGAGCGGAAGAATGGATCAGAAAGACGACTCGATCTTCCCGGATAACGGCCATCTCAACGGCACGTCAGAGGGCGGGACGACGGGGTCGACCGGGGTGAGCGAGGCACCTGCTGCCGGGCGCGCGACCGAAGGCGTCGCCGCCGGCCTCCGACCTGGGTTCCTCGCCGAGCTTGCGGTCGCCATGCGCGCCACTGCCCAGAAGGAACGCGAACGCATCGCCGCGCGCGTCGCCGACGACGCTGCCGCGCACGTAGATAAGGTGCGCGCGCGAGCCGCGATCGAGACGGATGAGCTGAAGCGCCTTGCCGAGGAGGATGTCCAGCACATCCAGGACTGGTCGGCCGCGGAGATGGAGCGGATCCGCGGCGAAGCCGACAAGAAGATCGAAGACCGGCGCACGAGCCTCGAGGAGTACCTCCAGCAGCACGACTCGATCATCGATACCGAGATCGAGGGGGTGAACGTCGCGGTCAGCGAGTACAGCGCCACCTTGGACCGGTATTTCGAGGAACTGTCCCAGTCCGACGACCCGTCCACGATCGTCGCTCGTGCCGAAGCGCTCCCGGCGCCGCCCGACCTCGATCAGGTACGGGCGCAAGCCCGCTCGCGCGCCGTGGCGGCCTTCGCGGCTGTCGACGAAGCGCCGCCCGCAGCCGAAGCAGCGCCTGACGCTGTGGCCGTGGCGGACGCTCCGGTCGCCGAGACGGCGGCAGATACGGCGACAGAGACCGCTATCCCCGCCGACGCCGCGGCAGCGATGTCGATGGTCGAGTCTGCGATGACGCCCGAGGCGACCATCGGCTCGATCGTCTCCGAGGAGCCGAGCCCCGCGCCGACGGTCGAGACGCCGACGATCGACGAGAACGCTCCGCTGGCCTCGGCAGCTGCCGCCGACGCGGTGGGCGAGAACACGATGATCGATGATCGTGCCGCGGTCGCCGAGGCGGCGATGGCTGGCGCGGCGATCGCCGACGCGCAGCCGGAGCCCGTCGTAGGTCAAGCGGCGGCCGAAGATCCCGCCGCGGCCCCGATCCCGGTCATGGACCCGACGGCGACCGCCGAGTCCAGCTGGCCGGCCCCGGAAGCCACACCTGAGCCCGAGCCCGAGCCGGTCGCGACGACGGTCGACCACCAGAGCGCCGCCGTCCGCCTGCTCCGATCGGTCGCACCGTGGACCGCACCGACCCACGCCGGATCCGCGACCGGCGACCGCTCCGACTCCGAGTAGGCCCGGCGCCGCGGGGCGCACACGACAGCACGACGGCCGCACCGCGACATCGGTGCGGCCGCTCTATACTCCGCAGGCCTCGTCCATCCGCGCCCCGTGCGCTCGCCAGGGACGACCGCCGCGGTGGCCTTAGCTCAATCGGCAGAGCATCGGATTGTGGCTCCGAAGGTTATGGGTTCGAGCCCCATAGGCCACCCCAACCCCCGCGCTTGACTCGCGGCGACCCTACTCGACCGGACCCTCGACGTCGTCGTAGACACGCGCCTCGCGGAGCCTACCGGTCGCGCCACGTTCGTAGACGGCGACGCCGGCCTGATGGGGCATCTCGACGCTTCCCCACTTGACGGCGTTGAACTCGAGGGCCGTCCGCGTGCCGTCTTCGGTGACCGTGCAGTGCTCGAGCGTGATCCCGCCGCCTGCACTGAAGAACCGCGCGAAGAACTCGCGCAGGACCTCGCGACCGCATACTCGGAACTCACCGCCCGCCGGCTCCCGGAAGCACCCGTCGTCCTCGAACGTGGCAGTTATCCGATCCGTGTCACCGGCGGCGAGAGCCGCCTGATACTCGCCGACGATATCGGACTCCCGGACGTTCGGATCGCGCGACAG
>JBKPMM010000068.1:0-5642 GCA_046732155.1 Chloroflexota bacterium | reverse complement strand
CCAGGAGCCGCAGGAAGTCACGCAGTGGTTCGCCGCCGCAGGCCTCGCCTTGATGGTCGGCGGAGCAGCGCTCGCGGCGCACTGGTTCAACCGGTTCCCGTGATCCCCACGACCCCTCATGCCCGGACCGGGGTACGCATGACCTGAACCCAGCGACCCGAGGCCCCCACGCCCGCGACCTAGTCGAGCGGCGCTGCGCCGGGCGGTCGATCGGAACGACCGCCCGGCGTCTTCGTGTCATGGACCCGCGACGGTGGCAGCACCTCGGCGGCCCGACACCCCATCACCAATAGAGCGGCGTGCCGTACCACCACCTCGTGGGGACGCCTACGACGCGGCGCGTCTCGGTACCGAGTTCGTCGAGGCCCTGCCCGACGAAAGGTCGTATAGCTGACGACGGGTTGCTACGAAGCAGCGGTCGACGCCCGCCTGCGTGCTAGCCATCCTGACTTCGGCGACAGCGCGAGCGCGATGGCGAAGCAGATCGTCTCGACGAGCACGATCGACGCCCCAGACGCGATGCTCAGGTAGTAGCTGACGTATAGCCCCACGATCGCCGAGACGACGGCAACGGCGATCGCCACGCGCACGAGGTCCCAGAACCTGTCGACGAGGAGCTCGGCGGTCGCCGCCGGTGTGACCAGCATCGCAACCACGAGGATGATGCCGACCGTCTGGATGCTGACCACGATCGTGACCCCGATCAGCCCGAGCAGCAGGTAGTCGAGCCAGTGAACGGGCAGGCCCGAGGCCGCCGCTCCGGCCGGGTCGAACGACGCGTACAGGAATTCCTTGCGCAGTACGAAGACCACGGCTAGGACGATCGCGCCCAAGACGACGACCTGGATGATGTCCTGGGTCGTGATCCCTAGGACGTTGCCGAGCAGATAGCTGAACAGGTCGGCGACGTAATCGTCGATCGAGCTGAAGAGCGCGATGCCGAACGCGAACATGCCGGCGAACAGGACTCCGACGGCGGTGTCGAACCGAAGCCTTCCGTGCCGAGCCACCCAGCCGATGGCCAGGGCCGTCGCGATCGCGGCAACGGCTCCACCGATGTACAGGGGGATGCCGAGCAGGAACGCGATGACGAGTCCGGGGAAGGCGGCGTGGCTCACCGCATCGCCGATGAACGCAAGACCGCGTAACACGACGAATGCACCGACCACCGCGCAGACGATCCCGACGAGGATCGCCGCGACCAGCCCGCGCTGCATGAACCCCAGGCGCATCGGGTCGAGCAGGAGATCAAGCAGGCTCATCCCCGTCCCTCGTGGAAGTGACGCTCGCCTCCCGGCGCGTCGTCATGGTGGTGGGCGTCATCGATGATCGTCGTCTCGCCCTCGGGCAGCACCACGACATGGCCGCCATACGTCTCGCGCAGCAGGTCACGGTCCATCAGCAACGAGGACGGGCCAGTGGCCACCACACGCCCATTCATCAGGGTCACCTGGTGGAAATGGTGTGCCGCCGCCGCGAGATCATGGGTGCTCGCGATCACGGTGTTGCCACGTTCGACCTCGGCCTCTAGGACCCGCATCAGGTCCTCTTCGGTCGTGGCGTCCACGCCGGTCACCGGCTCATCGAGCAGGAACAGGTCAGGGTGCCCCGCGAGCGCCCGGGCGAGGAAGACCCGCCGGCGCTGTCCACCCGACAGCGCACCGATCTGACGCCGTTCGTGCTCGACCATGCCAACGGTCGCGAGCGCCTCGCGGACCGCCGTCCGGTCCGCTGCCGCGGGTGAACGGCCAAGCCCGATCAACGGGACGCGGCCCATCATCGCGATGTCGCCGACGGTGACCGGGAAGCTCCAGTCGACGAGTTCCGCCTGTGGGACATAGGCAAGGCGTCGCGCTTCGCGGCCCGGGGGCCCGCCGAGGACCTCGAGCGTGCCGGACACTGGCTCGACGAGTCCCGCGATCGCCTTCAGTAGCGTGCTCTTTCCCGCACCGTTCGGGCCGATGACGGCCATGAGCGAGCCACGTGGGATCGTCAGGTCGACGTGGTCCAGGGCCACGCGAGCGCCGTAGGCGACCGTGACATCGCGAAGGGCCGCCGCCGGCGCTTCGACCGATGTCGCGACGGTCGAGGTCGCCAGTGTCACTGAAGGGCCTTCACGATCTGGTCGACATCGGACTTCATCATCCCTATGTAGCTGTCAGCTGGTGGTGCACCGAGCGAGTCGGTGTACATGCTCGTAACCACCGATCTGATGCCGGCTTCCTGAGCGAGCGTTCGGGCGAGTTTGGGGTCGAATTGGGCTTCCGAAAAGACAGCTGGGACGCCGGCCGCCTTGACCTTCGTGATGAGAGCCGCAAGATCGGCCGCGGACGGCTCCTGACCGGGGTTCTCGAGGATCACGCCGATCAGCTCGAAACCGTAGTGCTGCGCGAAGTACGGGAACGCATCGTGGAATGACACAAGCTTTCGATGCCCTGCGGGGATCGCGGCGAGTTTCGCCGTGTCCTCCTTGTCGAGTGCGCCGAGCGCAGCGACGTACGCGTCGGCCGAGCTCGTGATCGACGCCGCCGCAGCGGGACGGAGTCGCACGAGTGTGTCCCGGATGGCGGGCACGTAGTACTGGGCGACGAGGGTCGGATCGAGCCAGAAGTGCGGGTTCTTCTCGCCGTCGACCGTGATCGTCGGGATGCCGTCGCCCAGCACGAGGTGCTCGGCGTCCGCACCGGTCGCATCGATGAGCCCGTCCAGGAAATCGTCAAGGCCGACGCCGTTCGACACGATGAGCTGCGCGTCGGCAAGGCGACGTGCGTCGTCCGGTCCTGGCTCGAAATCCTCCGGTCCCGCGCCCGCCGGCACGATCGAGCTGACGGCGACCTGATCACCGCCGATCGCTTTGACCATGTCGGCGAACACCGTCGTGCTCGTGACGACCCGGACGGCGTCGGGTGCCGTTCCAGACGACGTCGAGCCACTCCCGGCGGTATCGGCCGACCCGCATCCCGCGACCGCAAGCAGCACGACTGCCAGTGCGAGCGAGGAGCGTGCCAGACATATCACGATGCGAGCCCACCGGCACGACACGTTCGACACCGACCGAACAACTCGAGCCGGTGGTCGTCGATCAGATAGCCGGTCTTGGTCTCGATGTCTCGAACCACCGAGCGCCAGCCGGCATCGTCGACATCGGTGCTCGCGCCGCAGTTCGAGCAGATCACGTGATGGTGATGGGCAGGTTCGCACGCGACGTAGGCGTGCTCTCCACTGGGCAGATCGAGCCGTTCCACCGCATGGAGCTCGGTCAGGACGTCGAGCGTGCGGAAGATCGTGGCGCGGCCGACCCGTAGTCGCTGGTGCGCCGCGTCCTCGGCGAGATCCGCAGCACTGAATGCCCCCTTTCGGGCCGCGATGAGCCGCGCGATCGCGCGCCGTGCTGCGGTGCTTCGATAGCCTGCGTCATCGAGTGCGGCGAGCGTTGCGGGAAGGTCCTCCATCGTCGAGATGATACTCGGTCTCAGTATGAGTGTTGAAGGCTTCTTGACCGAGGGGTCTGTTCCTCGGCATACCATGCGGGTCGTGACGCACGCCGAACCGAGGGTGGAAGCGTTCGGGGGACTCCGCCGTAACGCGCGAGCCTTGTTCGTCGGCCTCGCACTGCTCATCGGCATCCTCGTGCTCGTCCCCGACCTCACCCCTCGCACACCGGACATGCAGCCCGTGCAACTCGTGCACGGCCGGATCATCGATGTGCAACCCGGTGACAACCCGTCGCAACCGAATGCGCGAGTGGTCGTGATCGACAGCGTCCGCGGTGGGCCGAAAGCCGGTGACATCGTCGAGGGCTTCGTCCAGGGCACGACGGAGGCGGCACCCGACTATCGGATCGGGGATGACGTCATCGTCGAGATCTCGAAGGATCCCGAAACCGGGTTCGTGGCGATCGCGGACCGCTACCGCGTCCCGACGCTTGCCATGCTCCTGGGGCTGTTTGCGGGTGCGGTGGTGATCGTCGGTGGCTGGCGTGGCGTCCGTTCGCTGATCGCCCTGGCGCTCAGCCTCGCCGTCGTGATCCGGATCGTCGTTCCGCTGATCCTGGCCGGCTGGGATCCGACGTGGGTCGCCATCATCACCGCAAGCGGCGTGACGATCGTGACGTTCCTGCTCACCGAGGGTGCCCGTGCCTCGACCGTCGCGGCCGCTGCAGGAACGGCCCTCTCGCTCGTTCTGGTGGCGGTCCTGGCGATCGTGTTCGACTCCGTTTCTCGATTCACTCCGCTCCGCGGATCCGAAGACACGAGCTACTTGGTCGCGCTCGGGAACACGACCATCGATCTCGGGGGCGTCTTCCTCGCGGCGATCATATTCGGGGCGCTCGGGGTGCTGGATGACGTGACCGTGACGCAGGCTGCCACCGTGCAAGAGCTCCACGAAGCCGACCCATCTGCTGGCCGGGCGGCTGTCGCGACAAGGGCGATGAATGTCGGCCGGTCACACATCGCGGCGACAGTCAATACGCTCGTGCTCGCCTACGTCGGCGCGTCGCTCCCGCTACTCATCCTCTTCGTCGCAGGCGGCCAGGATCCCGCTCTGATCTCCTCGGAGGAGATCGTCGCCGTGGAGATCGTCCGAGCCTTGACTGGGAGCATCGGTATCGTCGCGGCCGTCCCGATCACGACGGCGATCGCGGCTGCGTTGATCGGTCGACGGATCCCGTTGCTGCGCGCAGCATCGACGCGGAATCGGGCTCATGGCTGGGATTGACGACCGGGTGAGACCGTCGAGTCGACCTACCGGCCGGTAAGGGTCAGCCAATCCTTGCTCGCGATCGATTGGTCTCCCGTCGGAACCTGGTCCTCGGCGACGACCTTCCCGCTGGCGTGATCGGCACGTTGCGTCACCGCCATCAGCGTTAGGCGAGTCGGGCTGCCGAGCGCGGCCAGCGGGACGCTGATGATCACATGGTTCTTTGCCACGATGAACGTGCCCGGGAACTGGTTGTCCTCCTCGGCAGAGTTGCCGTCCCAGTCCGTGAGCGCGGCATACCACGCGCCACTTTCGAGGTTCGTGACGAGCAGCCAGTAGTCGAACGGCTGGGCGCCAGCCGCCTCGACCTCCACGATGTAATTGAGTTCCTGACTGGTCGACGAGACCTTGGTCGGAACGTCCCCATCCAGGGTCATCGTCAGCTTCAGCTCGGTCCCATCGGCCTCGGCCTCGAAGCGCGCGAGATCGACATGCGGGTTCGACTTCGCCTTGTGGCCATCCTCATCAACGAGGTCGTTCGTCGGGTCCGTCAGAGCCCGCGGTCCCGCGACTAGTCCCGCTATCGCCGTCGCCGTCGTAGGCGGGGCTTCGGTCGTGACTGCGCTCCCCTCGGGAGCGACGGTGACCGACGGACGCACGAGCGCCGGGGATGCGCATCCCGCTGCCGCGACCAACACCGCGACGAGACTGGCCCATCGCAGGGCAGGCTCACAGCGGATCATCACGCGGACAGCATGGCCCCTTAGCCGCCCGACCGGACGCCCGACGCATACACGATCGCGACGCTGAAGCGCAGCTCCTCCGGGTCGAGCCTCATGAGGCGCTCCCGAAGGAGTGCCAGGAAGCGCCGTCGCTCGCGCCGGTCCATCTCGTCGAAGAGCGATACCTCATCGAACTCGGTCAGGAAGGCGATGTAGCTC
>JBKPMM010000067.1:0-22132 GCA_046732155.1 Chloroflexota bacterium | reverse complement strand
ATCGGCCGCGAGGGGACTGCGGCGTCGCACTGGGTGCTGCTCGATTACGGGTCGGTGATCGTCCACATCTTCACGCCCCCGGAGCGCGACTACTACGGACTCGAGAAGCACTGGTCCGAGGCTAAGACGATCCTCCGCGTCCAGTAGCGCGCTCGCGCCATACTCGCGCTCGGTCGTTCGTCGCCCACTCACCGGTACCAACGCCGCGGGTACTCACGGGTCATGGGGACGTGCGTGGTCGTGATGCCAGCATCCGCCCATGTCTTCCCGCGATCGATGCCCTGCCTGCGATCACCGGCTCATCACGACCCGGTTCGATACGACGTTCCGGCTGCCTGACCGGAGCGAGCGGCTGTGCTTCGGCATCCCGGGTGGTCTTTGCGAGGACTGCTCGCAGCTCTACATCGATCCTGACCTCATCGAGTTGCTCGATCTCGCCGAAGGCCGATGCGTCTTTGCGATCGAAAGTGATCTCGTGGTCCAGGAGCAGGCCTGGTCGTCCGCCGACTGATGGTCTGAGTGTCGGTCGGTCCCGGGGTCAGACGGGACCGTTCCGGCTGCCGGTCAACGCGGGAAACTCTCGCCGCGCGCGACGCTTTCTCGGATCCAGAGCAGGAACGCCAGTCGGCGCTGCGCGGCGTCGGACTCGAAACCCGCGACGCCCTTCACCATCGCGTCCAATGTCACGAGGCCCTCGAGAGCTGCCGTCAGGTCGCGCGCGTTCCAGCCACGTGCCTGGTTCGCCAGCGTCTTGGCCCGGAACTCGCTCGTGATGCCCATCGCGCGCGCTGCCTCCGGGAGGTTGAGGCCGCTGCTGAGCCGGTCGCCGAGCTCGAGCAGCTCCACGATGCGCCTGTGAAGGACGGCGATGATCACCGGCTCTGGCGTCGAATCGAGGAGTCGGTCGAGGGTCGCGATCGCGACGTCGACCCGGCGGTCGCCGACGGCGTCGCTGAGCGCCCAGACCGATGCCGGCGTCGTCTCGGCGACCAGTGCGCGGACGTCCTCCGCGGTGACCGGTCCTTCGTCGACGGCATGGCGAAGCTCGAGCTTGTCGAGTTCGCCAGAAGCGATCCGACTCAGATAGCGCCGGTCCACATCGCCTTCCGTCACGCGCGCGCCTAGCCGGTCCGCGAGCTCACGCGCCGCACCGCCTGCCAACACGAGGCCGCGGTCGCGAGCCTCATCGGTGATCCACGCGGCCAGTGCCGTCGGACGCGGCGCCATGGCAGAGGCGATGGTCCCGCCGCCCGCCTTGATGGGCTCGGCCAGGCGCCTGATGCCCGGCCCCTTCGCGTTGGACCGTGCCGCTTCGACCACGACGAGTGCATGGCCAGGTGCCATGAGCGCGATGGTCTCGACGACGCGATCGCGCGTGTCGTTCCGTTTTACGAGGGCGCCGGGGTTCGCCACGACAGCCAGCGTCCCACCCCCGAACATCGCGGATGTCGCGAGCCGTTCGTAGAGCTGTGCGGCGTCGGCGGATGCGGACGCTGGGTCCGCCCGCAGGTCCCACCGTTCAAGCGGCGATCCGGACTCCTGGGCGAGCTTCGCGCCGAAGCGCGCCACGATCCGCTCCGCCAGCAGCTCGTCGTCACCCCAGACGTAGAGCAGGGGCGCGATCATGCGCCTGACCCGTCACGCGGCCGATCGCCGCCGTTCGTCGGTCGCGGGCATGGCGGCGCAGCGGCCGGGCAGGGTCGGAGCGTCATCGGTCCGATGGTAGCCGAGCGTGGACCGGGCTCCGCTCTCGGGCCGCGGAGCCGCGGGCTGGGCCGGGCGGACGAAGGGCTGGATCGGTACATCGCACAGGAACGAGCGTCGAGCAGCGACCGACACCGGTCGCGCGACGGCCGCCTGGCTCCGACGTGGTGCCGTCCGGACCGACATCCCCGCGGCGTCGAACGTGACGCTCACCGTGCCGTCCCGATCGGTCCTGTAGACACGCGCGCCGGCGGCGGCAAGCCGCTCCAGGGTCGAGCGCGCGGGGTGGCCGTAGGGATTGCCGGTACCCGCGGACGCGACCGCGACGCGCGGACGGACGGTCGACACGAACGCCTGGGTCGTCGCGGTGCGGCTGCCGTGATGCGCGACCTTGAGGAAGTCGACGGTCGGCAGCCCTTCGGCGAGGAGGCTCGGATCGATGTCCTGCTCAACATCTCCTGCCAGGAGGAACCGGCGACCATCCACCGCGCCGAGCAACACGACGGAGACGTTATTGATCCCAGTTCCGGTATCGGGCGGTTCCGGTGGGACCTGACCGCGGATCGGCCACAGGACACGCAGCGCGATCTCGTCGACGGCGACGCGATCCCCGGCGGCGATCGACAGGCGTGGATGGGGACCGGCTCCGCCGATTCGTTGCAGCCAGGCGGCATATCCGGGCCCGGGTCCGCGCATACCCGGCTCGAAGACCCGTCCGACCGAATAGCGATCGAGGAGAAGCGCCAGACCGGCCACATGATCCTCATGGGGATGACTGAGGATCACTGCGTCGATGCGGCGGTCCCACGGCGGGATGCGTTTGTCGAGCTCGACCAGGAGTCGGTCGGGATCGGGGCCACCGTCGATCAGGAGCCGCCCACCGCGCGAGCCCTCGACGAGGATCGCGTCGCCCTGCCCGACGTCGAGGACACTCACCCGAGCGACGCCTCCCGAGCGGCTCACGAGGACGGCTCCAGCGATCGTCACCGTGATGATCAGGGCTGTCATCGCCAAGCGGACCGATCGCGATGATGGTGGCGATGGCGCGGCGCGCTTCTCGGCGCCGGCCGCGGCGGCTGCGGATATCGGTCGGCGTCCCCGGCGGCGCAGCCATCCGATGACCACGCCCGTCAGGACCATCGATAGCAGTCCCGCGATCGGACCCCACGGTGGCTCGAGCGTCGCGCTCGCCAGCGGCAGGCCGGCAGCGACGTCGACGATGCCGATGATCAGGCGAAGCGCGACCCAACCGGGGGCGGCGAGGATGGCGCCGATCGCGCTCGGCGCACCCATCGCGACGATCCCACCGCCGAGCAATGCGACGATCCCAGCGGCCATCGCCGGCGCGACGAGCGGAACGACGAAGAGGTTGACGACAGGGGCGATCAACGCCAGTCGACCAAAGGAAGCGAGGACCACCGGGAGCGTCGCGGCCTGCGCTGCCAGCGAGACGCCAAGGCTTTCGCTCAACCACCGCGGGAGGCGGCCACGGGTCCAGCGATCCAGTCGATCGGTCAGGGGTGTCGCCCAGGCGATCAGCCCGGCCGTCGCGAGCGTGGATAGCTGGAACCCGGCATCACTGACCAACCGCGGATCGGCGAGGAGGAGGAGAGCAGCCGCCCATCCGAGCGCGGCCGCCGCACGTCCAGCCCGACCCGTCTCCCGGGCGATCAGAACGACAGCGGCCATCGCGCCAGCTCGGAGCACCGATGCGGAGGCGCCGGCGAAAAGGATGTAGGCAAGGATCGCCACGGCCGTCACGACCGCCCGCCTGCGACGCCCGAGTCGGCCCGCCACGGCGGCGATCGCGGCCGCGACGATCGCGATGTTCCAGCCTGAGATAGCGACCACGTGGCTGACGCCTGCCGTCGTGAAGTCCGCGGCGACGGTGCGGTCGACCCGGTCCCGAAGGCCGATCAGGATCCCCGCTGCGAGACCCGCCTCTGGTTCGGGGAGTACGCGCGTCAGCAGGTCGCCGGCGCCGCGTCGAAGCGACTCGAGGGCCGTCGCGGCGTCGACGGGGCGATCCAGGATCGTGAGCGTCCGCGCATCGAGCGTTCCCCAGGCACCGACCCTCGCGAGGTAGTCCCCGTACGGGCCGTCGGGCCGAACCCGCACGCGGCCGTCGACTTCGAGCTGGTCTCCGGGCTCGACCTGCGGGTAGCGTGGAAGGGTCGCGGCCAGCCGGAATCCCGTCGGCCCCGCGTCGAGGGTCCGGAGCGTGGCGACCTGCTGCCCGTCGCGCGGCGAGCCGATCGACTCGACGATCATCGGCCACGGACCTTCGATCGGTGTTCCGGCGAGCTCCGTCGTCACTGGGGCGGCGACGCCACGGATCACGATGACGGTGGCCCCGATCGCGAGGCCGAGGACCGCGGTGCGTCGTCTGCCGGTCAGCGCGGAGACGAGGAGAGCGGCCGCGCCACACGCGACGACGAGCGCGAGCAGCCGCCGGTCGCCCATGACGACAGCGAGCGACGCGATCGTCGCCCCGATCGCGATCCAGCCGCTGCGCGGCACGTCAACCGACCGTGACGAGCGGCCGAAGCTTGGCGAACGTCTTCTCGCCGAGGACACCGCGCGAGCGCAGCTCTTCGACGGCCGCGAATGGCGCCTCCTCGCGGGCCGCGATGATCTTCTGGGCGGTCGCAGGCCCGACGCCCGGCAGCTCCTCGAGCTGTGCCTGGGTCGCGCTGTTGATGTCGATCGGCGCCGCATCGCCACTCGCCGGCGCGGCACCCGAAGCCGGTCCCGCCGCTCGATCATCGCGGGACGGGACGCGGATATGCTCCCCGTCCTTCACGGGAGCGGCGAGGTTGAGATCCTGCTCGGCACGGCCGGCGTCGACGCGTGGCCCATAGCCGCCGGCACGCTGGAGCAGATCCGCGACCCGCGACCCGGACGGCAGCCGATAGACACCGGGCGCCTGGACCGCCCCGACGATCTCGACGACGACCTCGCCACCGCTGAGGCCACCGCCCGACACCGACGTCTCCGGAGGCGCGGACGCGTCCGTGACCGCGAACGGTGATCCTCCGTCCACCCGGACCTCACCCCCACCACCGCTGACGGCTATGGCGATCGCGATCCCGGCACAGACGACCGCCGCGACGATCCCGGCCACGACCTTGACGGCCACCGACGACGTGACTGCTTCGGCTGCCGCCGGTGGGCGCGCGGTTGCGTCGTTCGGAGGCGTCTCGAGGACACGCCAGGGCGGGGTCGAGCTCGGCTCCACGTTTTCGCGCTCCGCGGCGGGCGGTGGCGGGTTCTCGAGATGACGACACCCGCCGGCGTCGGGGGCACTTCCGGCGTCGACGGGCGTCTCCCCGGACCCTAGCAGCGCCCGCTTATCTGGCAGTTAGCTGCGACGTCACCGCATCGCGCGAGGCTCGGCGGACGCTGACGACCGGCCTCTCCTACGGGCCGAACCGCGTGGACGCGATGACCCCTTCGAGCTCCGCCGCGTCGCTCGCCGTAGCCTTGTAGTCGATACCGATGAAGACCACGAGCTCGCCGTCCTTCTCGAGGGCGTACACGATGCCGCGTGCCCCCGGGGACAACCCGGTGAGGCCCGCCGGGGTCGAAAAGAGATTGATCCCGCTGTCGGCGCCTCCGGAGCACGAAGCCAGATCCTTCACGAGATCGACCCGGGTGGCCGGGAGACCGCCGAGCGTGACCTCGCTGATCGTGGCGTTCGAGCCGACCTGGGCGTCGAGGGCCTCCACGAGACCTCGGACCGTCCCGCCGACCGGCGTGAGCTTCGGGCCCTTGCAGGCGTCAGCGAAGACTTGCGCGTCCGACGGGCCCGGACCCCACCACAGGCCGGCCCCATCGGCACCTATCTTTCGGACGAATGGTGGCTTGCCGATCCAACCCGCGGGCACCTCGATCGAGGTCACGAAACGGTCGTACAGGGCATAGCGACCGGGGGCGAGTGGTCCCTTGATGAGCTGCGCAAAGGCCGGCGTGGCTGTCGGGGTAGGCGACGCCGTGGGCGGCCCACCCGACGTCCCGGAGCGTGGGAGGAACTGGATGCCGGCGACGACGACCACGACGACCGCCGCGGCGGCGATCCCCAGCTTGGTGACGGAGTTCACGCCGGTGAACATCCGCACGGGCCGCGAGCTCCCGCGCTGTGATGTGGCGTCGACCTCATCGAGGGCGCGCAGCAGGACACGCTCCGCGTCCTCGTGGGCGTCCTCGTGAAGCCACGACAAGACGATGCGCGTTCGGGGATCGCTTTCCGTCGTCATCGGGTCGCCTCCACTGCCGCCGGGCGTTCGTCGGCATCGAGTGCCGCCCGCATCGCGCGCATCGCGTGATGGAGTCGAGAGTGGACCGTGCCGACGGGGACCTCCAGGATCTGGGCCACCCGGTCGACGGGAAGATCGGCGTAGTGGTGCAGGACCAGCACGGTCCGGTGGTCGACCGACAGGCGTCGCATCGCGCGCTCCAGCTGGTCGTGGTAGACGATCGCATCAAGCCCATTTGACTCGGACGGCTCGTCAGCCGGCAGGATCCGGAGATCCGGCGACCACTGGCGGCTCCGTCGCCCCTCGGCGTAGCAGGCGCGGACCAGGAGCCGGTAGGACCAGGCGTCAAACCGCGCCGGGTCGCGGAGCTGCGGCAGATCTCGCCAGATCGCGACCAAGGTCTGCTGCGTCGCATCCTCGGCGAGATCGACGTCCCGAAGGATCCTGCGGGAGATGGCCAGGAAGCGCGTCGCGATCTCGGCGGCGAGCAACCCGAAGGCTGCGCGATCGCCTCGCTGCGCCCGTTGCACGACGTCGGTCTCCAAGCCCCATACCAGCCTGCGGCACCACGCGAGAGATGCGGCGCTCACACGGTATGTTCTGGAATCCCCGGCGCGACCTTCAATCTTCGGATCGCGGCCTGCACGATCGCTTTGGACAGAGCATCTCTCATCACGACGTCCGCCGGCCTCGGGGGCACTTCCGGGGTCGAGCGGGCGTCTGACCGCGACAGTAGCGACGAGGTGTTAACTGCGACGTATCTCGTCAGAGCTGCTCCCACGCCACCCATCTCGAACCGTCCCACCAGCGGTGCCATACACGGCCGTTACGGCCGGGTGCGAAGACGTCGATGCGGTCCGCGCTCCAGGATGACGCAGCCGGCGTCCCGGTCAGGTCACCGCCCATCGGCTCCCAGTCGTGCCATGAGGCGCCATCCCAGTAGCGGTTCCAGAGCTGACCGTCATCGAAGATCGCGAAGACCTGCAGCTCGTCGACCGCCCACGCCGTCGCCGCGGGCGCGGATGCGAGCTGGCCGCCGAGCGAGGTCGGCTCGGACCAGGATCGACCATCGAACGAGCGATGCACGAGCGACCGATCGTCCGCGACGGTGAAGAGATCGATGCGGTCCGCGCCCCACGACACGGCGGCGCTAGCGGGGAAGTCCGTCGGATCAGACATCGCGCGCAGGGTACGCGGTCGGCGTCAGGAATCGAAGAGCGCCTGCCGGGAGGGGCAGGCGCTCTCCTGCGCGGAAGATGCGGTGGTGGCGCGTCAGTCGGCGACGGCCAGCGTCCGGCCGAGATCGTCGGCGACGCATTCATCGAGCCGGCGCGTCACGGATGCGGCGCCCAGACTGACGGCTGCGGCGGCTCGGGCAAGCCCCCGTCGGATGACGGAGGGCTGCTCCCGCTGGCCGTCGTGGGCCAGCCGCGCCAGCCGCCGCTCTCGAGCCTCGCGGGCACGATCGTCCGCGAGATCAAGGGCTAGCATGGCGTAGTAGGAATTCACAGTGCCTCCAAGGGTGTTATCGGTCGCGAGTCGTCCTACCGGACGTGGCTGTCGGGCAGTTGCTCGCGCGAGTCCGCACCGAAGCGGACGGAGCTGAGGTCCAGAGCAACGAAGCCGATGATCAGGACCAGGAACATGACGATGGCTTCCATGGTCGGTCCTTTCCAGTTACTCGTAACCTGTTTTGACTTACTTATCGGTTACGTTGTGTACTTTAGCCCCTTGCGCGTAACCTGTCAACCGCGATAAAGTGGTTAACGAAATGGAATCACTAACGCCGATCGCGATCTCGAACCTCACGCCGCGCGGGCATCACGCCCATGACGTGGACCTCGAGGACACCTTCGATTTCGTGAACACCGACGACCTCGAGAATGGTTTCCCGCTCGAGCGCCTACCGACGCTCGGGGACGCGCTGTCGTGGTTCGTCCAGCGGGGCGTGATCCACGCCGAGGGTGCCCAGCGCCTTGGTCAGCAGACCGACCAGGATCCCGCTGCGGCCGCCCGAGACCTCGCGAGGATCCATGCGGTCCGCGGCGCACTTCGTGAAGTCTCCGACGCGATCGTCGAGCACCGGCCGCCGCAGCCGGGCGCCCTCGACACCGTCAACCGGGCGCTCCACGCGCGCCAGGTCATCGAGCTCGTGCCGTCGTCGGACGGCTGCGTGGCGGTCGACCATCGACATGTCGGGGACCCGATCGACGACGCCCTTGCCCGACTGTGCGATCCGCTCGTGACCGAGCTGACGAGCGGCACGCCCGAGCGCATCCGGATCTGCGATAACGACCGCTGCCGCTGGGTGTTCTACGACACCTCGCGTACGGGTCGACGGCGATGGTGCGACATGGCGACCTGTGGCAATCGCGCGAAGGCGGCGCGTCACCGCGCTAAGTCGAAGGCTGGTTCGTCCAACGGCGCGGCGTCGACGCCCGGCCTCAACGCGTGAGCGTCAGCACCGCGTAACGACAGAGCGGCCACAGACCCGGCCAGCGCTTCAGCAGCAGCCGGTCGTATTCCTCAAGGATCGGCACGCGGCTGTGGAAGCCGAAGCCGCGCTCGACCATGCTGAACAGCTGGACTCCGTGGATCTCGGCCTTGGAGAACGGCGCCATCCACGCGTCCACATCGCTGTACCGGAGCGGGATGTCGGCGCCTCGTTCGTGCTTGCCCGGGTACGGCACGTGGTCTCGAGCGAAACGGACGAACGGATTCGTCCCGAGCGGCTCCGAGAACGCTCCGCGACCACCCGGCCGGAGGATCCGCGCGAGCTCACGGGAGCCTGATACCGGATCGAGGTGGTGCAGTACCGCCTTGCCCACAGCGAGGTCGAAGCTGGCGTCGTCGAACGGCAACTGCTCTCCGGCGGCGACCGCGAACGTGATCCTGTCCTCGACGCCGCTCAACCGGGCCCGTTTGCGCGTCGTCTCGATGCTGTGCGCCGATATGTCGAACGCGGTCACGTGCGCCCCGCTCCTGGCCAGGCGGACGGTGAGCTGCCCGAGTCCGCAGCCGTACTCGATGACCTCCTTGCCCTCGAGGTCGCCAAGGAACTCCGCGACGCCCGGCAGGAGCTTCTGTCTGCGTACGAAGGTACCGAAGTCCTCCCCCGGCGGAGCCGCTTCGACCAGGTCGTCCGTCGCAACAGCATGGGCGTCCCATTTGGCTCGCTCGACGGCGTATCGGTCCTCGTGGAGCCGGTGGTGCTGGCCTGCGTCCTGCGCGCTCGTCCGTTCCTTGACGGCCGTCATGGGCGTCCCTCCCATTGACCCCCGTCCGACGGGTCCTTGCTGGGCTCGCCCGCTCGGTCGAGGTTCGACCTCCGATGGAACGGTGACGGTACGCCGACTCGGGCCGTATGTCACCCCTCACGGGCATCTCAGCGTTGGTCCGCGAGGCGCCGCGTGGCGCCACGCGAGTCGGCGTCAGTCGCGGACGACGATGTTGACGAGCTTTCCGCCCCCGGCGACGACGATCCGCTCGGGGTCGCGGCCGTCGAGGATCGCGGCGATCTTGGGGTCGGCGAGTGCATCCGCCTCGATCTGATCTTCGCTCGAGTCCGCGGCGACGACGATCCGCGCTCGCAGCTTCCCGTTGACCTGGACCGGTACCTCGCGGACCGACACCCTGATCGCCGACTCGTCGAGCTGCGGCCAGGCGGCGGTGTGGATCGACGTCCACTCGCGACCGCTGGCCTCTGCCTGCCGCGCCCAGATCTCCTCGGTGATGTGCGGAGCAGCCGGCGCCAGCATCAGCAGGAGCAGCCGGACGGCCTCGTCCCACTCGGCGTCGCCCGCGACCTCGGTCCCGCGGTATCGATAGAGCGTGTTCGACAGCTCCATCAGCTTCGCCACCATCGTGTTGAAGCGGAAGCCCTCGTAGTCCTCGGTGACGTCGCGTAACGTCCGATGCGCGGCGGCGCGGATCGCGGCCGCGGCATCGGCGGCGCTCTCACCGGCGGGCAGCTTGCCCGCATCCGGGTCGCCGGGCTCTCGCCCGTTGGGGTCCAGCGTGACCGTCCAGACGCGGTTCAGGAATCGATAGACGCCGCCGATCCCGCTCGGGCTCCACGGGCCGCCCTGATCCCAGGGACCCATGAACATCAGGAACAGCCGCACGGTGTCGGCTCCGTACTTGTTCACGAGGTCGTCGGGATCTTCGACGTTGCCGCGCGACTTCGACATCCGTTCGCCGTCGGCGCCCAGGATCTGACCCTGGTTGAACAGCCGCTTGAACGGCTCGTCGTCCGAGATGAGACCGATGTCGCGCATCGCCTTCGTCCAGAAGCGGCTGTACAGCAGATGCATCACGGCGTGCTCGGCACCGCCCGTGTACTGGTCGACGGGCGTCCACACCTCGGTCAGCTCGCGGTCCACGGGGCCGTCGTCCTTGTCCGGCGACAGGTAGCGATACCAATACCAGGACGAGTCGACGAACGTGTCCATCGTGTCCGTCTCCCGCCGAGCGGGTTCGCCGCACACGGGGCAGGTCACGTTCAGGAACGCAGCGTCCTTATTGAGCGGGTTGTCACCACGCCCGCGGTAGTCGACGTTCTCCGGCAGGCGGACGGGCAGGTCCTCGTAGGGCACCGGGACGATGCCATCGCGCTCGCAGTAGATGATCGGGATGGGCGTGCCCCAGTAGCGCTGCCGGCTGATCAGCCAGTCGCGCAACCGGTACGTGACCTTCGGCTCGGCCTTGCCGTCCCTTGCCAGCATCTCGACGATCGCGCGACCGCCCTCGTCAGCGGACATGCCATCGAACGGCCCGGAGTTGACGAGCCGCTCGTCCGCACTGTGGGCCATGTACGCGTCGCTCATCTCGTCGTGCGCGCTCGTGCCCGGAGCTGCGACGACACGCCGCACCGGCAGTCCGAACTGGCGGGCGAACGCGAAGTCGCGCTCGTCGTGGGCAGGTACGGCCATGATCGCGCCGGTCCCGTAGCCGGCCAGGACGTAGTCGGCGACGAAGATCGGGATGCGCTCGCCGTTGACCGGGTTCACCGCATCCGCTCCGATGGCGACGCCGGTCTTCTCACGATCGGTCGACAGGCGATCGATCTCGGTCCGGCGTCGCGCCTGAGCGACGTAGGCATCGACCTCTCCGCGCCGGTCCGGCGCGGTCAGGACGTCGACCAGCGGGTGCTCAGGGGCGAGCACCATGAATGTCGCCCCGAACAGGGTGTCCGGTCTGGTGGTGAAGACACGGATCGTCTCGCTCGCCTCGTGATGCGGAGTCGGCACGGTATCGAAATCGATCTCGGCGCCCTCCGACCGACCGATCCAGTTCGTCTGCTGGACCTTGATCGGCTCGGGCCAATCGATGCCCTCGAACGACAGCAGCTCCTCCGCGTAGGCCGTCGTCTTCAGGTACCACTGGTCGAGATCGCGTTTCTCCACCAGCTCGCCGCAGCGCCAGCAGCGGCGCTCGGGCCCTTCGACCTGCTCTCGTGCCAGCGTCCCGTCGTTGGGGCACCAGTCGACCGGCGACTTCTGGCGGTAGGCCAGGCCGGCTTCCAGGAAGCGCAGGAACAGCCACTGATTCCACTTGTAATAGGACGGATCGGCCGTGACGACCTCATGGTCCCAGCTGAACGTCGCACCCATGCTCCGAAGCTGGCGGCGCATGTTCTCGATGTTCTGCATGGTCCAGGTGAACGGATGGCCGCCGCTCTTGATCGCCGCGTTCTCGGCGGGCAACCCGAACGCATCGAAGCCGATCGGCAGGAACACGTTGTAGCCATGCATCCGGCGGAAGCGCGCCAGCGCGTCGGTCGGCGTCTTGATATACCAGTGCCCGATGTGCAGATCGCCCGACGGATACGGGTACATCGTCAGCAGGTAGTACTTGGGCTTGGATGTGTCGTGCAGGTCGGTCTCGTACAACCTGAGCTCCGCCCAGCGCGCCTGCCAGCGCGGCTCGATGGCGGATGGGTCGTAGCGTTCGACCCTGCTTCGGCTGTCGGTGGTCTCGGTCACGACTGGTGGCCTCTCGTTGGTGCGTGTCGTCGCGCACCCGTGTTCACGACCGCCGGAGACGGTTCACCCCCCGCCGTCGGCGAGGGGTGAGGATCGGCGGTGTCTCGATCTGGTGGAGCTACGGGGATTCGAACCCCGGACCCCCTGCATGCCATGCAGGTGCTCTTCCAGCTGAGCTATAGCCCCACGGGCTCCGGAGTGTACCAAAAGGCGTATGACAGTCCGAAGTCAGAGGAGCGAGCGTTGCGGGCTCGTGCCCGGTGCGAGATGGCATCATCGGCGTGTGACGTTCGAGGCCCCCGCGATCGCCGAGCTGCCGGGCGGCCCACTCCACTACACGCTGCGCCGGTCGCCCCGCGCTCGCTTCCTGCGGGTCGTCATCCATCCCGAACGAGGCGTGGTGGTCACGGTCCCGGCACGTTCTATCCGTCCAGAGCACGAGCGGCGGGCTGCTGCCTTCCTCGCGGAGCGCGAGCCGTGGCTCCGCAAGCACCTCGGGCACCAGGCCGAGGTCGCTCGCCGGATCGCGGCGCGCGGCGGCGCGCGGGACGGCGGCAGTATCCCGTTCCGTGGCCGGCTGCATCGCGTCCGTGTCGTGCCCGCCGTGTCCGGGATCCGGCGGTCCGATGTCGTGGCCTTCGACGACGAGCTCGTGATCCACCGCGTCGCCACCGACGGGCGGGGCGCCGGCGCGATCCTCGAGACCTGGCTCAAGGACGAGGCGCGTCGCGAGATCGACACCATGATCGCCGACCACGCCTCCGCGCTTGCGGTCAGCCCGAAGGCCGTGACGCTGCGCGACCCAAGGACGCGCTGGGGGAGCGCAGCCCGGACCGGTCGTCTGTCGTTCTCATGGCGCCTGATCCTGGCGCCACCGGAAGCGCTCGAGACCGTCGTGATCCACGAGCTCGCGCACCTCCGCGTGTTCGGCCACGGCCCACGGTTCTGGGGGCTCGTCGCGTCGCGACGAGCGGATCATCGCGTCTGGCGGCGTTGGCTCCACGACCATTCCGCCGAGCTGCACCACGCCCTGACGGTCGCCTAGTTCGGCAGGCCGAGCGCTCCGTCGGACAAGAGGGCGACGGTCGATCCGGTCCAGCGCAGCGGATCCACGTCGAGCTCGTCATGTGCACCGCGCGCGATCGCCTGCCACAGATCGATCGCGAGCCCGTCATCGACGTCGTCGGGAAGCGCCAGCAGCGTGTTCCGGACGGGCGCGAGGAGGACGCGCGGCGTCGGGCCGAGGATCGGTCCGAGCAACTCGGGAACGAGGATCAGTGATGAACCCCAGCCCTGTCCCTGGATCGCGGTGACCTCGATCCCTTCGACGGGCACGGTGTCGACGATCGGTCCCTCGCGCCGGACGAGATCCGTCAGGTTCGTCAGGGCGGTGCCGAGGAGCGTCGCGTGGTCGACGCCCCAGCCGTCGAGCAGCGTCTGGCTGACGTGGGAGAACGCCGGCCCGAGGTCGATCCCGAATCCCGTCCAGATGCCGGGTGGCACGCGGATGTGGATCGGGGCCATCTCGGCCGGGTAGGGGTGATGGACGCGTTTGAGGACCGGCACGATCCGTGGCGCGACCTCGGTCCACGGCGCCGTCGGATCGAAGCCCTCGAAGGCCGCCAGGATCCGTTCCGCCAGACCCGGCTCGAATGCTCCTCCCAGCGGGTGAAGCCGAAGCCCGTCAGGTCGTCGACGAGACCTCGCCTTCCGCCGTCCCCGGTGCTCGTCCTTGGCGACCTTGCGGGCCTTCAGCGTCTTCATGGGCCGCATGGTGACGAGCGACGCTCATCGCGGACGTATCGACGGCTTCACCCGCACTCACCGCGTTGAGGCGGACCGTCTTGTACGCGACGAGCCCGGCTGCCGTGACAGCCACCGCCGCGAGGATCCAGGCAGGACCGACCGCGGTACTCGCGAGCGGGATGGCGAGCACGATCGCCAGCTCGGCCACGATCAGCTCATCGCGAGCGAGATGATGACCGCCGGTACGGACATACAGCGCGTAGCGGGCAGCCAGGAAGATCGCAAGCGGCAGGGCGACGCTATATCCGATGAGGAGACCGGACGCCGCGACCTCGTGCGATATCGCCTCGACCGTGACCTCGATGCCCGCGCCGAGCGCCGCCAGGGCTGCGAAGACGAAGAAATGCCCATAGCCCCAGATGAACGATCGCTCGCGATGCGCGGCAAGGCGGGGCGCGTCCGAGTCGAGGAAGTAGAGCCACCAGCACGCGAACAACAGGACCAGGGCGGAGACGGCGACCACGATCAGGTCGAACGACACGCCGGAGGCGGTCCGTGCGGCGAGGATCGCGGCCGTCGTGGCGAGGACGCTCTCGCCGAGGACGATGATCGTGAAGAGGCCGTAACGCTCCGCGATGTGGTGGGGATGCCACGGCGTCATGTCGCCTCGTTCGGCCCACACCGGGATGAGCAGCTCGACGATGCCCAGGACGACGAAGCTCACGATCCCGATGGGCGCCGGCAGCGCGAGGCGGAGGATCCACAGGAGCTGGACGGCGGCGATCGGGATCGCGTACCGCAGCGCGTTGCGGCGGTATTCGGGTATCGACCGCGCGACCCGTAACCACTGCGCGACGAGCGCGACGCGCATAAGCACATAGCCGGCGACGGCGGTCGTGAAGTCACCGTGCTCGAACGCTGGTGCGACGCCAGCCGCAAGCACGAGGACCCCTGCCATCTGGACCATCGTCAACACGCGATAGAGGGCGTCGTCGGAATCGAAGGCGGACGCGAACCACGTGAAGTTCATCCACGCCCACCAGATCCCGAAGAAGACGAGGAGGAACCCCACCACGCCCTCGAGCGGGTGGTTATCGACGATGGCGCGCGCGAGCTCGGGGACGGCAGCCGCCACGGCGACGACGAACGTCAGGTCGAAGAGGAGCTCCAGCGGCGTCGCGGCCCGATGGGCCTCGAACGGATCGCGAGCGCGCATCGGGGTCAGCAGCACGGGGGGCGTCGTGTCGGGGGTCATGACCGGGAGATGGTGGAGATGAGGGGACTCGAACCCCTGACCCCCGCGATGCGAACGCGGTGCTCTCCCAGCTGAGCTACATCCCCACGGGCGACCGAGTGTAGCACGGGGTCCCGACCGCTCCGACGACCCCGTCCGTCGCGCGGCGCGCGACCCGCGGCCCTCCACTGGTGCGCGCCTCTAGGCTCCGCCGATGCCGATCGGACTGCTCACCGGACTCGCCGCCGCCGTGTGCTGGGGCACGCTCGACCTCTTTTCCGCGCTTGCGAGCCGGCGCGTCGGCAGTCTCCGCGTGACGACCGGGATGCAGATCGTCGGTGCGATCCTGGTCTGGGCCGCGGCGATCGCGACGGGGACACGACTGTCCATGGACCCCTTCGTCGTCATCGGCGGGAGCCTCGTCGGCCTCGCGGGTGCCGGGGCGTATCTGAGTTACTTCACCGGCCTTCGGATCGGTCCGATCGCCGTCGTGAGTGGCGTCGTCGCCGCGTACGGCGGGCTCACCGTCGTGCTGGCCGTGCTCCTTCGCGGCGAGAGCCTGACATCGATCCAGGCGCTCGGAGCGATCATCGCCACGGTCGGCGTCGTGATGACGGGGCTCGCGTTCGACCAGGGCTGGCGGAACACCCGTTTCGCGAGTCCCGGCGTCGCCTTCGCGGTCGTCGCCCTCGTGCTGTTCGCGACCATGACGATCATCAGCGACGTCGTCATCGACCGGGCACCGTGGCTCGAGGTCCTCGTCGTGGCGCGCACGGCGAACGCCGTGCTGTCGATGCTCTTCCTTGTTCTGGTACTGACCGTCTTCCGTCGTTTCGCCACCCCGATCATCGAGGGCGAGGACGGTGACGGAGGGTCAGGTCGGGCGGACGCTCGCGTCGTGTGGTTCGTGCTCTTGGCCGGCACCCTCGACGTCGTCGGTCTCGCTGCATTCGCCTATGGACTGGAGCACGCCCAGACGTGGCTCGTCGGTCTGGTGTCGTCCTTCGGGCCGGCCGTGACGATCATCGTCGCCGTCGCGCTGCTCGGGGAACGGTTGCGGCCGACCCAGTGGATCGGGCTCGGCGGGATCCTCGTGGGGATGATCGCGATCGGCTTGCCGTGAGGGGCCCGTGGCTCAGGCCGGCACGCTGAACCAGAAGCGCGTCTGACCGTCGCGCGATTCCGCGCCGACGTGCCCACCGCTCGATTCGACCAGCTGCTTCACGATCGCGAGACCGATCCCCGCGCCGCCCAGCGCGCGGTCGCGCGACTTCTCCACGCGATAGAAGCGCTCGAAGACATGGTCGAGATCGTCGGGCGGGATCGGCTCGCCGGTGTTCGCCACGGACACCAGGATGTCGTCGGGGCGGCGATCCGCCCGCACCGTGATGACACCACCCGCTGGCGTATATCGGACGGCGTTCGAGAGCAGGTTGGCCAGCACCTGCGCTAGTCGATCCGGGTCGGCCCTCGCCGCGAGCGTGGACGGCACACCATCTGCGTCCAGCCGAAGTCCGGCCCGCTCGACCGACGGCGCGACGAGGTCGAGCGCCGAGCGGAGCGCCATCGCGAGGTCGAGGTCGACGAGTCTGGGTGGGGTCGTCCCGGCATCGCCTTCGGCGAGCGCATCGAGATCGCGCGACAGTCGTACGAGCCGTTCGGCCTCCTCGTGGAGGGACTCGTACGTCGCGCGATCGGCGGTTATGACGCCGTCGCGCAGCGCCTCGAGGTAGCCCTGGATGTTCGTCAGCGGCGTCCGCAGCTCGTGGGCCGCGTTGGCGATGAAGTCGCGCCGCATCTGTTCCTGCCGCTCGAGCGACGCAGCCATCTGATTGAACGAGTCGGCGAGGCTGGCGAGCTCCTCGGGCCCGTCGCGCGGGACGCGTGCTGCGTAGTCACCATCGGCGATCCGGCGCGCCGCAGAGCCGATCTCACGGAGCGGTCGCGTGAGCATCCGGGCGAGGACGACGGCGAGCCCGACGCTGGCGATGACGGCGACGAGCGACGCGGCGACGACCACGGTCGTCACCGACCCGTCGTACATCTCGCGCGCGTGCTGGGCGGAGTCCCCCGCTTCCATCATCAGCGCGGTGAACACATCGGCGCCGACGACAGCGACGCCGACCGCAAGGATCGCGAGCCCGACGCCAGCACTGGCGATCGCCGCCAGGGCGATCCGCGCCGCGATGCCCCGAGTGATCACGCCCTACGCTCTCGCCGCGCGATAGCCCACGCCACGCACGGTCTGGACGTACCGCGGCGCATCCGGGTCGTCGTCGAGCTTGTCCCGGAGCCTGCGGATGTGGACATCGATCGTCCGATCGAGGACGTCGCTCGACTCATGCCCGTACACGGCGTCGAGCAGCTGGTCGCGACTCAACACGCGTCCGTCGGCGGCAAGGATGGCGGAGAGGAGCTTGAACTCGACCGGCGTGAGGTCGATGGCAGTGCCAGCCCGACGCACCTCGTGACGACCAGGGTCGACCGTGAGGTCGGCGTGGTGGATCACCGGCGCGGCCCGTCGCTCCGCTGTGCCGGGGCCGGTCGTCCGACGCAGGATCGACTTGACTCGCAGGACAAGCTCGGCCGGTGAGAAGGGCTTCGGCAGATAGTCGTCGGCGCCGTCCTCGAGACCCGCGATCCGGTCGATCGTCGAGCTCCGTGCGGAGAGGACCAGGATGGGGGTTCGTCCGGACTCCTCGTCCCGGCGTACCGCACGGATGACCGCACGTCCGTCGAGTCCGGGGAGCATGAGATCGAGGACGACCAACGCCGGGGCATGGAGCTCTATCGCTTCGAGCGCGCCCGGTCCGTCGGATGCGGTCACGACCATGAACCCGTCACGCTCGAGGTAGGTGCGCACGAGCCGCACGATCTTCGCGTCGTCATCGACCACGAGGATCGGTGCCGTAGGGATGATCAGGTCGGAGGTCGGGCTCGGCATCGACAGCATGGTAGGTCGAGCGTAGGTCGGCGCCGTGTCGACTCGATGACGCGGGTGTCGCGCCAGCCGGCATGGGATGTCGGTGGGGCGGTGTTGCTTGCGTCAGATGCAAGCACCTGGCTGGGTGAGCACCTTCGCGCGCGTCGATGCGGCCCGGATGCTCGGATACCGATGGGTGCTCCGACCGGTGTCGAGCGAGGCGACATTCGATGCTGGAGATGGAGCAAGCGACGAGTGACGTGGGCTCGTCAGGGTCCGGTTGCTTACGTTGGATGCAAGTGGTTTCAGGCGGAACTGCCTGGGCTTGCCTGACTAGAACATATGTTCTAACATGGCCATCTCATGTCGACCGGTCGGGGTGATGTGGACGCCGCCGTCGCGGGCCTTCGGGCCCGATGGGGTGCCGCAGCTCCGAGTGTCGTCGGTGCACTGGCCCTGGCGCCCGCTCCAGCAGAGCCCGACGAGACACCACGATACGACCCTCGGCCCGACGACCGCGTCATCCGGACCGGCTTCGCGGCGCTCGACGCGATCCTCGGGCCGGGCGGTCTCCCGAAGTCGGCCAGCGTCGCGATCCGGGGGGACGGCACGAGCGGGCGCACGACGCTGAGCCTCAGGGTCGTCGCCGAGGCGCAGGCCCAGGGCTCCGTCGTCGCGTGGCTCGACCTGTCGCGCAGCTTCGATCCGATCGAAGCGGTCGCCCGTGGCGTCGACCTCGAATGGCTCGTCGTGATCACCCCGGAGACCCTCGACGAGGGTCTGTCGATCGCGGGGAGCCTGCTGGCCGGTCGCTCGGTCGACCTCCTCGTCCTCGACCTGCCCGGCGGGCGACTCGGACGGGCCGACAAGCCGGCACGCATCGGCGACCGGCTGCATCGACTCGCGGCGCTCGCCCGGCGCGCCGAGACCTTGCTGCTGATCCTCGATGCACCCGCGCTCGGTGGTGGCCTCGCCACGGCGGTGGCCGAGTCGACCGGCATCCGACTCGAGCTCGCTCGCCGGTCGTGGGTCCGGCTCGGACGCGACGTCGTCGGGCAGCGGACCGAAGCGCTCGTGGCCCACAACCGCCACGGGCCGCCGGGGCGCCGGGCGACGCTCCGGATCCTCTACGCCGAGGGCGGCGAGCGGGACACGTGTCTCGCCCGGGACGCCCTGTTGATCGACCAAGCCCCCGTACACGAGGCCCCCGATCGCGAGATCCACGATGCGACGGCTCCACCTGTTCCTGCCGCACCTGCCACTCCACCTGGCACTGGCCCGACGCTCCGAGCCCTCCCCACTCCCAGGCCCGCTCGTGCTGGGCGGTCGTCCGTGGAGCCCGGGGTCGGTCATCGACGCCGATCCGAGCGCGCGGGCGCTCGGCGTCCGACGCGGGATGCCACTCGGGAGCGCACACCGACTCGTCCCTGAGGCGACCTTCATCGACCCCGATCCGGAGGCGGATCGGAGAGCTGCGGAGGCCGTGTTCGAGGCGCTCGGACGGTCCAGCCCGAGCCTCGCGGGGAGTGCCGATCCACGCTCCGTGTCATTCGGCCTCTTCGAGGTCGGCATCGACGGCCTCGGCCCGCTATGGGGGCCCGAGCCCGCCCTTGGTCAGCGGCTCGTCGATGCCGTCACGACGACACTCCCTGGTGAGGTCAAGCCACGGGTCGGCATCGCCAGCACGCATTTCGCCGCGACGATCGCAGCGATGGCGGCGGAGGCCACAGCGCCGCTCATCGTGCCGGCCGGTGACGAGGCCGCGTTCCTCGCGGATCGTCCGTCCGGCCTCCTCACCACCGACCTCGACGTCCGCGCCCGGCTGACCCGGTTCGGTCTACGGCGGATCGGCCAGGTCGCCGAGCTGCCGATGTCGGCGTTGATCGCCCGGTTCGGCGAGGAAGGCGGCCGTCTCCACGCGCGCGCCCGTGGCCAGGAGACCGAGCCGTTCCGAGCGCGGCGTCCCACGAAGCGTCTCGCGCTTGCGCTGCCGATCGAGCCACCGGTCGAGGACCTCGAGCCGTTGCGGTTCGTGCTCCATCGGCTGGTGGCGGGGCTGACCGGGCAGCTGACCGCGCGTGGCCTCGCCGCCGATCGCGCGCTCCTCGCACTCGAGCTCGACCTCGCCTTCGCACCGAACGGCACCGCGCCCCGGATCGAGGTCGAGCAACGGTTCCCGGAACCTACCGCGGACGCCGAGGCGGTCGAGCGGCTGCTGTTCGCGAGGCTCGAACGGGAGCCGCCACCGGCGGCCGTCCAGCGCCTCGAGCTCGAGCTGCGTGGCACGACACCGGCCGCCGGGCAGCAACTGCCACTGTTCGTGCCACAGGCCGCGCGGACCGCGAGACTCGACTGGCAGCTCGCGCGGCTCGCGCTGACCTACGGCGAGGATCGGGTCAGGCGGGTGGCGATCCGCGACCCCGAGGCACCACTCCCGGAGGATCGCTGGACGTGGCGAGGGGTCGGGTTGGGGTCGGTCGGACCGGAAGGATCAGCGCCATGACGCGGTTGCTGCGGGAGCATCCGCGGATCGACGTCGAGACGGACGCCGATGGCCGGCTCGTGGCCATCCGATGGAACGGCCGGCGGGAGGCGGTCGAGGTCTGCAATCGATGGCGGGTCGAGGAGTCGTGGTGGCGTGACCCGATCGCCCGCGATTACGCGAAGGTCGTCGGGGAGCGCTGGCTCGCGCTCATCTACCAGGACCGGATCGCAGGCACCTGGCACCTCGAGCGGCTATACGACTGACCGTCAGCGGGGGCGGCGCCGGTGGTCAGCGCAGTGGCGCGCCGAGACTCAAGCTGACGATGAAGAGCACCAGCACCACGCCGATCGCAAGGATCAGCGCGCCGAGGTCGCGAGGCCGCGTCGTTTGCATCTGACCGAAACTCCCCCGTCCGGACCAACGCTTCCCGGGCGTCCGAAGAATCATAGCGCCCGGTCGTCGGGGCGCGTGTCACGACTCCGTTACAGCTGGGTCGCGGGGCAGTCGCTGCCGTACAGGACGGTGATGAACGTCATGTCGCCGAGCGGCGCGATGGTCGTCTGCGCCCGGCACTGGCCGGCCCCGACCGAGTCCAGGATGAAGCTGCCGTCCTCTGCTGGGCCGTTGAGGCCGACCGTGTCCAGGCCAGCCTCCTCGAGCGCCCCCTGCATCCATGTGGCGATCGCCTTCGGGTCCCCGCCCGGGACCGCGAACCTCGCGCTCACAGGGTCAGCGGCGGCGTCGTCGGCGACGGTGCTGCCGGGGAACCGGGGAAATCCGGCCGGGATGGTGTCCCAGATGCGACCCCACTCGGTGTCGGTCTGGCCAGCGGCGATCGACGAGGACGGTGACGACACACTCGGCGGGGTCGGCGCTTCGGAACTGGTCGTCGCACCGGGCACGTCGTTAGCGGTCGCGCCCACCGACGCCGTCGGCGAGGAGACAGGAGAGGCGCACGCCGCCACCAGCAGCGCGAGGGGCACCATCAACAGGAGGCGGCGCGGTCGGGACGGCATGGTCCGAGTCTAGCCCGGGTGACACAGGACCCCGCCGCCCCCAACGCGGCGAGGTCCTGGCACGTCGTAAGCCCTTGATGAAGGTGATGCTGAAGGACGCGCATCAACGCCGTGTTCCCGGAAGTGACCCACAAGGACAACGTTCCGCACGCTCGATCCCACGGGGACGCACCGAGACATGACAGGACCCCGTCGCCCCCAGCGACGGGGTCCTGCGGTCGGACCGATGCTCACCAGCGATCCGACAAGGTCGGCTCCCGACCATCGCAGTCGAGGCCGCCGATTCGTCCCGAGCCCCCAGGCGCCGAGACGGAATGTGGTCTAGATCGTCGCCGCCTGGACCGCGACGAGAGCGGGCAGCAGGACGAGGATCAAGAGCAGCGCGCCCACGACTCCGAGGGCCGTCCGGAGCGCGGTCATTGCGACCGGTCGGATCGGGCGATCGATGACGGTGGGTGCGTGCATGCCTCAGAGACGCCGAAGAGCCCTGGGTTGTTTCACGTGCACCATAAGAACATCTGTTCTATACTGTCAAGCCCCTCTCGCCCCCCAAAACGAGGCGATCGACGTGGCGACGACTCCCTACGCCGAGCTCCATGCGCACACCAACTTCTCGTTCCTCGACGGCGCCTCGGCGTCGGATGATCTCGTCGAGCAGGCAGTCGCTCGCGGTCTGACCGGTCTTGCCGCCACGGACCGGAACGGTCTGTACGGTTCGGTCCGGTTCATGGGTGCTGCCGAGGAGGCCGGACTCCACGGCGTCGTCGGGACCGAGATCGAGCTC
>JBKPMM010000066.1:0-7517 GCA_046732155.1 Chloroflexota bacterium | reverse complement strand
GCGATGACCACCAGGTCGCCGCGCTGGAGCGGCGGCAGATCGTGGGTCCCGAGAGCGTCGGTCGATTCGCAGATCGGGCCTTCGACACGCGCGGGCGATAGGTCCGATCGGCCGGCCTCGCCGACGGTCTCGACCGGCCGTCCGAGCGAGGTCAGGGGGTGGATGGGATGGTGCGCCCCGTAAAGTGCCGGCCTGATCAGCTCGGTCATCCCCGCGTCCAGCACGATCTGGCGGCCTGACCGGTCACGGACGTGGAGGACCCGCGCGACGAGCCACCCGGCGCGTGCGACGAGTACCCGCCCTGGTTCGATCGCGAGGCGCACGGGCCGACGGTCGGGGGGCACGGCGTCGAGCAACGGACCCAGCTCGCGCGCGAAGCGCTCGGGCGTGGGCGTCGGCTCCCCGCCAGGACCGACCGGGAACCCTCCGCCCAGATCGACCGTGTCGAACGTGTCGATCGACCCGCGCCAGAGCGCGGCGAGCGCGAGTGCCTTTCGAACCGCATCGCGCCACGCGTCGACCGCCCCGAGCTGCGATCCGACGTGAAGGTGGATACCGCGCGGACGCAGTCGGCCGTTCGGGCCGCCGCCCGCGTCGATCGCGGTCGCGATCTCGGTCTCGGTCATCCCGAACTTCGTGCTGCCAGCTCCCACCGCAAGGCCCGTCAGCGTTTCCGGCGCGACGTCGGGATTGAGCCGGTACAGCACGTCGAGCGTCGGCGCGCCGATCCGCGCCACCTCTTCTGCCAGTGCCGCCGCCTCCTCGGGTGACTCGAGCGCGATCCAGCGCAGCGGTCGACCGTCGGCGGCGGCGCGGGCGGCCGCAGCCAGATCCGCGCCGGTCTTGCCGATCCCCTCGAGCGTCGTGCGCTCGTTGGCGACGCCGGCACGCGTCGCCTGCGACCACTCCCCGCGCGACACGACGTTCGCCCCGAAGCCGTTGGCCGTGACCGCGGCGATCACCGCCGGGACGTCGTTGGCCTTGACCGAGTACTGGCGGATGATCGGGTCGGGAAAGGCGTCGACGACGCCACGACACGCCGTCTCGAGGGTCGCCAGGTCCGTGATGAAGGCCGGCGTCCCGTAGCGCGACGCGGCGCGGCGGAGCTGAGCTGCGAGATCAGTCAGGGATCGCGAACCGGATCACTGACGAGGTCACGCTCAGGACGATCGCGCCGACGATCGCCGCGATGATCGTGTCCGCGGTGAGGAGGTCGGGTGGGAAGTCGCCGATCGTCAGCCCGAGGTCGAGCTGGTCCGCGATCCACGCTGTCAACAGCAGGAGGCCGCCGTTGATGACGAACCCGATCAGGCCGAGTGTCATCAGCCGGACCGGCAGGGCCAGCAGGCGGACTAGCGGGCCGATGAGGCCGTTGACGATCCCGAAGATGACCGCGATCGCGACGAGTCCGACCAGCTCGCCGCTGTAGCCGAACATCGTCGGGAACAGCTTGACGAGGATGAAGAACGCAACGGCCGTCACGGCCGTGCTGACCAGGAAACCCCTCACATCGTCCTCCGTATCACGCCACTCGCCGAGCGAGCATAGCCGGTCAGCGGAGCAGGAACCCGGTCCCGAGCGGGTCGCGCGGGTCGAGCGAGAACATCGATTCGCCGGTGCGGTAGGCGGACCCCTCGACCTCCGTGACCACCGAAGGGTGCCGGCCGACCGCCGGACCCTCGTCCACGATCCACGCCTGGAACTGCGAGTCGACGATCGAGTGGTGACGGAACGGCTCACCGATCGCCAGCTCCCCGCGGTCGTGGAGGACCGCCAGCCGGGCGGACGTCCCTGACCCGCACGGCGAGCGGTCGATCTCGCCGTCGGCGAACACCGTGACGTTGCGTTGGTCCGCTGCGCCCAGCCGCTCCCAGAAGATCACGCCATAGATGCCCGCAAGAGCACGCTCGGCGGGATGGACGACGTCGAGCGACCGCTCGAGCGCCGGTCGGAGCTCTCGCTGCAAGGCGATGAGCTGTGGCAGATCGGCGCGGGTGAGCCCGAGCCCGACCTTGGCCGCCTCGAGCGTGGCGTAGAAGGCGCCGCCGAACGCCACGTCGACGGTGACCGGGCCACCGGACGTGCGCACTGTCACGTCCCGGGCGAGGACGAACGACGGCACGTTGCGGAAGCGGACAGCGTCGACCTTGCCGTCGTCGTCGAGCCGCGCCTCGCAGGCAAGACGACCGCTCGGAACGTCGACCGTCACCGCCACGGTCCGTGCGCCCGGCTCGACGGTGAGCCGTCCAGAGTCGATCGCCCACGTGACGAGCGCGATCGTCCCGTGGCCGCACGCCGTGGAGTAGCCCTCGTTGTGAAAGAAGACGACGCCGAGATCGGCCCAGTCGTCGTCGGGCGGCGTGACGAAGCAGCCGTACATGTCGGCGTGGCCGCGTGGTTCGTTGACGAGGAGCCGGCGGACCTCGTCGATGTTGTCCTTCGCCCACCGGCGCCGGTCGAGGACCCGTCGGCCCTCGAGCTCGGGGACCCCGGCCGTCACGATCCGGAACGGTTCCCCGCCGGTGTGGTAGTCGACGGTCCGGATGGGCCGGTCGAGCGTCGTCATCGCGCGACGAATGTTTCGAGGCGCGCCTTGACAGCCGGCCATTCCGCGGCGATGACGCCGTAGAACGCGGAGTCCCGGTTCGACCCGTCCGGCATGATCGTGTGGTGGCGCAGGACCCCCTCGAACGTCGCGCCGATCCCGAGCAACGCCGTCCGCGAGGCGACGTTCCTGGCGTGCGTCTTGAACTCGACGCGCTCAGCGCCGAGCGTGTCGAACGCGTGGCTCAACTGCAGGAACTTCGCCTCCCGGTTCGCGCCGCTCCGCTGATAGGCGACGCCGAGCCACGTCCAGCCGATCTCGAGGCGACGATGCTCGGGGGCGATCGTCATGTAGCGCGTGCTCCCGATCGCCCGCTCGGACGCGACGTCGATCGTCGCGAACGGGACCTCGGATCCCTCGTCAGCGGTCGCACGCGTCGTGGCGAACCAGGCGCGTAGCGCGGCGTCGTCCATCGGCTTGTTGGTGATCCAGCGGAAGACGACATCGTCGGATGCGACGCGCGCAAGGTCCTCGAGATGCCGCTCGTCGAGCGGCTCGAGACGGACGCGTCGACCGGTCAGCGTGACCGGCGTCACCCATGTCTGGCCCACGGCTCGATGGTAGCGGGCAACGGCCGTCCCGCAGCACGCCGCGCGCCTACACTCCCGGGCATGTCCGTCTTCTCCCACACCTTCGCGGCGTTCCTTGATGCCTTCTTCGACCTGGAGCCCGTGGTCGCCACGTCGATCGGGGACCATCGACGTGACGGCCGATGGCCGGACCGATCGCCCGCCGCGCGCGAGGGGACGCTCGCCTTCATCGACGCCTGGGAGGCGCGGTTCAGCGATCTCGACCCGGCAAACCTGTCGCCGGACGAGGCGATCGACCGCGACCTCGTCCTCGGTGAGCTCGACGCGATGCGCTTCGGCGAGACCGAGCTTCGCGAGGACACGTGGGATCCGCTGACGTGGGTGTACCTGCTTGGTGACGGGCTGTTCACGCTCCTGTCGCAGGAGTTCGCGCCCCTCGCAGACCGGCTCGCGAGCGTCGCTTCCCGCCTCGAGTCGATCGATGTCGTCAACGACGCGGCGAAGGCTGCCCTCGTCGGCGCGGGCCCGGGACGGCCGGTCGGTCGACTCCAGACCGAGACCGCGATCGAACAGCTGCCTGGCATCGCCGACCTGATCGACGAGGCGCTCGCGGCCGCTGCGGGCTCGGACGACCCGGCGGTCGTCGCCGTGCGACCGCGGCTCGAGGCGGCGGCGGCTTCGGCCCGCCTCTCGCTCGACGAGCTTCGCCGCCATCTGCAGGAGGTCGTCCTCCCCGGGAGCGACGGTGACGGCCGTCTGGGCCGCGATCTGTTCGCACGGAAGATGCGCTACACGATGCGCTCCGAGGCACTGACGCCAGAGCACATCCTGGCCAGCGCCGAGCGCGAATACGAGGCGGTCCGCGGCGAGATGGTCCGCCTCGCCGGGGATCTGTGGTCGACCTGGCGACCCGGCGAACCGCGCCCTTCCGAGGACGGCCCGCTCGTGCGCGGGGTGCTCGACGCGATCGCGGCGGAGCATCAGGACGCCGATGCCCTCCTCGACTTCTGTCGGTCGGAGAACGCGCGGATCGAAGCGTTCTGTACGGAACATGATCTGATCGGCATCGTCGACGAGCCGCTCGACATCCGCTGGACGCCGACGTTCCTGCGGGCCTACGGCGGCGCGATGCTCATCTCACCGGGCGTCCTCGAGCGCGGCCTCACGACGTTCTTCGCGATCACGCCGATCCCTGACGACTGGACACCAGAACAGCGGGAGTCCTACCTGCGGGAGGACAACGACCGGATGCTCCGGTTGCTGACCATCCACGAGGCCGTGCCCGGCCACTACCTCCAGGGCATCTACGCCAACCGGACGGCGACGCTGCCGCGTGGCGTGTTCCAGAGCGGCCTCTTCCACGAGGGATGGGCGGTCTATGTGACACAGGTGATGATGGACGCCGGGTACGGCGCGGACGATCCGGCACTCCTCCTCAACCACTGGAAGTTCTACCTGCGGTCGACCACCAACGCGATCATCGACGCGCGCATCCACTGCGACGGGATGACCGAGGAAGAGGCGGTCGATCTCATGGTCGACGGCGGCTTCCAGGAGGAATCCGAGGCCCGGAACAAGTATCGGCGAGCGCGGCTGTCATCGACGCAGCTCTCGACGTACTTCGCCGGTTCGATGGAGATGTGGGACATCGAGCTCGAGGCTCGCCGGGGGGCGGCGGCAGCCGTGGGTGCCGATCCGGCGTCGATCCGGCCGGGCGACCTACCCGGCGGGCTCGGCGATACGCCTGGCTTCCGCTACCGCGACCATCTCGAGGCGGTCATCAGCCACGGAGCGCCGCCGACGTCGATCTTGCGGCGGGTGCTGTTCGGCTGACGCGCCAGACATGACGACGCGGCCGGCCCGTCGGCCGGCCGCGTCGAGTGCGCGCACGCGAGTGGATCAGGCGAGCGTCTTGGCCTTGAGCGCCTGGAACTCTTCCTCGCTGATGACGTTCGCCGCGCGGAGCTGCTGGAGCTTCGCGAGCTCGTCGGCCGGGGAGACGGCCGCTGCTGCCTTCTGGGCCGCCTCCGCCTGCGTGATCATCTGCAGGTCCTGGGCCGTCATCTTCGGTCGCGTGACCATGTAGATGATCGCGCCGAGGAACGGCAGGATGATCAGCACGATGATCCAGACGGCCTTCATGCCACCCGTCAGATCGTTCCGGCGGAAGATGTCACCGAAGATCGTGATGAAGATCCAGATCGCCATGAACCAGAAGAAGAACGCGACGAACGACCAGAAGATGTCGCCGAACGTCGTCGTCGTCGCTGGGATCGATGAACAGCCGGCCAGCAGCACCGGCAGGCCGAGCAAGAGCGGGAGGCCCGAGCGACCAGCCAGTCGGCGTCGCAAGCTCACCACCTAGTTCCCTCCAGACATCAAGGCCCGGCCCGGACGCCATCGCGTCAGCGGGCTCGCGGCACCAGACGCGAATGCTGCGCGAGTTCATGACGCTCGGCATCATCCGAGTCGGGTGATGCCGACCCGCGTATCTAGGTCTCGGAGGTGGGGTCTGTGGGCCCTGTCGGCGGCTGTCGCGCCGTCCGTGGCGGAGGCGGTGCCAGCGAGGCGAGCAGGTCCCCCATCCGGTAGCCGGCGGCTTCAGCCGCCGCGGACAGGCGACCCACGACCCTCTCGTCGGGGCGTCCACCCTTCTCGATCGCGTCGAGCCGCGCCGCCCAGCGCAGCAGGTTCTCGAACCGGTCGCGGTCGAGCCACTCGACGCCCTCCCAGGTGTTGACGCCCATCGCGGCGCGGACGGTGTCGCGCGTGAGCCACGCCTCGATGAGCCGCAGGTCGGCGTTCCGACCGCGGCCACGGATGGTCGACGGTCGCGGCAGCGCCAGGAGGACGCGGACCTGATCCGCGGTCCGCCACGACGCCGCCTCGTCGAGGCCCGCCGACCGGAACCCGGCTGCGATGACCGGTGCCATCCGAAGCTCGTCGTACCAGGCGAGGCTGGTCGCGGCCACGTCCGCGCCGGGTGCCAGCTCGCCGATGCGCGACAGCACGAGCCAGCCGAGGAGCGCCGCGCGGTCCTCGCGCGAGAGTGGGCCGGCGGCGTCGCCGTACGCGGCAGCCGCCTCGTCCCGGATACGCGCGGCTGCGGTGATCGGATCGCCCGCGACTGCCGTCGCCTTCGCCACGGCATCGAGCAGGGCAGCCAGGCGATCCTCCAGGTCGTCGAGATCGGCGTCCGTCGCGGCGCCGTCGAGGACGGCGGCGACATGCCCGTCGTCGAACAGCGCCCGGAGTGGCGCGTGGACCGGCTCGAGCTGCAGCTCGACGAGTGCATCGTCGAGGGACGTCACACCGCGTCCGCCCAACCGCTCGGCAAGTCGTCGCCACTGACCCGACACCCCATCGCGTACCTCGCGGAACTCCCAAAACACGTGGCCCCGGTAGGCGTCGAGGGTCAGCCACAGGCCTCGCTCATGGATGTCGCGACAGGACCGCAGGTACGCCAGGCCCGTGCGGGCGTCGCGGAACGTGACGAAAAGTGCTGGGTCATCGGGCAGCCCCAGGCCCTCGGCCAGCGATCGGCGCACCAGGCGCTTCGCGCCGCTCGCCGACTTGCGCGCGTATGCCGCGGACTCGCGGATCGTCCCGGCGGTCGATGCGAAGCGGTCGTGGAACACCACGAGTGAGCGGGTGGGGCCATTCCCGTTGGAATACGCGAGGACGTTCTCGTCGACGCCGCCGCCGTCGGTGTGGAAGTCGAAGAGCAGGAAGTCGTGGACCTCGGCGAACCAGGCGCGTCGGTGAAGGAGCGGGAAGATCTCGCGCTGGTGCCGTTCCACGAGCCACGGATCGGCGTGCTCGTCGAGCGTCGCGCGCCGGAACTCCATGCCGTACTTCTCAGTGAACCCCTCGACCTGGCCGTGACCCAGCATCGGGAGTCCCGGCATCGTCGCCAGCACAGTCGCGACGCCGAAGTACTTATCGCCCTTGCCGAACTGCTCGACCGCGGTCTTCTCGTCGGGATTGCTCATGAAGTTGACGTAGCGCTTGAGGATCTCGGGATCGAACTCGAGCGTGTCCCGCATCAGCTTGCGGTAGCCCGCACCGTTCTCGTCCCGCAACATGTGCATGAACGCGCTGTTGTAGACACGATGCATGCCGAGCGTCCGTACGAAGTAGCCCTCGAGCATCCAGAACGCCTCGGCCAGGAGGAGCGTGTCGGGCACCTCCGCCGCGACACGATCGACCACTTCGCGCCAGAACTCGACCGGCATAAGGGCGTCGAACTCCGCCTGGGTCATGGCGTGCTCGGCGCGCGACGGGATCCCGTCCCCGGCACCCGGCTCCGGCCACCACAGCCGTCGGACGTGGCGCCTGGCGAGCACCATCGCGGCATCGAAGCGGATCACCGGAAACCGACG
>JBKPMM010000065.1:0-7854 GCA_046732155.1 Chloroflexota bacterium | reverse complement strand
TGCCGCCATCGAGCATCACGTGGCGCAGCCTGTTCGTGCTCGGGCTCGCCGGCGGTCTCATCCCATCGACGAGCGCGCTGCTGATCCTGCTCGGCGCCATCGCCGCCGGCCGACCGGCATTCGGACTGGTCCTCGTCGTGGCGTTCGGTCTGGGCATGGCCGCGGTCATGAGCGGCGTCGGTCTCGTCCTGGTCGCCGCGCGCGACCGAGTCGACCGGGCGCAGGCCGGGATCAACCTCGGGCGATTCCGCGACGCCATCCCACTGGTGGCGTCGGTCGTCGTCCTTGGCTTCGGCGTCGTGCTGACCGGTCAGGCCTGGTCAGCGATCCAGATCTCCGGTCTCTGAGCCCGCTGCGGCCGGCGCCACGGGCTGGGACGTGGCGCCGTCCGACGTGCCCCAGCGCAGCTCGCGGACGTTGTCCAGGACGACGACCAACGCCAGGCCCGCGACCGCCGCGATGACGATCAGGAACAGGCCCTCCCAGACGAGGATCGCCGCACTGATCATCGCCAGCACCAGTTCGACCCGCAGCGTGAGCAGCGTGAGCCGACGCCGGAAGGCAGCCTCGAGCACGGTATAGCCAGCGAGCGCCAAGCCCAGCGCCGCCCACCACGGGGCGAGGTGCAGCGATACGAGCGCCACGATCGCCAGCAACAGCAGCCCAACGCTGAGGGCAGACCAGAACTCGACGACCCGGCCGTATTGGACATCGGCGGCCGGGACCGGCCGATGCGGGTGCAGGAGATGTCCACGCGGGTCGCCGAGGTCACCCGCGTCGACCCGGCCCAGCTCTCGTCGGAGCGCGACGAGCGCGTCGGCGACGCCTGCGCGCTCCCGTCGTTCCGCCTCGAGCTCGGCGGTTCCGGCCGCGAGCTCAGCAGCGCGCGCCTTGTGCAGCGCCGTCATCGCGCCATCGGCGGCGAGGCTCCGCGCCTCCAGATCGAGACCGGGCAACTCGGCGGATCGCCGAGCGATGGCGTCGTCGAGCTCCTGCAGCCTGGCCTCGCGGTCCGCGATCCGGCCGCGCAACTCCTCGGGTTGGCGCGACGGGGGCGCGACCTTGTCCACGCCGGCGAAACCCAGCGGGTCGTTCCACGACATACGGACGGAGCCCGTCCGGCCGTATTTGGGTCCGGCGGGCGCTCGCTCACCGCCGAATCGGTCGTACGTGTCGAGCCCGAAGAGACCGCGATATCCATCGACCCACGGCGTGTCGTCGTCGATCAGGATCGGCGACCAGCGCGCATCCGTCCCGTGACCGACCGCCGTACCGTCACCGCGCGCGTAATCGACGAATGGCACGCTGAGCGCGGCACTCAGCGACGCAGCGAGGTCGCCGGGGTCCGGCTGGCGAAGCGACTCGCGCCAGAAGGCTCGCAGTGCCTCCAGCAAGCCCCCGACGCCACGCATACCGGGCAGGGGGATCTCCGTGACGTATTCGCCTCGCTCGAAGTAGGAGGCATGTGATCCAGCCCCGGCGTAGACGACGGGATGGTCGTCGACCTTCTCGAGCGTCGGGTCGTCCCAGCGTCGGCGTAACTCGTCGCCGACGAAATCGTGTGCCGCGGCCGCGATCCAGATCGGCCGCGGACCCGTCGGCGCGTCGTCGAGATAGACGAAGACCTGCTCCCAATCGGCCTCATGGTCGTTGGCGCCGTGGAAGGTCGAGCGGTAGTCGTTCATGAAATAGAAGTACAGGTACTGGAGTGCGATCCAGCCGTTCTCGCGAACGACCCGCCCGTAGTACACGAGCCGTGGGTCGCCCTCGCGGGCACGCGCGTATTTCACTTGCGCCGCTGCAGCCGTACCGCCCGGGACCGTCCCGCGCAGGAGCAGGGACGCGGAGAAGGCGGCATCCACGAGACGTGCGAACAATCCGACCCGCGCCAGCCGACCGGGGGCGCGGAAGACCTGGCGGTCGGGCCGGTTGCGCCATCGTGCGAGCTCGAGCGGCGCCATCGGACGCTGGACGAGACGCAGATACAGCGTCTCGCCGGGCCGCGCGACCGCAGTCGCGAGCCGGTCGGGCGTCAGCTCGCCGACCGGGACGATGACCTCGCGGTCGCGTTCCGAGGAGCCGACGAGCAGATCGCATTCCTGGAGGTAACCCTCGACGTTCGTCGGGAAGAACAGCTCGCCGTGGTTGTAGCGGACGATCGGCTCGTATGCGCGCAGCAATTCGAGGTCGGTCGCGACCTCGTCTCCGATCGCGAGCGTCATCGGGCAGGCCGCCCGGAACCCACCCCGAGGAAGACCTCGCGAACCGGCTGCCCATTGAGATAGAACGCCATCAGGACGAAGATCGCCATCCGGAGGAAGTTAGGGTCGCCGGTCAGATAGGCGATCAGATTGACGACGAGCCCGAGGCCGACGATCAGCATGGTCAGGCCCCAGGCCGGCTGGACGCGCAGGATCAGCCCCACGGCCGCCAGCAGCATCGCCACGCCCGCGATCACGATCACCGCTTGACCGGCTTGCGAGTCCTTCATGCCGACGAGGCCGCCGGCCAGGAACGGGGGCCCGACATCGAAGACCGCCATGAGGAAGCCGACGCCGCCGACGACGAGCAGCGCGGCGACGACCCACAGGCCGAGCGGCAACGGAACGTCGGCGCGCGCGCCGACCGGTGGTTGCGTCGTCGGTCCGACCTCGGTCACGGCCCTGCCACCCTCGCTTTCCCGTCGGCTGTTGTTATCGGCGCACCGACGACGGCGGTCGAGGGTGGACACCCTACGGTCCGCGGGATACGGCACTCGCCCGAGTGTCCTCCCTGCGGCCCGCTGGTAGGCTGACCGACCCATGCGAGACCTGACCGAGCGCGCACTCGATACGGCCACGTCCTTGGGCGCCCGATATGCGGACGTCCGGATCGTCCGACGGCACGAGGAATCGATCGCGATCAAGACCGGTCGCGTCGAGGGCGTCGCGTCGAACGAGACCGAGGGGTTCGGGATCCGCGTGCTCGTCGATGGCGCGTGGGGTTTCGCGAGCAGCCACGTCCTCACTGGCACCGAGGCGGATCGGATCGCAGGCGAGGCCGTGCGCATCGCTCGCGCCAGCGCCACGGCGCTCCGCGAACCGGCCGTCCTCGACGACCGACCGCCCGCCTACGGCCGGTATGAGACGCCTTTCGACGAGGACCCATTCGACGTTCCCCTCGAGACGAAGATCGCCGACCTGCTCGCGGCCGATCAGGCGGCGGCCAACGTCAAGGGCATCGCCTTCACCGAGTCGATGTACGCGGCGCAGCGCGAGTGGAAGACATTCGCGGCGACCGATGGATCGTTCACCGAGCAGACGATCACCCACGTCGGCTCGGCCGTCGAGGCCAATGCCGTCGACGGGGACGAGCACCAGCGTCGCTCATACCCGGACTCGGGTGGCGGCTGGCAGGCGGCTGGTTACGAGTACATCCGAGATCTGGACCTCGCCGCGCGCGCCGAGCCACTCGCCGATGAGGCCGTCGAGCTCCTCACGGCCCCGCAATGCCCGAGCGGCCGGTTCACGATCATCCTCGACCCCTCGCAGCTCTATCTCCAGGTCCACGAGAGCTGCGGCCATCCCACGGAGCTCGATCGCGTATTCGGGACCGAAGCGTCATACGCGGGGACGAGCTTCCTCACGACCGACAAGCTCGCGTCAGGGTTCCGCTACGGGTCGGACGTCGTGACGATCGTGGCGGACGCGACCGCGCCAGGCGGCATGGGCACGTTCGGTTGGGACGATGAGGGGGTCGCAGCGCAGGCCGTTCCACTCGTCAAGGACGGGATCTTCGTCGGCTACCTGAGCAGCCGCGAGACGGCGCCGCGGATCGGGCGCTCGAGTAGTGGCGCGATGCGAGCCGATGGCTGGAACCGCATCCCGCTGATCCGGATGACGAACATCAATCTGCTGCCGCGGCCCGGCATGAGCCTCGACGACATCGTCGCCGACACCGACGACGGGCTGTACCTCGCGTCGAACCGTTCCTGGTCGATCGACGATCGCCGGCTGAACTTCCAGTTCGCCACCGAGGTCGCCTACGAGGTCAAGGGCGGAAAGAAGGGCCGCCTCTTCAAGAACCCGACGTACACCGGGATCACGTACGAGTTCTGGCGATCGTGCGATGCCGTCGGCGACGAACGGAGCTACGTGATGCTCGGGACGCCGAACTGCGGCAAGGGCGAGCCGAGCCAGACAGGACACGTCGGCCATGCCGTTCCGGGCGCACGGTTCCGCGACGTCCAGGTCGGTGTCGGCAAGTGGTAGGCGACACGTGAACGACGATCGAGCCCGGGACGCACTGGACCTCGCCGAACGCGCGCTTGACGCCGCGATGGCCGACGGCGTGACCGAGGCCGAGGCGCTCGTCATCGCCGAGGACGAGGCGCTGACGCGGTTCGCGAACAGCCAGATCCATCAGAACGTGGCCGAGATCGACGTGACCGTGAACCTGCGGGTGGTGATCGGGAAGCGAGTCGGTGTCGCATCCTCGGGACGAACGGACGCGGAGGGTCTGCGCCGACTTGCGGAGAACGCGACCGCGATCGCCCGCGTGGTCGAGGAGCTCGAGGACTGGGCCGGGCTTCCCGGGCCGACACCGGTGACGCCCGCGACGGCCGGGTTCGCGAGCTCGACCGCGGCGGCATCGCCCGAGCTCCGCGCCGAGGCCGTACGCCAGGTCATCTCGGCTGCCGATGAAGCGGGCGTGACCGCCTACGGATCGTTCTCCTCGGGGACGGAGACGGCGGCGGTGGCCAACTCGCTCGGCGTCCGGGTCGGCGGGACCCGGACGATCGCGCAACTGCTCACCGTGTCGATGGGGCCCGATGGCGGCACCGGCTACGCCGAGCAGGCGGCTGTCGACATCGACGTGATCGACGCGGCGGCCATCGGCGTGGAGGCGGCCGCCAAGGCCAAGTCGACCGCGAAGGCGATGTCGCTCGACGCCGGCGACTACCCGGTCGTCCTCGAGGAATATGCGGTCGTCGACCTCCTCGACATGCTCGGCTACCTCGGTTTCTCGGCCCTCGCGGTCCAGGAGGAACGAAGCTTCGTCGAGATCGGCAAGCGTATCGGCAGCGACCTCGTGACGATCGTCGATGACGGGCATGACCCGGCAGGCATCCCGATGGGCTTCGACTACGAAGGCGTCGCGAAGCAGCGTGTCGACCTGCTCGATCGGGGGATCTGCCGCGGCGTCGTCTACGACTCACAGACGGCCGCACGCGACGGCGTTGCTTCCACCGGTCACGGTCTGCCCGCACCGAACCCGTGGGGACCGTTCCCGCTCAACATGGTGATGGCGGCGGGCGACCAGTCGCGCGACGACCTGATCCGGGGGCTCGACCGGGGATTGCTGGTCACGCGGTTCCACTACACGAACCCCGTCCACCCCAAGCTCGCGATCATCACGGGCATGACCCGCGACGGGACGTTCCTCGTCGAGGACGGCCGGATCGTCGGACCGGTCAAGAATCTTCGCTTCACCCAGTCGTATCTCGACGCCCTGGCGTGTACAGTCGGAGTCGCCCGGGAACGGAGGACGCTAAGGGGGTTCCTAGGGGGGGTCGTGGTCCCTGCCATCCGATTGGAGGCGTGGACCTTTACGGGGACGACCGAGCACTGAGATGAGCACCCTCGCGGGAGACTTCTGGGTCTGCGGCGACTGCCGCTCGATCAACAACGCTGGCGCCCGTCAGTGCTACAACTGCCGGACCCCGCGCGACCGCGCGGCAGTCGACCCGGAAACGATCGATCCGTCGTCGCACGGACCACTCCGCACGATCGAGCTGCCCCCGTTCAAGGCTTCGCGCTGGGCGGCGGCACTCGCGTCGATCCTGATCCTCGCCGTCGGCGTGATGCAGATCGTCCAATTCAGCCTGTTGCGGCAATACCTCGACTACCTCGCCGCTGGCGACGCGACGGACGCACAACGGGCGTACATCGGGACGATCGCCATCGTCGCGCTCGGCATCGCCCTACTGGCGCTCATCGCCTGGGCGCTTTGGTTGAGTCGGACGGTGACATCGATGCCGGCTCTCGGCCTCGGCTATCCGGCCGCGAACGGGATGATGGCCTTCGTAGAGAACTTCATCCCGATCCTCAACCTTTGGCGCGTGCCCGCGATCGTGCGTGACGTCGCCCGGCGTCTCGAGCCGAAGGTCGGCGGCGACGAGGTTATGACGCGAGGCGAAGCCCTCGTCTTCGCGGCCTGGATCTCGGTGTTCGGTGGGTACATCGTCCCGCGCGTCCTGAGCCTCTTCACGAGCAACCTCGACACGCTCGCGACGATCGCCGGCATCGGCCTCGGCCTCGGCGTCGTCGGCGCGATCTTCCTGGTCGTCCTGATCTGGTGGGTCGAAGGCAAGGTGGCCGAGCGTCGCCGGCTCCAACTCGCAGGGATGGCCTCACCCGTCGACGCCACCGAGGCGCGGTCCGCGCCCACGACCGGGACCCTCGATCAGGTCGCGCGAGACCCGCTGCCCGACGCCGTGCTCGCAGCGTCGGCGCTGGACGCGACCCGCGATCGATCAGCATTCTCGGCATTCGCCGCTAGCGAGTCGTCCCGAACGGAGGGATTCCGCCTTCCCGCGACCGAGGATCCCGCGCTGATGGCGACGGCCGCGATCGCGACGCGGCCGGCCCCCGACGCACGGTCGCGCGCGGAGACACTGCCCGAGGTCGCAGCAGAATTGCCCCTCGCGGAGGTACCGGTGCCGGCTGAAGAGCGCGTCGCCGGGCCCGAGCCGGTCGCCGGGCCCGAGCCGGAACCAGCCCCAGCGCCAGCACCGATCCCGACAGCGGATCACGCACCAGCGGTCGAAGCCGTGACTCCAACGGCTGCGCCCCCGGTCGAGCCCGCCCGTGCTCCCGCCGAGGGACCGACCGCCGCCGCTCCTGCCGAAGAGCGCGCGGCCCCGGCGCCGACCGTCGGCCCACCCGATCTCAAGATCCGCATCTCCAGCCGCGGCATGATGACGGCCGAGCTCGACGGTGAGGTCGAGCACGTGATGCTCGACGACCTCGGCCCATACGCTGAGGCGCTGTCCCACGTCGCCGGGACCGCGACCATCCACCTCCCGGACGACGAGGGGATGCCGGCGCTGATCGGCAAGCGTGCGCAACGGATCCTGGAGGACGCGGGCGTCCGGGTCACGCTAGCCTGACGCTCATGCCCGGATTCGACGTCGCGGCGCTGCGCGCCGAGTTCCCCGCGCTCCGACGCGAGCAGGACGGCCGCCCGGTCGCCTACCTCGACGGACCCGGCGGGACCCAGGTCCCGCAGCGCGTCATCGATGCCGTCGCCGGCTACCTCAGCGACACCAACGCGAACCACGGCGGGGCCTTCGCGACCAGCGAGGCATCGGACGCGATGGCCGCCGAGGCGCACCTGGCCGTCGCCGACTTCCTCGGAGCAGCGAGCCCCGACGAGATCAAGTTCGGCTACAACATGTCGACCCTCACGCTCCACATCGGACGGAGCATCGGGGCGACGCTCGCGCCCGGCGACGAGATCGTCGTCACCACGCTCGACCACGAAGCGAACGTCAGCACGTGGGCGGCTATGGCGGCCGATCGGGGTGTGACCGTGCGCAAAGTCGACATCCGGGTGGATGACGTCACCCTCGACCTCGAAGACCTCGAATCGAAGCTGAACGGCAAGACGAAGCTCGTCGCCGTCGGCTACGCGAGCAATGCGGTCGGTACGATCAACGCGGTGCGCGAGATCGTCGCGCGCGCACACGAGGTCGGCGCTCTGAGCTACGTCGATGCGGTCGCCTTTGCGCCACATGGCCCGATCGACGTCCAGGCACTCGACACCGACTTCCTCGTCTGCAGCGCGTACAAATGGTTCGGTCCGCACCTCGGC
>JBKPMM010000064.1:0-22813 GCA_046732155.1 Chloroflexota bacterium | reverse complement strand
TGCGCGTGCCGCCGGAACGCCGCGGCCGCTCGCGGAACGCCGCGGCCGTTCGCGGGTGGAGCCGCAGCGCCGCGGCCGCTCGCGCGTGGAACATCCACGTGTTCCAAGCGGCGTCTGAGCGGTCGTTCTTCCGCTTTGCGGAACCTGCTGCGTTCCGAACGGCGCCCGAACGCGTCGTACCGTGCCTCGCAGGGCCTCACTGAAGTCGTTCGGCCGCGGATCGGAACCTCGGGATGTTCCAAGCGCGGTCGTAGGGGCTGCGGCTGGATGGACGCGGCACCCGGTACATGCCTTACAAGTGATGTACCAGCGGCCGATCGGGAATGGTTCCTCGGTCGCCGCCCTACACGCGGACGAACTTCTGCACCGCGCGGCTTCCGCGGTCGAGACCGATCCACGACTCGGCGGTGTCGGCCACGTAGAAGCTCCCCTCCGAGTCGACTGCGATGCCGTGGGGCGCACTGAAGAACCCGGCACCCGGTTCGTTGAAGACACGCCCGGTCACCATCGGGTGTCGCGACGGCGCGTCGGGCAGCGCAAGTGGCGCGCCGCCGGTATCGAACCCGTCGACCTCGGGCCCGTCGCCCCACCGCGCGACCACGCGGCCGTCTCGATCGAGCACGGACACCCGGTGTGAGAGCTCCGCAACGTAGAACAGACCGTCGGGCCCCTTACGCACGCTCTGTGGCAGTCGAAGCCCCGTCCACTCCCCAAGGAACTCGCCGCCGAGCGTGAAGGACTGCACGCGGTTGTTGTAGCGATCCGCCGCGTACACCCGATCGTCGGCGGGGTCCATGAACACGCTGTGGACCGTGTTGAACTCGCCCGGTCCGTGCCCAGAGGAACCCCACGAGAACTTGAGCTGTCCGTCGGGGCTGAAGACGTGGATCTTGGCGTTGCCGTACCCGTCGCTGACGTAGATGTCGCCGTTCGGGGCCGCGGTCGCGTGCGTCGGCCGGTTGAACGGCTTGCCGCTGAACGCGGGCGCGTTCTGGTGAGGACTGCCGAGCGTCAGGACGTGATGGCCGTCCTTGGTGAACTTCCGAACCGAGTGATCTCGACTGTCGGCGGTATAGACGAACCCGTCCGGCGCGACGCTCAGGCCATGCGGGAAGGTGAAGTAATGCTCGCCGCCGATCTGCCCCCACGCGTCGAGGAACCGGCCTTCCTTGTCGAAGATCATCACGGGATGGGTGCCGCGGCAGAACACGAACACATTGTCGTCGGCGTCGATCCCCACATCCGCGACCTCGACGAACGTCCAGCCCTTCGGGCGCTTGAAGAAGCCTTCGACGACCTCGTACCGTCCCCGTCCGATCTCCTCTGCCATCCGTGTCCTCCCCCCATACGCCGCGCGAGACCGAACGATGCCACCACCGGACGGGCGTCTGCCGGAAAGCGTCCGGGACACGTTGCCGGCTGACAACGGGACTATCGGGTGTTAACGCCGGGACCATTGACAGGGCAACCGTCGGCCCGTCTACTCCGAATCTCGTTTACGAAGAGGGGGGACCTCGACATCGCTACTCCTGCCGCTGCTCTGAAATCACCCGTTGTCAGCCCCGCTGGCATCGCGGACGGCTCGGTAACACTCCAGACGGCTGCGGCCATGGCCATGGAGATGCAGGCTCTCGGAGTCGAGCATTTCTTCCTGATGACGGGGCGGGACAACCGCCTCTGGATCGCCCTCGAGGCCGCCGGGATCCGCCAGGTCCTGGCCCGCAGCGAAGCCGCCGCCGTGTACATGGCGGACGGCTACGCGCGACTCAAGGGCACTCCCACATTCGTGTACGGCCCATACGGGCCGGGCGCCGCCAATGTCGCAGGCGGACTCGCCGAGCCGTTCTGGGCGGGCAGCCCGGTCGTCGCCCTGGTGTCCGCGATGCGCCGCTCGGATCGCTATCGCCGCGAGTACCAGGAGCTCGAGCAGCAGCCGCTGTTCGCATCAGTCACGAAGTGGGGCGTCGAAGCGTCCGTGTCGAGCCACGTTCCGCGGCTCATCAGGGAGGCTGCACGGCACGCGATCTCCGGCGCGCCCGGGCCCGTCTACCTCGGCATCCCGAACGACATCTTCGAAGAGGATCTACCGGGGTACTCCCGTCCGGCGCCGCTTGACCAGGTCTTCGAGGTGCCATACAGCAGGCCGGCGCCGAGCCCGGCTGACGCCGAGGCCGTCGTCCACGTCCTCGCGTCAGCGAGTCGGCCGATCATCCTCGCCGGTGGCGGCATCCATCAGTCGGGCGCGCATGAGGCGCTGCGTCGATTCGCGGAGCGTCTCGCCATCCCGGTCGCCACGAGCAACTCGGGCAAGGGCAGCATCGCGGAGACGCACGACCTGGCGCTCGGCAGCACGGGCCGCTACTCGCGCATCTACGCCAATGCGGCGCTGCGTGACGCGGACGTCATCCTGGCCGTGGGCACCGCGCTCGGCGGCATGGTCACCGACTCCTACAAGCTCGTCACGCCGGGCACACGTGTCATCCATGTCTCGATCGACCCTGACGTGATCGGGATGAACTTCCCGACCGAGATCGGGCTCGTGGCCGATGCCCGCGCGTTCCTCGAGGCCGCCCTCCACGCCGCCGTGCGGCTCGAGGTCCTCCCCTCGCCCGCGGCCGTCGAGCATGTGGCGACGCTCGCCGCCGAACGTGCCGCCTGGCACGAGCGCCGCCTCGGGCTTGCCGCCCAGGACGGGCTCGACGGTGGTCCGATGCGGCCAGAGGCGATCATGGCAACCCTCGATCGGCGCCTCGCCGACGATGCCGTGCTCGTCGCTGACACGGGCTATTCATCGGCGTGGGCAGGCGCCCTGTCGGAGACCAAGCAGGCCGGCCGGAACTTCATCCGTGCAGATGGCTCACTCGGCTGGGCGTTCCCGGCCGCCCTCGGCGCCCAACTCGCGGTCCCGGATCGCCAGGTCGTGTGCATCACCGGTGACGGTGGCTTCGGCTACCACATCGGCGACATCGAGACCGCCATCCGGCATGAACTGCCGGTGATCGTCGTCATCCTCAACAACCAGACGCTCGCCTTCGAAGAGCACGTCCAGACCATGCTCTACGGCAAGGTCGTCCCCGAGGTCAACGAGTTCGTCGACATCAATTACGGCGCGATCGCGCGAGCCTTCGGTGCGAACGGCTTCCGCGTCGCGAACGTCGAGGACTTCGAACGGGCACTCGCCACGGGGCTGAAGCGCAGCGGACCGACGATCATCGACGCGGTCATCGACCGCGAATCGATCGCCCCGGTCACTCGCTACGACCGCGTCCGCATCCGCGAGCTATGACCATCACCGCGGCGCGGGTCGACGGCCCCGGTCAACCGGAGGCCGATCGGACGACGCCCTCCACTCCTGACATCGATACCGTCCGCGCCCTGGCGGAGCGTTACTCGAACTGGGGCCGGTGGGGTTCGGACGACGAGCTCGGCACGCTGAACCACATCCGCGAGAGCGATGTCGTCGCGGCCGCCGGCCTCGTCAAGACCGGACGCGCCTTCTCGCTGGCGATCCCCGTCGACGAGAACGGCCCTCAGTCAGGCGGCTTCGGGCGGTTCAACCCGATCCACCTGATGATCCGCGACGGGAACGCCGCGATGACGGGTACGGTCGTGCGCGACTTCTACGGCGGGCGAGATCGCTGGATCCGGGGCACGGACGATCTGTTGATCCTCCCGCTCCAGTCGGGGACGCAGTGGGATGCGCTCGCGCACATCGTGTTCGATCGCCACATCTACAACGGCTACGACGCGACGGACGTCGGGAGCAAGGGCGCGATCCGAAATGACATCGCCAAGGCACGCGACCGTGTCGTCGGCCGCGGTGTCCTGCTCGACATCCCGCGCTCGAAAGGCGTCCCGTGGCTGGAGCCCGGCGAATCGATCGATGCCGCCGACCTCGAAGCCTGCGCGCAGGCGCAGGGCGTCGAGATCGGGCGCGGCGACATCGTGCTGATCCGGACCGGTCAGATGGCCCAGTGCCGAGGTGACGGGTCGTGGGGCGCGTATGCGGGCGGGTCGGCGCCAGGGCTCGGGCTCGACTCGGTCGGCTGGATCGCCGATCACGAGATCGCTGCTCTCGCGGCGGACACGTGGGGCGCGGAGGTCCTTCCCAACGAGACGCCGGATGTCTTCCAACCGCTCCACATCATCCTGATCGTCCACATGGGCCTGTTGCTCGGCGAGATCTTCGACCTTGAGGCGCTCGCCGAGGACTGCGCTGCGGACGGCCGATACGAGTTCCTGTTCTCGGCGCCGCCGCTGCCCATCACCGGCGGCGTCGGATCGCCGGTGAACCCCCTCGCGATCAAGTAGTTTTGACCGTGGCGAGCGCGACGGGGAGTTTCTCGACACCCGTCCTGATACTCGGGCCCCATATCGCGGCGCTTGGCGTCCTCCGCGCCCTCAACCGTCGCGGGATCCCCACGTACGTCGTTGACGAGACGTCGAACGTCATCGTCCGTTCGCGCTGGTATCGCGCGCCCAGAACGACATTGCGCGAGACGTCCGATCCGACCGTCCTCGCCGAGTACCTCCGCTCGCTCGATATCCCGCGCGCCGTCCTGATCGCGTGCAGCGACACCTGGGCGCTCGCCGTAGCCGGCCTGCCCGACGACGTCCGCGCACGGTTTCCGTCGAGCATCGCGCCGCACGACGCCATCGAGCGCTTCGTCGACAAGGATCGCTTCCGCGCGCTGACCGAGGGATTGGACCTTCCACGCCCCAAGAGCACGCCGCTCAACGACATCGACGACCTGGCCACGTTCTCCGATGACGAGCTCGCCGCTGGCTTCCTCAAACCGACGGAGTCGCAAGCCAACAATCGCGTGTTCCGGACGAAAGGCTTCTTCATCGAGTCGCGCGAGCATGCCCGTGGCCTCATCGAGGAAGGCGCCACCGCCGGCGTGACGTTCATGCTCCAGGAGTACATCCCCGGCGACACCTCGAGGACCTTCCTGATCGATGGGTTCGTGGATCGGCACGGCACGATCAGCGCCCTGGTCGCGCGCCGCCGGCTGCGCATGGACCCGCCGCGGCTCGCCAATACGTGCTCCGACGTGACGATCCCGCTCGCAGAGGTGGAGGGTTGCCTGCCGGCGCTGCGCAGCCTGCTCGGGGCCGTGCGCTACCGGGGCATCTTCAACGTCGAGTTCAAGTACGACGTGCGCGACGGCCGGTTCAAGATCATCGAGCTCAACGCTCGACCGTTCTGGCTGATCGGCCACATCATCAAGGCCGGCGCCGACCTGCCATGGATGAGCTACCTCGACGCGCAGGAGACGCCCGTCCCGGCCCTCGATCGATACCAGGTCGGCCGCTACGGCCTGTACGAGATCCCCGACGCGACGGCGATCGCCCGGGCGATCGGGTCGGGCCGGCGGCCGTACGGTCCCGTCCTCAAGCCGTGGCTGACCGGGGACAAGGCGCTCTTCTGGTGGAGCGACCCGATGCCGGCTCTCGGCGGCCTCGGCCAGGCCGTGGTGCGCCGTATCGGCCGCGCCGTCAAGCGTGTCGGGGGCACCGCGACGACGTCCGTGGAGTCCGCGGACACGTCGAACCCCGTGGTGACGCCACCCTAACGCTACGAATCTCGTACGCGGATCGCGCTGAAGCCGCGGATCGCGTCGGTTTGACACCTGCGACGAGGCGCCCATATCCTCCGCGGCATCCGGCCGGCACGCACGCCTGATCCCCACCAGGCGGGCACCGGGGCCTCTGGGAGGAGTGGCCACCGGGTCCGGATCGCAGTCAGGAGTGCGAACGAGTGCCCGCTGTCGACGTCAGACTCGTCGATGTCGTCAAGCGCTTCGGCGACGTCCACGCGGTCGATCACATCGACCTCGAGGTGCACGACGGGGAGTTCTTCAGCCTCCTCGGACCGTCCGGCTGCGGGAAGACGACGACCCTCCGCATGATCGGCGGCTTCGAGGAGCCGACGTCGGGGCTCATCGAGCTCCAGGGCGAGGACGTTACATGGCTCCCGCCCTTCAAGCGGAACGTCAACACGGTCTTCCAGAATTACGCGCTGTTCCCCCACCTCACGATCTTCGAGAACGTCGCCTTCGGGTTGCGGCGCAAAGGCGTTCCCGATCGTGACGTCAAGGCGCGGGTGGGCGAGATGCTCTCACTGGTCGAGTTGCCGGGCTACGAGCGCCGCAAGCCGACCCAGATCAGCGGTGGCCAGGCCCAGCGCGTCGCGCTGGCTCGCGCACTCATCAACCGACCCGCGGTGCTCCTGCTCGACGAGCCGCTCGGCGCCCTCGATCTGAAGCTGCGCAAACAGATGCAGGTCGAGCTGAAGCGGATCCAGCAAGAGGTCGGCATCACCTTCATCTACGTGACGCACGACCAGGAGGAGGCGATGACGATGTCGGATCGCATCGCCGTGATGAACCTCGGTCGATACGAGCAGCTCGGCGATCCAGAAAGCCTCTATGAGCGGCCGGCGACCCCGTTCGTCGCAGGGTTCCTTGGCGTGAGCAACCTGCTGCCGGGAACGGTCCAGGGCAAGGACGAGCGGTATGCGACCGTGAAGCTCGCCGACGACACGCTCATCCGTGCACCGAGCGGCCTCGTCGATGGTCGCTCCGACATCAGTGTCGGCGTCCGTCCCGAGAAGATCCGTCTGCGCGATGCCGCCGGCTCGGATCCGGCGCCGGCCGGCCACAACACGTTGAGCGGGACCGTCCGCGACGTGTCATACCTCGGTGTAAGCACGCAGTACCAGGTCGAGGCACGTGGTGGCGTGCGGCTGGCCGTGTACGAGCAGAACGTCGAACGTGCCACACGAGCCGAGCTGTGGGCTCCCGGTGAGGAGGTCGTCCTGACCTGGTCCCCGGACCACAGCTTCGTCGTCACCACGTCGAAGGAGCCATCAGACGCCGTTTCGGCGAGTGCCGCGACGGCCCAGGAGGAAACGAGGACATGACCGACGACCGCCAGCCGCTTCCCGTAGACATCACCCGGCGCCGCTTCCTGCAGGGTACCGCCCTGGCCGGGACAGCCGCCTTCCTCGCCGCGTGTGGAACGCCACCGCAGGCCAGCGGAGGAGCCACCTCGCCATCGGCCGCCGCGAGCGAGTCGGCGAGTGCCGCCGCGAGCGAGAGCGCCAGCGCCAGCCCGGCCGCGACACCCGCGAGCAGCGGAACGCTGCGGTTCGCCAACTGGATCGGATATATCGACCAGTCCGACGATCACAAGACCTTCCCGACGATCGAGAAATTCCAGACCGAGACCGGTATCACCACCCAGTACGCGGACGGTGCGGTCGACGACAACGAGACGTTCTTCACGAGTGACTTGCAGGCACCGCTCCAGGCCGGTCAGCCGACCGAGTGGGATCTCGTCGTCCTGACAGACTGGATGGTCGCCCGGCTGGTGAGGCTCAAGTGGCTCGAGACGATCGACACGAGCCTGACGCCGAACTTCGTCGCGAACCTCAACGACAACCTCAAGGCACGCTCCTTCGACCCCGACACGAACCTCGCGGCTCCATGGCAGTCGGGCATGACCGGGATCGGGTTCGACAAGAAGAAGACCGGCGATCAGAAATCGCTCGACGTCTTCTTCGACAACAAGTTCAAGGGCAAGCTGACGTACCTGTCGGAGATGCGCGACACGGTCGGCCTCGCCGCGATCCGCCAGGGCAACAAACCGGAGGAGTTGACGCAGGAGCAGTTCGACTCCGCCCTCGCCGATGTCCAGAAGGCGGTGAAGGACGGCATCGTCCGCCAGGTGACAGGCAACTCGTACGTGGAGGACATGGCCGGCGGCGGCGTGGTGATCGCGATGGCGTGGTCGGGCGACGTGCTCACGCTCCTGGTTCCGGACCAGAAGCCCGACCAGGACTTCCAATGGGAACTGCCGACCCAGGGCGGGATGCTCTGGACCGACAACATGGTCATCCCCAAGGGAGCGACGAACAAGGCCCAGGCCGAGCGCTGGATCGACTTCTACTACGAGCCCCAGAACGCCGCGACCATCGAGGCGTACGTCAACTACGTCTGCCCGGTGAAGGGCGCCAAGGAGGTCATGCTCGAGAGCAGTCCTGAACTCGCCAACAACCCGCTCATCTTCCCGCCCGACGATTGGACGTCCCGACTCCACATCTTCCGAGCGACGACGGCCGACGAGGACAAGGCCTGGAGCGAGGCGTTCACGAAGGCGATGGGGCTCTAGCGCGCGATGCGGCGTGCCCTGCACCTTCGGGCCGCCGCACCGTATCTCCTGCTGCTCCCGGGGCTGCTCTGGCTCGTCATCTTCTACGTCTATCCGGCGTTCCAGATGTTCCTCACGTCGCTCTGGACGGGGAACATCGACACTGGCTACCAGCAGACGTGGAACTGGGGCATCTACGGGGAGGCCATCAGCGAGTACTGGCCCTGGCTCGCCCGTTCGATCATCTACGGCGGGCTGGCGACGATCCTGGCGTTCGCCCTCGGCTTCCCGCTGGCCTACGCCATCGCGTTCCGCGGCGGCGCCTACAAGAACGTGCTCCTGTTCCTCGTCATCGCACCGTTCTTCACGAGCTTCCTGCTGCGGACGATCTCCTGGAAGATCATCCTCGCCGATTCCGGGCTCGTGCTCGGGCCGCTCAAGGAGATCGGCATCCTACCGGAGGAGTTCCGGTTGCTGGCGACGCCGGCCGCGGTGATCGCCGGCATCACCTATAACTTCCTGCCGTTCATGACGCTGCCGCTGTACGTCGCGCTCGAGAAGATCGACAAGCGGCTGATCGAGGCGGCCGAGGACCTGTATGCCGGTCCGTGGCGGCCACAGGGCACGATCTTCGGGCTGGCGATCGGCGGTGTGCTCGGGCTGGTCGTCGGACTGGTCATGGACTACGGACCGTTCGTGCTGTCGATCCCGTTCGGGCTCGCCGGCGCGGCGATCGGCACGTGGCTCATCAGCCAGGCGTTCATCCGCGTGACGTTGCCGCTCGCGCTGCCGGGCATCTTCGCGGGGTCGCTGCTGACGTTCATCCCGGCGGTCGGTGACTTCGTCAATGCCGAGCTGCTCGGCAACCCGCAGTCGCTGATGATCGGCAACGTCATCCAGGCGCGCTACCTGCAGGTCACCGACTACCCGACCGCGTCGGCGCTGTCGTTCATCCTCATGCTGGCGATCTTGATCGGCCTGTTCATCTACGCCCGGGTCATCGGGACCGAAGAGCTCACCGGGGCGTCGATCTGATGGCGACGTCGTCGGTCGCCGTCGGTGCGCGCCGGAGCACCGCCGACCGCGTCGCGCGCGCGGTCGATCGCTGGCTGCTGCCGATCTACGTCGTCGGGGTCACGGCCTACCTGATCCTGCCGGTAGCGGTGATGATCCTGTTCAGCTTCAACGACCCGACCGGGCGCTCCAACCTCGTGTGGCGGGGGTTCTCGCTCGATGCCTGGTTCAACCCGCTCGGGCGACCCGGTCTTGCCGAGGCCGTCCGCAACAGCCTTGTCGTCGCGTTCCTGTCGACCATCATCGCGACCGCATTGGGCACGCTGATCGCCCTGGCACTGACGCGCTACCAGTTCCGCGGGCGTGCCACGACCAACGTTCTGATCTTCCTGCCGATGGCCACGCCGGAGATCGTCCTGGGTGCGTCGCTGCTGACGATGTTCGTCGCGTCGGTCCAACTGCCGATCCCGCAGGGCGTCCTCTTCCCGCTCAACATCCGGACGATCCTGATCGCCCACATCATGTTCAACATCAGCTTCGTGGTGGTCACCGTGAAGGCGCGCTTGTCGAACTTCCCGCGGAACCTCGAGGAAGCGGCGATGGACCTCGGCGCGAACGAGTGGACGACCTTCTGGAAGGTCACGTTCCCGTTGATCCTGCCGGGCATCATCGCCGCGGCACTGCTCGCATTCAGCCTGTCGATCGACGACTACGTGGTGACGGCGTTCACATCCGGTCAGACCGAGACGTTCCCGCTATTCATCTACGGCTCGCAGTTGCGAGGCATCCCGGTCCAGGTCAACGTGATCGGGACGATCATCTTCGTGTCGGCGGTGCTCCTTGTGCTGTTGACGACCCTTTGGCAGCGTCGTGTCGCGGCGCGCGATTATGGAGCGGGCGTATGACGACCGAGACGAGGGCGCAGTCCTCGAGCGCGATGGGTTCTTCCCTGCCCGACCACAGCGTCATCCCGCCGGTCTGGAGCCGGATCACCAACCTCGACGTCGACCGCGGCGAAGGGTCGTGGCTCATCACCCGCGACGGCGAGCGCTACCTCGACTATTCGTCGGGGATCGGCGTGACCAACACGGGACACGCGCACCCGCGCGTCGCCGCCGCGATCGCAGCGCAGGCGCAGAAACTCCTCCACGGCCAGCAGAACATCCTGTATCACGAGCCCGGGCTGCGTCTCTACGACCGACTGCCCAACCTGCTCCCGGGCGGCCCGTATCAGGCCTTCCTGTCGAACTCCGGCGCCGAGGCGATCGAGGCGTCCGTCAAGCTCGCGCGCGTCGCGACCGGTCGTCCCGTGATCATCGCGTTCCGCTACGGCTATCACGGCCGGACCGCCCAGACGATGGCGATGACGACCGCCAAGGACGTGTACCGCGGCGCATTCGAGCCGCTGCCCGGCAGCGTGTATCACACGGCCTATCCCTATTGCTACCGGGCCGCCGGCGGCCCGCACGACCCGTCGGCCTGCACCTGCGACTGGGAGGAGCAGCTCGACCTGACGTTCCACCAGTTCATCTACCCCGACCAGGTCGCGGCGATCGTCATCGAGCCGGTGCTCGGGGAGGGGGGCTACATCGTCCCGCCACCGGACTTCCTGCCGCGTCTGCGCGAGATCACCCGACGCCACGGCATCCTGCTCATCGCTGACGAGGTCCAGACCGGGTTCGGCCGGACCGGCCAGATGTTCGCGGTGATGCACTACGACGTCGAGCCCGACATCCTCGTCATGGCCAAGGGCATCGCGTCGGGGCTACCGCTGTCCGGCATCCTCGCCCGGCAGGAGCTCATGGCTCAGTGGAAGCCAGGCACGCATGGCGGCACATACGGCGGCAACGTCGTGTCGTGCGCGGCGGCGAATGCGACGCTCGACGTGATCCAGGACGAGGGCCTCGTGGCCAACGCCGCCGAGCGTGGCCGGCAGTTCCTCGATGGCCTCAAGGCGTTGAAGGCGAAGTACAGCTCGGTCGGCGACGCGCGCGGCCTCGGGCTGATGGTCGCGCTCGAGTTCGTGAAGCCAGGCGAGGGCGACGGCCGTGTCCCCGACCCCGACCTTACAAAGCGGGTCCAGGCCGAGGCGCTCGCGCGGAACCTCATCGTGCTCACCGCGGGCACGTACGTGAACGTGGTCCGGATCATCCCGCCGCTCGTGACGACCGCAGATGAGGTCGATCTGGCGCTGTCGATCCTGGACGGGTCGCTGGCCGCGGCCGGGGCCTGACCGAACGAGCGCCTGATCGAAGGATCCGAGGCCGTGGCCGCTCCGAGCGCCGGAAGTGCCGACGCCGCGGACCGCGTGGCCGCCACGCTCGAGCGGGCACGGCACGTCGAACTCGGGCGGGTCGTCGTCGGACGCGCCACGGCTGACGTCGTCACGGCTCGACGTCGCGCGCTCGCCGCGGCGGATCAGGCTGGTCGGCGCCAGCTCGTCCGGGACGCGCGACACACGGCGGCCGCGTTCGTCGACCGCGCGTTCGCGCGCCAGGGTTTCTCCGGCACATGGATGTTGACGGAGATGGCCGTCTCGGTCGCACGGCCGGCTGATCGCGCTGCCCTGGCCGAAGCGCTGGCCGATGCGCTGACCGCTGACGCGGTCGCCGATCTCATCGACAGCGAGACGGGCGATACGCTGAGAGCCACGTGGGGCGAGCTCGACGCGTCGTCGGCCATCCCCGATCCGAGCTCGGTCAGCAACTTCACGGAGTCCTTCGTCCGGCCCGATCGAGGCCGGCTGCTGTCCCTCGTCGGTGCGGCCGCGCTGATCGCGTTGGGTCTGTTGCAGCTCGGGTCCGGGTCGCCGCTCGGCATCGGGTTCCTTGGCGCCGGAGCCTTCGCGCTCCGCAACGCCCTCCGCGGTTAGGCCGCTCCCGTCGAGCCGTCGCCGGGCGTCTCACCGAGGCGGCGCTCCAGGTCGGCGATCTTGGCGACCTTGCGCGTCGAGCCGCCACCGTCGAACTCCGACTCCAGCCAGGCGGCGACGATCGTCTTCGCGGTCTCGGGCCCGATGACACGGGCGCCCATCGTCAGCACCTGCGCATCGTTGCTCTTTCGCGCGCGCTGCGCCGAGTAGACGTCGTGGGCCTGAGCGGCGCGCACGCCGGGCACCTTGTTGGCGGTGATCGCCATGCCGATGCCCGTCCCACAGATCAGGATGCCGCGGTCGTAGCGACCATCGCGGATGCCCGTCGCGGCCGTCTCGGCGACGTCGGGATAGTCGATCCCGAGCGCCGTCGCATCCGGCGTGTCGACCCCGACGTCGTCGTAGGCGACCCCGAGGTCGTCGAGGTAGCCCTTGATGATGCCCTTGAGCCCGAGCCCGGCGTCATCGGCGCCGATCACGATCGGCTTGCTGTCAGTCACGCTGTGCCTCCTCCCGCGATGTCGATGCTGGCGATGCGGATGAACGTGTCGGGGTCGAGCGCCGCACGGCCGACGAACAGGCCGTCGACGCCGGCGAGGTTCGCGATCGGACCCGCGTTCGTCGCGTCCACGCTGCCGCCATAGAGCACCGGCGTCGACGACGCGCCGTGGGCATCGAGCCAGCGACGGATCCCCGCGTGCACCGCCTCGATGTGCTCGGACGGCGCTGCCATCGCGCCGACACCGATGGCCCACACAGGCTCGTAGGCGACGACCACGTGCTCCAGCTCGGCGGGGGCGACGGCGCCCAGAGCGCCGCGGAGCTGGCGCGTGACGTTCCGCAACGCCGCCGCGACCGGTCCGGGCGTGCGCTCGCCGACACACAGGAGTGGCCGCATCTCGTGGCGCCGGATCGCCGCGATCTTGGCCGCGATCAGGGCGTCGCCCTCGCGATGATCGCGGCGGCGCTCCGAGTGCCCGACCTCGACGAAGCGGCAGCCGAGGTCCGCGAGCATGGCCGCGGAGACGTCCCCCGTGTGGGCACCGGCCTCGTCGGGGTGGACGTCCTGCGCGCCCCAGGCGATGTCCGTTCGACACAGGGCGTCGCGGGCGATGGGGATCGCGGGGAACGGTGGGAGCACGAATAGGTCGCGATCGTCGAGCTTCGAGAGCGCGGGGACGGCCGCGGCGAACCACGCACCTGCCTCGCTGGGTGTCAGGTTCATCTTCCAGCTCGTCCCGATCAGCGGGCGCATCACCGGGCCGCCGCGACGAACCGCTCGACGGCCGCATCGACGGCCTGCATGACGACCCGCCCACCGGCCGCCGTGCCCTCGGGATGTCCCTGGATCGCGCCCCCGACCCCGATCATCAAGTCCGCGCCACCGACCTCGACGAGCGAGGCGATGTGGTCCGCCCGGATGCCGCCGCCCACCATCGGCAGCGTCGGGGGGAGCGCGTGCCAGTGATCACGGCAGCCCTCGAGGACGCCCTCGTATCGCGACATCTCGAGCGGTCGTGGCGCCCACGGTGTGCTGCTGAGGACGGCGTCGGCGCCGGCGAGACGCGCGAGGCGGCCGAGCAGCAGACGATGGCCGTAGCCCCCCGCCGTCGGTGTCGTGAACGTCTCGATGCCGGCCGTATGGACGAGGATCGGGACACCAAGATCCGCTTCGGCAAGCGCCTGGACCGCATCGAGACCGGTCGCGAGGCCGTTCACCATCAGGGCATCGGCACCGCCGTGGAGCGCCGCGTTCGCCGTATCGATCAGTCGGGCGGAGCGCGTGGTGACGTTGGCGACGTAGCGCGCCCGGTGTCCGGTCTCTTCAGCCACCCGGTCGAGGGTCTGCGTGTACGCCCGGGCGCGGTCGGCGACCCGCGCGAACGTCGGGTCGGCGAGCAACTCGTCGTCCTTGATCAGGTCCACGCCACCGCGCGCACTCTCCTCGACGAACTGCGCCCCGACCTCGGGCGGGTACCCGGTACACGGCTTGATCATGTTGATGACGATCGGACGACGCTCGACGCCGGTGATCCGGCGCCAGCCGGCCGTTCCGTGCCGGGGTCCGGGGAAGCCTGCGACGTACTCGCGCGGGATGTCGATGTCGACGAGGCGAGCGGCGATCGACGTCGACGGATCGTTGCCGAGCAGCGTCGTGATGAGCATCGGGAACTGCGGCCCGAAATTGACGATCGGAAAGCCGACACGCAGCAGCGAGTTCGAGCCCTCGACGGGCTCACCGGCGACGACCTCGTCGGTCATGAGCGGACGCAGCTCGATGACGCGTCCTCCGTACTCCGCCCGCATCTCGTCGGTGATGCCGGGGACCGGTGTCCACGTCCCGATCGTCTGACCGGTCGCGAATGCCTCGGCCGCCTCCTGCTCGCGGCCGGCGGGCAAGTCGGCGAGATAGGTCGCGACGAGCTCGAGGCGCGTCACGCGACGGCCTCGCGCAGCGCGGGATACAGCCGGCGGAACGTGCTGAGACGCGCGCGGGCCTGGGCGGCACGTTCTGGGTCCGGCACGACGGAGCGCTCGATCCTCGGCGGAACGGCGGTTCGGACGTCGGCGGCGAGACCCGCCGCGACGAGCGCACAGGCCGCGGCACCGCGGGCTGCGGCGTCCTGGGGATCCGCCACGATCTCGAGCGGCCGATCGAGGGCATCGGCGATCAGCCGCGTCCAGACGCCGCCGATACTGCCGCCGCCGACCGCGCGGATCGTGCCCGGTTCGATGCCGTACGCGAGACCGTATTCGTACGCCCACGCGATCTGGCTCGCCACGCCCTCCATGACCGCTCGGATCAGATGCGCGCGGCCATGGTGCAGGGCGAGCCCGACGAACGCCGCACGCGCTGCGTCGTCGAACAGCGGGACGCGTTCTCCGGTGAGCCACGGCACGAACTGGAGATCCTCCATCTCGTCGGCGACCGCCTCGACGCTTGCGTCGATGGAGGCGTGATCGCGTTCGGCACCGCCCAGCCCCGCGATCTGCCGATCGAGCCACGACAGCGCACCGCCACCGGTCGCGATCTCCAGCCACAGCAGCCAGCCGGGCGGCGCGATATGGCGGAGCGGTCCCAGTCGACGGGCAGGGTCCCGAAGGTGCGCGTCCGAAAGCACCCCGAAATAGACGGCCGTGCCGAGCGACAGGTGGACATCGCCGATCCCGACGGCGCCCGCGCCGATCTGACTCGCCGGGACGTCGCCGGCGCCGCAGGCGACCGGCGTACCCGGTCGCAGCCCCGTCGCTTCAGCGGCCTCACGAGTCAAGGCGCCGACGACCTCGGTCGCTCCGACGATCGGCGGAAGGCGAGCGATCGGCACCTCCGCGAGGCGGCACAGGTCGGCATCCCACGCGCTCGTCGCGGGGTCGACCAGACGGAATGCGCTGGCGCCGGTCGGGTCGATGGCCGCGGTGCCAGTGAGGCGCGCGACGACCGCCTCCTTACAGTCGAGGTACCACGCGGCTCGCCGCGCGATCTCGGGCTCATGCGATTCGACCCAGCTGATGCGGGGCACGATGTCCTTGGCCGTCAGGACGGCGTCGAACCGTCCGTACCCCTCGTCCGGCCCCGCCGCTGCGCGGATCCGTGCCGCCTCGGTGCTCGAGCGCTGATCGAGCCAGGAGAGCATCGGCCGGAGTGGGACGCCGGAGGCATCGACGGGGACGACCGAGAACATCTGGGCTGTGAGGGCCAGCGCGGCGACGTCCGACGGGTCGACACCGACGGCGTCGATCACCTCGCGGCTCGCGATGCCGAGCTCGAGAACCATGGCCTCGATGTCCTGCTCGACGTGGTCGGCCCGCGGCGTCGACAGTCCGTAGCTGCGAACGCGCGACCCCAGGACACGACCCGACGCATCCACCACGACGGCCTTGACGCCACTCGTCCCGACGTCATAGGCCACGACGACCGGCTTCGTCATGTCAGCCAGCGGCGGGGTCCGCCTCGGGCGCGGGGGTCCCGGGCACGCTCCGGCGGAACACGTCGAGGAACCGGTCGTTCTCTTCGATCGTGCCGATCGTGACGCGGACGTACTGGCCTTCGAGCCGATGGGCCGCGACCCGCCGCAGGAGCAGGTGCTCGGCCTTGGCCTCCGCGACGTAGTCGGCGCTCGGCCGACCGGTGGCGGTGACGTCGATCGTGATGAAGTTCGTCTCCGACGGCCATGGCACGACGCCAGGCAGCTCCGAGAGCGCCGCGAACAGCCGGTCGCGCTCATCGCTGATGTACCGGCGACGTCGGTCGAGGTAACCAGGCGCTCGGACGGCCGCGAGGCACGCGCGAGCTCCGACGAGCGAGACGCTGAACGGGATGCGCACGCGCAGGAGCAGATCGATGACGGCGGGGTCGGCGAGTCCGTACCCCACTCGGACCGCGGCGAGACCGAACGCCTTCGACATCGTCCGAGTGACGATCAGGTTGGGGTACGTCGCGATGAGTGGCGCGAATGAGCGGCCGTAGCCGCACTCGAGGTACGCCTGGTCGATCACGGTCGGGACGCCGGTCTCGAGTACGGCCACGACCTCTTCCTCGGTCCAGCTGCGCCCGATCGGGTTGTTCGGGCTGCACAGGAAGATGAGCTTGGTCCGCGGCGTGACCGCGGCTCGGATGGCCGGGATGTCGAACCCGAGGTCCGCGGTGGTCGGGACGAGGACCGGCACGCCACCGTTGAGCCGGACCTGCGTCTCGAAGAAGGCGTACGTCGGCACCGGGATGACCGCCTCGTCGCCCGGCGTGATGAATGTGCGCGTGACGACGTCGAGGATCTCCGTCGAGCCGTTGCCGAGGATGATCGAACCCTTTTCGACGCCCGCAAAGTCGGCGAGCGCGTCGCGGAGCTCCCAGGCCGAGTTCGGGTAGAAGTTGGCCTCGCGCATCGCGCTCAGGGCCGCCTCGATGACGACGTCGTCCGGCGGCAGCGGGCACTCGTTCGACATCAGCCGGGCGAGCTCGCGGTGCTGCCACGCGAAGTCGTGATGGCTCGCGTCGTAGCCGGCCGCGGCCCACAACTCCGGTCGGGCGAACGACCGAAGCCAGTGACCATCGTGACCGGGCTCGCTCGTGGCGGGCGAAGCGTTCGCCGTCCGCTTGGTCCTGTCCGTCGCGTCGCTGACCCGCGTCATGCCACGCCCCTTCCTCGCCGTGTCCGGCGGATGGTGAGCTCGAAGAGGTTGGGCACGTAGTGTTCCTCCGAATACAGCACGAGGGTCCCGTCGTCGGCACGTTCGGTCTGAGAGACGCGGAGGACGGGCTCGCCCTCCTGCAGATCGAGCACGCGCGCCACGCGGCGCTCGGCGCCGACCGCGGTGATCGATGCCGAGCCGCCCGCGAGCGTCACGCCGCAATCGACCTCGAGGAAGCGGTAGACCGAGCCGCCCTCGTAGGGTGTTGCGGCGCGAGCCGCGATCGCGACCGGGATGGCGTCCACGGCCGCGACGGCGCGGACGTCGTTGGCAAGGATCGCCCGCTCGATCCACAGGACGCGGCCGGCAGGTGGCAGGCCGAGTGCTTCGCCGACCTGCTGAGGCGCGGGTTGCTCGGCCGCTCGCAGCACCTGGACGCCGAGCTGCTGGTTCGCGGCGCGGATCGCCTCGGTAACGCCGAGGTCGACATCGAGGGCGCTTTCCATCTTGGTGCTGACGCTCGTGACGAACGTCCCGAGTCCGTGGACGCGACGGACGAGGCCGGCCCCGGAGAGGTTCTGCAGTGCTTCACGCATGGTCGCGCGGCTGACGCCGTACGCCGCCGCGAGGGCGGGTTCTGACGGCAGGCGGTCGCCAGGCCGGTACTCGGCCTCGATCGCCGTGGAAAGTTCGCCCATGACCGCCTGGACGGCCTTTCCCATTCACTCCCTCGGGTTGTCTGACCACTGTTGTCGGACGTGTGGACGATAGTAGCGGCGCGGTCAAGTCCTCTGCGCGTGGGCGACACGCGGCGACACGCGGCGCCGTTTCTGGCGCGCGGGCCCGCGAGAGGCGGGTAGATCAGCGCATCGGGGGCAGCGCCGCTCCCGTCGACCGACCGTGGAGTCGATCCAGCAGCACGTCGTGGAGGACGCCGTTCGTCGCGAGGCCCTCCCCCGCCGCGAATGACCGACGCCCGTCGAAGTCGGTGATCCGGCCGCCCGCCTCCTCGACCACGATCCATGGGGCCGCCAGATCCCACGGTCCGAGATCGCGCTCCATCATCGCCTCCGCGGCACCGTCGGCGACGAGCGCATACCCCCAGAAATCGCCGAAGCCGCGCTCACGCCAGACGGTCGGCAGCAGCGCGTCGAAGCCGTCGGCGACCGGCGACGCGTGCATGTCGGTCACCGACCTGAAGAGGACCTGTGCCTCCGCGAGGTCCGCCCGGTCGGATACGCGCAACCGCCGCCGGTCGCGCCGTCCCCCGCCGATCGTCCAGGCGCCCTCGCCTCGGCTGGCCCACCAGCGCTGCCCAAGCGCCGGCGCACTGATGACGCCGACCTGGATCTCGCCATCGCGTTCGGCCGCGAGGAGCGTGCCGAAGAGCGGGACGCCGCGCATGTAGTTGTGCGTGCCGTCGATCGGATCAACGTACCAGCGGGTCGAGCTCGAGCCGACCGCCGTCCCGTATTCCTCCCCGACGACGTCGTGATCGGGGAACCGCTCGGCGAGCCGCGACCGGAGCGTCGTCTCGATCAGCCGGTCGACCTCCGTGACGAACGAGCCGTCGGCCTTCGCCTCGACCGTGAGCTCCTCGCGCAGCCCACCGAGCGCGAGCTCGTCGGCGAGGTCGGCACACGCGAGCGCGAAGTCGAGCCAGTCGCGGAGCTCGCCTGCATCAGCTCGCCGCAGCCCCGCGCTCCAATCGGCGCCGTACTCGGTCGTCACAGCTCGATGGTAGGGCGCCGAGGTGGCGGTCAGTACAGGTCGAACAGCCGCGCCATGATCCCGCCATCGGCGAGGACGTACGTGCCGTTCACGAACGACGCATCGTCGGTCGCCAGCGCGACGCCGAGACGCGCGATCTCGGCTGGCTGCGCCATCCGGCGCATCGGGTATTCACGCTCCACGCGACGGCGGAACTCGGCCGGATCGGGCTGGGACGCGAAGTACTGCTCGTTGAGTTCGGTATCGACGTCACCCGGGCAGATCGCGACGCAGCGGATGCCTTCCTCGGCGTACGCGACGGCAGTCGACTTGGTCAGGCCGATGATGGCGTGCTTGGTCGCGGAGTAGATCGGCAGCAGCGAATCGCCGGTCAGGCCGAGGACGGAGCTCATGTTGATGATCACGCCGGTCCGCCGCCGACGCATCCCCCGCAGGGCACCGCGTGAACACAGGAACGTGCCGAGGAGGTTCGTGTCGACGACGACCCGGAAATCGTCGACGGTCTGATCCGCGAGCGCGGCCTCCCGCTGGATCGCGGCGTCGTTCACGAGCAGGTCGACGGCGAAGCCGCTCGACTCCAGGTCATCGAAGGACGCGTCGACCTGGTCCTCGGAGCGCACGTCGACCGCGCGTGCCTGGCACGCGGGCCCGATAGCGGCCGCCGTAGCCGCCGCACCTTCGCCGTTCAGGTCGAAGATCACGACCTCCGCTCCCTCGTCGACGAACGCTCGCGCCATCGCCGCGCCGATGCCACGGGCCCCACCAGTCACGACGGCCCGACGGCCGGCCAACCTGTCCAATGTCGCCTCCTCCCGTTCCCACCGCCAGCTGACACGCCGGCCGATCGCCCTTGAGCCTACGTGTCCGCGTCGGTGCGTTGCACGGTCGCGATGCTCGAGCGCAGGACGGCGAGCCGCTCCGCGACCTCGACATATGCAGCATGGTGCGCCGGTCGGGGGACGATCGGTCGCCCGATCCGCACGGTCCGTCCCAGGGCCGACGCCACATCCGGCGCGAGCTCGACTGCCGTCAAGGCAAGCGCCGCCGCGGCGACCGCGCCGGCGTCGGCCGGGTAGACGGACCGTACCGGCACCCCGGTCACGTCCGCAGTCACGCGGCGGAACAGCGGGTCGCGGGCGCCGCCACCGGTCGAGCGGATCTCGCCGACCGCAAGCCCGGCGGCCGCGGCCCGAGTGAGGCGTTCGCGGAGGCCGATCGCGACTCCCTCGAGGAGCGCGCGGGCGATGCGGTCCGCTCCGTCGCCAAGCCCGAGACCGGCGATGACCCCGCGCGCCAGCGGATCGGGATAGGGCGGTGCGCCGCCGCCGAGATCGGGGATCACGGCCAGGCGGGTTGGCTCGTCCGCAGCACGGCGGGCAAGCGCCATGCTCCGCTTCACGGGGTCGCCGGCACCGTCCGCGACCCTACCGAGCCATCCGAGAGCGATCGTCCCGGGCCCACTCGCCATCACCGACCAGCGTCGGCCTGCCGCGATCGATGGCCCGATCGAGAAACCCGCCGCGACGAGATCCGCCGTCGGACGCTCGTCGGCGAGCACGGTCAGTGCCTGCCACGAACCCGCGCCGACGTGGGCGACCCCGGTCGTCGTGATCTGCGCGCCCAAGGTCGCCATCGCCTGATCGAAGCCTCCGGCCACGAGGCTGACGCCGGCGGGCAGCCCGAGCGTGGCGGCGACACGTGGCGGGATGACGCCGATCACGCTGCCCGTCGCGACGACCGGTGGGAAGAGCTCGGCCGGTACGCGAGTGGCGGCAAGTAGGTCCGCGTCGTAGCGGCCGCGCTCAACGTCGTCATCCAGTCGCCAGGCTCCGGTCCGGGCGGCGAGGGTCGGTTCACCGCTGACGTCGACGCCCAGGTCCAGCGCGAGCGCCTCGGGCCATGCGAGCAGCCGCTGGACGCGGGCGGCGACGTCCGGGCGGGTCGCCCGGAGCGCGGCGTACCGCGTGATCGGGTACGCCCCAGCCGTCGGCAGCCCCGTCAGCGCCCTGAACCGCTGCTCTCCCACCGCGTTGACGATCGCCTCACCGACGGCGGTGTCGCGCGTGTCGAGGCTCAGCGCGACGGGCGCGACCGGCACGCCGACGTCGTCCACCCAGACCGCCTCGTCGCCTGATCCGCCCGCGCACACCGCGCGGACCCGCAACGCTGCCCTCACGCCCTGGCCCGCGAGCTGCCCGATCACGCGGCGGGCGTTCCGGGCGACGACGACCGCGTCGACCTCCACGCGCCCACCCGGCCCGAATGTGAGCGGCTGCGACCGGGCGGCGTGCGCGACCACGCGACCGTCCGCGGCGATGAGGACGCCCTTGACGACGCTCGTCCCGATGTCGAGGCCGATGACCGCCGACGACGCGGCCTTCACGCTCCTGGTCAGGCGGCCGGCGTGGCGCGCAGCCTCGTCGCGACGTCGGCCATGCGTTCCAGGGCTGCTTCGATGAGGTCGTCGGTGATCTGCAGGTGCGTCACGAGTCGGATCTGCCGAGGCGGCCGGTCCGAGACGATGACGCCTGCTGAACGGAGTGCAGCCGCCACATCGGTGGACGGGCCGAGTGTGCTCACGTCGACGTAGACCATGTTGGTCTCGACCGACGCGGGGTCGATAGCGAAGCCGTCGATGGCCGCCAGCCCCTCGGCGAGCCTGCGTGCCGAGCGATGATCGTCGAGCGTCCGGTCGAGGAGATCCTCGAACGCGACGATCCCGCACGCGGCGATGACCCCGGCCTGGCGCATCCCGCCGCCCACGAGCCGTCGCCGGAAGCGTGCCTGCTCGATGAACGCGGTCGATCCGACGAGCAACGCGCCGAGCGGGCACGACAGGCCTTTCGTCAGGTCCACCATCGTGCTGTCGACGCCCGCGAGCAGCTCGCGGACATCGAGGCCCTGCGCTGCCGCGGCATTGAAGACCCGCGCACCGTCCAGGTGCACGGCAAGTCCGTGCTCACGCGCGACGGCCTCGACGGCGCGCTGGTGGTCGATGCCCATCACCGACCCCGCGCCTCGATTGTGCGTGTTCTCGAGCCACACGAGCCGGGGGCGCGGGTAATGGATGTTCGGTCGTCGGATGGCACCCTGCAGCGCCTCGGGCAGGATGTGGCCGCGGTCCGAGGCGACGATCGTCGGCGTCACCCCGGCGATCGCTCCGAGACCGCCCGACTCGTAGTAGACGACGTGCGCGCCTGCATCGACGAACAGCTCATCGGCGGGCCGGCAATGGACGAGCAGCGCGATGAGGTTCGCCATCGTCCCCGACAGGACCAACATCGCCGCCTCGGTCCCCATGCGCTCCGCGGCCATCGACTCGAACCTGAGGACGGTCGGGTCCTCGCCGTACGTGTCGTCGCCGAGCGGCGCCTCGGCCATCGCCTGGCGCATCCGCTCGGTCGGCAGGGTCTGGGTGTCGCTGCGCAGGTTGATCAGGGTCGGCGCCGTCACGTCTGGGTCAGGCCTCGTCAAGGTCGGGAAGCTCGGCCCTGCGATACCTGTCGCGGGCCTCCTCGTAGTCTGCACCGCTGGGGCGGGTCGTCGCAGCGGTGCGCACGAGATGGGGTACGCGCGCCGGCACGTCCCCGAACGCGGCACCGAGCGCGGCGGCGCTCGTTTCCTCGTACAGGCTCACGATCGGCCGTCCCAGCATATCCGCGAGGATCGTCCGGAAGAGGTCGCTCCGGAGCATGCCGCCCGTGGCGATCACCTCCGTGGGCTGGAGCCCGCCACACGCCTCCGCCAGACCGAATGCGATCCCCTCGAGGACCGCTCGATAGAGGTCGCCCGGTCCATGTGCCAGTCCCAAGCCGGTCCAGGCGCCTCGCATCGGGGAGCGCGGCTCCGGATTACGCCGGTCGAGCATCGTTTCCCGGAACGTGACGCCGCGGCTACCGGGTGGGCTGGCGG
>JBKPMM010000063.1:0-19760 GCA_046732155.1 Chloroflexota bacterium | reverse complement strand
GGCCGCGCCCGCAGCGAGCAGGGCGAGCAGTGCAGCGGCCACGAGCAGCATCTGCCACTGCGACCTGCGCGGCGGCACGAGTGCCGCGCGCAGCACGCGCTGACGAACGATCGGGGACGCCTCGTGGACCGGGATCTGCGTGAGAAGGTTTTGCAGCCCGATGTGGCTCGCGGCGAGCGCCGCACACTCGTGGCAGGCTGCCAGGCCTGCTTCCATCCGTGTCCGCTCGGCGGGCGTCAGCTCGAAGTCGAGCGATGCCACCGCTAGCTCGAGCGCCTCGTGCTCGTGGGTCATCGCACCACTCCCTCTGCGACGAGGAAGGTACGCAGGCGCTCGCGGGCCCGGAACATCATCGTGCGGGTGCTCGTCTCGGTCCGTCCGAGCGCCTCGGCGATCTCGCGTCCCGAGAAGCCCTGCGCTGCCATGACGACCGCGGTGCGCGCGTCATCCGGAAGGATGGTCAGGGCCGCGAGCAGCGCCTCGCTCAGCTCGTGGCGAAGGATCTCGATCTCGGCCGCGACCTCGGTCTCCTCCGCCGGACGTCGCTCGAGGAACCGCCGCGCCACGACGCCGCGTCGACCGCGGCTCGTAGCGAGGTTCGAGCAGACCCGGTACAGCCAGGCGGTGACGTTGTCCGGCTGGCGGCCGGCGGCATGCTCCTTGACCAGGCGGAGGAAGGTCTCCTGTACGAGGTCATCCGCAGCATCCGCGTCCCGCGTCAGCGCGTACGCGAAGCTCGTCAGACGGCGCTGGTTCTCGTCATAGGCGGCCATGACGAAGTCGGCGCGCAGGTCCGCGTCGGAGACGACGGCCAGACGGCGGACCGCCGGCTGCCGATCGTCAGACATAGCGAGGGCGACCTCCATGACCACGAGACGCGATGGCGCGCGGATTGTGGCAGGAGGCCGTCAGCGGACGGTCGGGCGGCATCAACGTGTTCTGACGCGACAAGTGCCTGGCGCGTTGCGCGCAGAAGCTGTCAACACGCCGACACCGGAAAAGGCGCAACAGGCCTATCCCAAGCACGTCTCTCCGGCATCCGGCAACCGTCATGCCGGTACCGACACGAGGGCACCCGTGGCGCTATCTCGAAACGCGATCGGGTTCCGACCCGAGATCGAGGGGCTGAGAGGGGTAGCGATCTTCCTGGTCGTGGTAGGCCACGCGGGGATCGCAGGCTTCGACGCCGGGTTCATCGGCGTGGATGTGTTCTTCGTGCTTTCCGGGTTCCTGATCACGGGGCTCTTGGCCGACGAGCACGAGCGCACCGGCCGCATCGAGCTCGGCACCTTTTATGCGCGTCGCGCGAAACGGATCCTGCCGGCAGCCGCTGTCGTCGTTGTCGCGACGCTCGTTGGCGCGTTTGTGGTCTTCTCGCCTCTCGACATGGCGAAGGTCGCCCAGGACGGCCTGGCAGCAGGTCTGTCGGTCGCGAACATCCGGTTCGCGCTCGGGGCCACCGACTATTTCTCGGCAGGCGACCCGTCGCCGATGCTGCACTACTGGTCGCTCTCGGTCGAGGAGCAGTTCTATCTGGTGTGGCCGGCACTCCTGATCGTCGCGATGCGTGGCGGACGTCCGCAGTTCACCCTGGTGTTCGTAGCAGGTACCGTTCTCATCGGCTCGCTCTTGCTCTGCGTCGTCGTCACCGCGATGGACGGCAGCTGGGCGTACTTCTCGTTGCCCACCCGAGCCTGGCAACTGGCGGCCGGGGGCGTCCTCGCGATCGCGGTTCGTGGCTCTGCCCGACTTCCGACGCCGGTCAGCGTCACGATCGGGTGGGCCGGAGCGGTCTTGCTCGTCGGATCCATCGCACTCATCACGCCGGCGACGCCGTACCCGGATATCGCGGCGACCGCGCCGACGGCCGGAACCCTCGCATTGATCGCGGCCGGCAATGCTCCAGGTACGCCCGGGGCGCTCCTCCTCGCCCGCGCCCCGCTCCGGTGGCTCGGACGCATCTCGTATTCGCTCTACCTCTGGCACTGGCCAGTGCTCGTCCTCGGTGCGGCGCTGCTGGCAGCGATCGACGCTCCGATCGCCCTGGCGACCGGGTCGCCCCTCCAGCCGATCGTGCTGATCGCCGTATCCGTCCTCCTCGCTGCGCTGACATGGCGGCTGATCGAGGAGCCGTTCCGCGCCGGCCGCTTATCGCATGGGGGCAGGCGTCGGGCGATCGCACTCGCGACCGCCGCCATCCTGAGCGTGACAGTCACCTCGACGGCACTCAGCAGCGTGGCGCAGGCCGAGGTGGTCGGCGTTGGGTCGTCTGCAACGACCGGCGGAGCGGACGACCCCGAGAACGTGAGTGAGGTCGACGAGGTCTGGGCAAGCGAGGCGGAGATCGTCGACCCGTCGACCACGCCGGCCGACCCTTCCGGATCACCGCGCCCGACGCCGTCGACCTCGGCGACTGCTACACCGCGAGCGACGCCGAAGCCGCCGACCCAGCCGAAGGCCGTCCTGAAGGGTCCGCTCCCTGAGGGCCTGCGCCCGACGCTTGGCGACGCCCGCGACGACTCAGATCGTCTCGTCCGAGACGGCTGTGGACTCGCGATCGGGGGGAGCGAGCCACCCGACTGCGTCTACGGCGACAAGGCTGGTGGCGTCACCGTCGCCCTCGTTGGCGATTCGCACGCCATGAACTGGTTCCCGGCATTCGAGCGAGTCGCGATCCGGCGCCACTGGCGCCTCGTGCCATTCACCAAGTACAGCTGTGTCTTCGTCGACATGCGCATCTGGTCTGACTATCTGAAGCGCGAATACACCGAATGCGAGACATGGCGCGAGCGTGTGGTCGGAAGACTTCGTCGACTCAAGCCCGATCTCGTCGTCATCTCATCGAACAAGTGGTTCCAGACGATCGTCGATCGGGACGGAGAGCCCAAGCGACAAGGGGCCGCCCTCGCGGCATTGATCGAGCGGATCCCTGGCCGCGTCGCGATCCTCGTCGATACCCCGCGGTCCGACCACGATGTCCCCGCCTGCCTCGCGCGGCACCCTCGCGAGATCCAACGCTGTACGACCCGAAAGGCTGTCGCCTTCGGATGGCGGCACAGGATCCGCGAGCTAGAGGCGCGACGGCTATCCGGCGCCCCGGTGATCGATCTCTCCGCTCGGATCTGTCCGACGGATCCGTGCCCTCCGATCATCGGTCGGCGGGTCGTCTACCGCGACCATCACCATCTGACTGCGACATTCGCCGCGACGCTGGCCCCGGATCTCGACGCAGCGATCCGCGAGGTCCTTGCGCCGTGACGATCGCGACGCGGCGCGGGGTCGTCCTCGCGATCGTGGCGGTGTTTATGGCGGCGTGTGTCCCGGACCCCGGTGCGCACGCGAAGACAGGAACGCTGCACTCACCCCTCGCCATGTCGTCCGACCCCTCTGATCGACCTCCGGCGACCGTCGGACCCGAGGTATCGCCCGGCGCGCCGACGCGGCCGTCGGCTGAGACCCCCATCCCGCCTCCGGCGGCTCCGTCAAGACCCCGAGTCCTGTTCGAGCGTCGAGTCAGCTCCGTACCGCGATCCGTCGCTGATCGAGCTTGGGAGCCCGTCGTCGCCACCCACCCGAACGATCCGACGCGGATCGCCGTCGTCTACGTCCACCGTGGCCCCGGAGCCGCGTGCTCGACCAACCCGGTGATCGGGATGTCCCGAGATGGTGGGCGTACGTGGCGCCACACACCATCGAGTCCTGGACCGAGGTCCAGGCGCGGCATGGGCCTGCATCCGGCGGTAGCGTGGGGACCACGTCCGGACGGAGGAACCAGGCTCTATTGGGCGAACATGACCTCACCGCGCTGCGGTGCTGGCGAGTTCAGCCTCACGACCTCGTACAGCGACGATGAGGGCAGGACGTGGTCCAGACTGCGCGTCGAGCGAGGAACGCCGCCGTGGGTGGGCGGTTTTCCAGACATCGCCGTCGACCGTGACCCGCAGAGCCCGAATCGCGGCGTCGTGTACGTGGGCTACAACTGGTACGGGCCCGGCGCGCACGGTCCGGGCTTTCGCCTCCTGGCGTCCGCAGACCTCGGCAGGACTTGGCGTCGACTCGAGATCCCGCCGGTAAGGCTCGCCAAAGGGGCTGGCGACTGGTGGCGGATCGCGTACCGCATCCGGACGGCGCCAGACGGCAGCGTCTACGCCACGTGGTACCAGGTCGACCTTCGCCGTTGGAACAGGGCGAACATCTTCGCCAAAGGCGGTACAGCCAACGTCCGGCGCCTGGGTGTCGCGATGGCCAGGATCCGATTCGATCGTCGTAGCGGCGTTTTCAAGGCGAGCCGGCCCCGGATGGCGGTGCGCGTCGCGGAAACCGCATGGACGGCGTCAGCGGCCAGCGCACTCGGCACCGCGGGGAATGTTCGCCCGGATCCGATGTGGCAGTACGGGTTCGACATCGACGACACAGGAAGGCTGCACCTCGCCGTCGGCAGCTACGGCTCGGGCGACTACCGTCGACCCAGAGGGTCGATCACCGTCGCACGGAGCGACGATGCAGGGCGCTCGTGGACCCGCACGGTGCTGCCCGAGGCCGCCGACGTCACGGGACATCGGCAGTCGAGCCTGCGACCGAACCTCGTCGCTGGCCGGGGCTACCTCCTCGTGACGATGCGACTTCTCGACGATGCCGGTCGAAATGCCACGATGGGGGCAGCGTTCGCCGTGTCGACGGACGAAGGTCGCCATTGGACGCGCCCCCGACCGCTGAACGAGGTCCGCTGGCGCACCGCCGATCTCGGCGGTGTCGTGAACGGCCCGGGCCTCCGGGAACGAGCCGAGATGACAGCCGACGGCGACGTCCTTTGGGCATTCGGCGACGCTCGTCTCGCTGCAAGGGCCGGACCGGGCAGAACGGCCATCTTCGTCGCGAGGATCCGCGTCTCGCCGGCGCCGTAAGACCCAACGGTTCGCTGACGGCGGCGTACCCCGCGACCCGTACACTCCCCGGACGGAATGGCCGGCGGAGGGGCCGGCCGACGGACAACCGAGGCGAGCGTGAGCCCCAGAAGGCTGGCCGACGTCTTCGCGAATCTGCGGCGGAACGGCACGCTGGGGCGGGTCGAGGTCGGGTTCCTGCTCGCGACGATGGTCGAGTGGGCCGGGTGGCTCGCACTCGTCGTGTACGCCTTCAGCCGCGGCGGCGCGGCCGAGGCAGGGCTGATCGGGTTCGCGGTCGGCCTGCCCGCGATCGTGGTCGCGCCGACCGCTGCGATCCTCGGCGATCGACACCCTCGGGCGCGGGTGATGTTCGCCGCGTATCTCTCGCAGGCGGTGGCATTCGCCGCGGCCGGGGCCGCGCTCATCATTGGCGAGGCGCTCGTCGGCTACGCGCTCGGCATCGTCGCGATGGCACTCATCGCGTTGACGCGGCCACTGCTCGCCTCATTGCTGCCGGAGGTCGCCCGGTCGCCCGAAGAGCTCACCGCCGGCAACGTCGCGTCCGGGCTCGGCGAGGGGTTCGGGGCGCTCGGTGGGTCACTCATCGCCGGGGTTCTGTTCGGGGTCGCGGGCGCGCCGTTCGTGCTCGTCGCAGGAGGTGCCGTCATGGTCGGGGCATCGCTCCTGCTCCTGCCGCTCGCCCTACGCGCGCGGGCGATCGAGCGGGACGCGCTGCGCGCGGCCCAGGGCGGGTTCGCATCCATCGCGCGGATCGCGTTCCGCGAGCTGGCTGCCGGAGCGGTGACGACGCTCGGCGACCGCCGGCTCGTCGCGCTCTCGACGCTCATGGCGATAACGATCGGCACCCTGGGGGCGCTGAACGTCCTCATCGTCATCGTCGCGATCGACGTCCTCGGCTACGACGAGCAGGCCGCGGGCTATCTCGCTGCCGTGACCGGCGTCGGCGCCCTGCTCGGTTCGATCGTGGCGACGTCACTCGTCGGACGCGAGCGCATCGCGACGCCACTGCTCGCGTCGGTGGTCGGGTTCGCGGTCGCGGTCGCTGCGGTCGGCCTCGGTTCGACGCCGCTGCCCGTCGTCATCGCGTTGGTCGCGACCGGGATCGGCTGGTCTGTCGCGTGGGTCGCCGCGACCACGATGATCCAACGGCTGGTCGGTGACGACGTCATGACGAGGGTGTTCGGCATCAATGAATCGCTGCAGACCGGCGCCGAGTCGCTCGGCGGGCTCGTCGTACCGGTCCTGGTCGTCACGATCGGACCGGGTGGCGCCCTGATCGCGCTCGGCAGCTTCCTCGGGCTCGTCGCCGTGGTCGCGGCTCCGGTCCTGCTGCGGGCCGACCGTATCGACCCCGCGATCCTCCGCGACCTCGCGATCATCAGGGCGGTCCCCATGTTCAGCCCGCTTTCGGCTCCCGTCGTGGAACGCCTGGCTGCGTATGCGGAACACTCGGCCGCGGCACCCGGCGAGGTCATCGTCACCGAGGGCGAGCACGGCGACCGCTTCTACATCGTGCTGAGCGGCCGCGTCCACGTCACGGTCCAGGGACGCGATGCGGGCAGTGTCACGGGAGGCGGGTCGTTCGGCGAGATCGCGCTCATCCGCGACGTCCCGCGAACCGCGACGGTCGAGGCCATCGAGCCGACCGAGCTACTGGCGATCCGCCGCGAGCCATTCCTCGAAGCGCTCACCGGGCAGGCCCGCAGTCGAGCGCTCGCCTCCGATGTCGTCGAGGAGCGTCTGGCCGCCGACCGGGCAGCCAGCTGACAGAGCGCTCAGCCTCAGTCTTCGCGCGCGTACGTCCCTGCGACCCCACCGAGCCGTCGCCGGATCCCTACCAGACCGTTGCGCATGACCGCGTGGTGGTTGAGCCGGAAGATCTCGTCGACGAACGGCAGCGGCGCCAGCAGGTTCATCCAGCGCGCTGTCGTCCGGATCGCCCAGACGTACCGCACGACCGTCCAGTCCTCCTCGGTCCACAGCGTCCACTCGCCCGTCCCCTCGAGCTCGCCGGTGGCGATGCCGACCAGCGACGTCGGCGGCTCCCGGCCGGACACGCGGAGGTCGAAGCGGAGCTCGTAGGGCAGCTTCCCGACGAACGTCGTCCGATACCTCGCCCCGATCTTGTCGGGACCAGCCTCCTCGAGTGGTTCGACCGCGCGAACGTTCGGCCACCACGTCGGCCAGGCCTCCGCGTCGTCGATCTCGGCGAACACGCGATCGATCGGCGCCTGTACCCGCCAGATCGTCACGAACCGGTACTGCGGCATCAGGCGGTGACCAGGCGGAGGACCTCCCCGAGCCGGGCGATGTCGTCCGGCGTGCGGTACAGGTTGTTGTTGAACGTGAAGCCCGTGAACCCGGCGTCGATGTACGGACGGAGCGCGTCGGCGGCCTTGTCTGGTGTCCCGACGTGCACGTACGGGCGACGCTCCTCGGGGATCATCTGGATCAACGCCTTCCCGGCTTCGTCGGACTCGACGACCATCACGGGCGCCCCGACGGTCCGCTCGATCGTCGACGGATCGCGGCCGATCTCGGCGCAATAGCGTTCGAGCACTTCGGTCTTGTGGAGCAGCGAGTCGAGCCCCAGCGCGAACCAGTGCGTCATGTCCGCGAACTTCGCGGCGATGCGCAGTGTCCGTTGTTCGCCGACGCCACCGATGAGGATCGGAGGCCCCTTCGGTTGGACGGGTCGTGGCTCGTTGAGGGCCGCTTCGAGCTGGTAGTGCTTGCCGTGGAAGGTCGCGGGCTCCTCGGTGAACATCGCTTTCGCGATCGCCAGCGCCTCCTCGAGCCGGTCCATCCGCTCGCGGACGGGCGGGAAGTCGTAACCGTAGCCCTGATGCTCGACGTCGTTCCACGCCGCGCCGATGCCGAAGATCGCTCGCCCGCCGGAGATGACGTCGAGCGTCGTGGCCTCCTTGGCCAGCAGCGCGGGGTTGCGGTACGTGACGCCAGTGACCAGCGTTCCGAGCCGGACGCGGCTCGTGTCGCGGGCAAGCGCAGCGAGCGTCATCCAGGCCTCGAGCATCGGTTCGGTGACCGCGCCCACGCCGGGGATCTGGTAGAGGTGATCCATGACCGTGACGAGGGTGAAACCGGCCTCCTCGGCCGCACGTGCCTGCGCGACGACGCCGTCGAAGAGTCGATCGGGCGGTATCTCGGGATGGGTGTAGCTGGGCAGGTGGAAACCGAACCAAACGCTCATGGCGGCAGCCTACTGCGGCGTCGAGTTCGATGGTGTTGCAAGGCGCCGGTACTCCGACGCCCGTTACCATCGTTGTCATGGCAACCATCCCCGCCGGCGCCCGCGAATTCCTCAAGCAGGGCGCTCTCGCGCACATCGTGACCCTCGAACCGGACGGCTCACCGCACGTCAGCCTCGCCTGGGCGGGCGCTGATGGCGATGGGGTCGTGTGGTCGACCTTCTCGGACCAGCACAAGCTCGACAACCTCCGGCGCGACCCTCGCATCGCGCTGTCGTTCGAGGCGCACGAGCCGGGCGATGAACCGCTCCACCCGTACCTCGTGATCGATGGGCGCGCCCGGATCGAGGAGGGTGGCGCGCTCGACGTCATGGACACGCTCTCGGAGTTCTACCTCGGCCCGGGACGGGAATATCCCTGGCGGGATGCACCTCCGGGCTTCACCATCCGCGTCGACGTCGACAAGGTGTATGGCCAGGGCTCCTGGCGTAGCGAGGACGACGCCTCGGGCGCGTAGGGTAGGGGCCGCCGATCCGCGCTGCGCGGGCGCCAGACTCACGGCGAGTGAACGAGCGCCGTACCCTCGTCGCATGACCGTCACCCGCCCGCGGCCCCAGCCGGATGAACTTCGCCGCCATTTCGGGGGCGAGATCATCGAGCCCGACACAGCCGACTACGACGACGCACGGCGCGTCTGGAACGCCGTCTTCGATCGGCGACCCGCGCTGATCGTCCGTCCGACGAACGTCGACGACGTCGTCGCCGCGGTCCGATTCGGTCGTGAACACGACCTTGAGATCGCTGTCCGAGGCGGAGGCCACAGCGCGCTCGGCCATTCGACGGCGGAAGGCGGCCTCGTCATCGACCTGCGGCGCCTGGATGACGTCACCGTCGATCCCGGGCGGCGGCGGGCACGGACCGGCGGCGGGGCGCTCCTCGGTCAGCTCGACATCGCCGCCCAGGAGCACGGGCTCGTCTGTCCGGTCGGCGTGGTCGGCCACACGGGTGTTGCCGGGTTGACGCTCGGTGGCGGGGTCGGCCGACTGCAGCGCAACTTCGGGCTGACGATCGACAACCTCCGCTCGGTCGAGCTCGTCACGGCCGATGGACGCGTCGTGACGGCCAGCGCCGACGAGGAACCGGACCTCTTCTGGGGCCTGCGCGGCGCCGGCGCGAACTTCGGCATCGCCACGAGTCTCGAGTTCGACCTGCACGAGTTCTCCGGAACGCTTCATCGCGGCGTTCACATCCATCCGGCGACCGACATCCACGAGCTGTGGGCGGTCTTCCGTGACTTCGCGATGAGCGCCCCGGAAACGGTCGCGACGATCTTCACGGTCGCGCTTGCCGAGCCCGCGAGCTCCTACCCGGAGGCCATCGCCGGTCGGCCGATCGTCGTGATCTCCTTCAACCACAGTGGCGCCGGGGAGGACGTCGAGCGCGACATCGCGCCGCTCCTGAGTGGTCCGAAGCCTGCATCCGTGACCGCCGGGACCGAGCGCTACCTCGACGCGCAACGCTCCAGCGATCTTCTGCTCGACTGGGGCTCGCGGAGCTTCATCCTGGGCGGCTACGTGGCCGACTGCCTCCCCGATGTCCTGGACGGATTCGTCGCGCATGTCGAGAGTGTCCCGGGCGATAGCAGCATCTCGGTCACGGCGATGGGCGGCGCGATCGACCGTGTCGACGACGACTCCGCCGCATACACCGGCCGGGGCCGTCCGTTCGATGTGAGCCCGGATACGTCGTGGACCGACCCCGCTCTGGACGACGCGAATGCGGCGTGGGTCCGCGGTGCGATGGCGATCGTCGAGCCCCACCTCATGCCGGGTCGCTACATCAACGAGCTGTCGGATGGCGGGCCCGAGGTGACTCGCTCGAGCTACGGTGACACGAAGCTGGAGCGGCTGCGTGAGCTCAAGCGCGCGTGGGATCCGACCAACGTCTTCCGGCTCAACCACAACATCGACCCGAGCTGACGGTCTACCTATTCGAGGGCTCCGCCTGGAATAGCTCCCACCGCCCCGGTACACCGCGCAGGTTCGTCTCGCCCAGGGGCCGAAACGTGACATCGGTGCCGGTCACCAGATCTCGCACCGTCTTCGTCACGACGACTTGACTCGGCATGGCGGCGCCCATCACGCGGGCGGCGATATGGACCGCGATGCCGCCGACGCCGGTCTCGCGCCGCTCGATCTCGCCGGTGTGGACGCCGACTCGCGTCTCGATCACGAGGTCGCGCGCCGCTTCGACGAGCCCGAACGCGCAGCGCAGCGCTCGCGTCGGCGCGTCGAAGACGGCCATGACACCGTCCCCGGCGAACTCGACGTTCTGGCCGTGCCATCGCTGGACCTCGCCCTGGACGACCCGCTGGTGCTGTTCAAGAAGCTTCTTCCACGAGCGGTCACCCATCGCGGCCGCACGCCCCGTGGAATCGACGATGTCTGCGAACAAAACGGTCGCCAGCGTTCGGTCGATGTCCTCGGCGGCTTGGAGCGAGCGGACCTGCTCGCGGGTCCACTGGTATTCGTCGAAGTAGCGACTCGTCGGCGTCTCAGACTCGGGCACGTAACGAAGCAGGACGACGCCCGATCCGAACGTGCGTGACTCTGCGAGCCGCAGGTAGTGGGTATCGATGCGGTCGCGGAACAGGCGCTTTCCGCTGCCCAGGATCACCGGGTAGATCAGCAGCCGGTATTCATCGATAAGCTCGTGGCGAAGCAGCTCATCGACCAGGTCTGGGCTGCCGTACACGAGCATGTCGCCGCCTGGCTGCTCCTTCAAATTCGCGACGCGGCCTGCGATATCGCCGGAGATGATCGTCGTGTTGTTCCAATCGGCCCGTTCGAGCGTGTTCGACACGACGTACTTCGGGACGCTGTTCATCTTCTCGATCAGGTCGTGATCTCCAGTGGTTTGGGTCGGCCAGAAGGCCGCCCAGATCTGCCATGTCCGCCGCCCGAGGAGGAACGCATCGGCGGACATCGCCTGATCCTTGTTGAAGACCTCGTCCTCATCGGTCTGGAAGCGCAACGCCCAAGCGTTGCGGCCGCTTCGGTGCTCGTCGAACCCGGGCGCCTCGATGATCCCGTCCAGCGTCACGAACGCGGTCACGACCAGCCTCATGGCGAGAAGACTAGTCGTCAGGGGAGCCTCTGGCGGGGGAGGACTACAGTGGTCGCATGACCACGGCGACACCCGTCGACCAGGGGACGACGGCGCCGGGGGACGGCGCGTCGACCACCGGCCAGCGGAAGTCGATCACGTACGTGCGGCGCTACACGGGGCTGGGACCCAAGGGCGCGCTCATCACTGGGGCGATGCGTGAGTACGGCGCCGACCCGACCGGTTCGATGCGGCGATGGCGCGACGCGTACGGCGACTTCGTCCCGGTCCGCTTCGGTCCGTTCCGCGCGCACGTGGCATTCGGGCCGGCGGAGATCGATGAGCTCCTGACGGACCGTGCGGCTGACGTTCGGAAGAGCTTCGGGACCCGGATGCTGATACCGCTCCTCGGAAACGGCCTCCTGACCGCGGAGGGCGACGAGTGGCTACGGCATCGTCGGCTTGCCTCGGGGGCGTTCCACCGCGAACGGATCGCCGGCTACGGCCGAACCATGTCGCGCTACGCCGAGGATTCGGTCGAGGCGTGGCGAGCAGGGGAGCGCGTCGATGTCCACGACGAGCTGACCGCACTGACGCTCCGGATCGTGGCGCGGACGCTTTTCGACACCGACGTAACGCCGCGGATCGAGGAACTGGCACGACTGGGTACAGAGATCCAGGACTTCTACTTCGGCCGCTTCGCGAGCCTCAAGTTCCTCATCCCGACGTGGTTGCCGACTCCCGGCAACCGCCGTCTCGCCAGCGCGATCAGGCGGCTGGACGACATCGTGTACGGCATCATCCACGAGCGGCGACCCGACGAGGATCGCGGCGACCTGTTGTCGATGCTGCTGCTCGCTCGCGACGAAAAGGGCGTCGGCATGCCGGAGCGCCAGGTGCGCGACGAAGTCATGACGTTGCTGCTTGCGGGCCATGAGACCACGGCGGTCGCACTCACGTGGGCGTTCATGCTGCTCGACCAGCACCCCGAGGCGCGGAGCCGTCTGGAGGACGAACTCGGAGCGGTCTTGGCTGATCGACCCGCGGCGCCCGAGGACGTGCTCGCCCTGACCTATACGCAGGCCGCCATCAACGAGACGTTGAGGCTCTATCCGCCGGCCTACGTGACCGGCCGTGAGGCCGTGCGCGATACGTCGATCGGTGGGGTACCGCTCCCGAAGCGGCACATCGTCCTCGTCTCGATGTACGCGACGCATCGCGACCCGCGCTTCTTCCCGGAGCCTGATGCCTTCCGGCCCGAACGATGGCTGGACGGGCTCGAGAAGCGGCTGCCGCGCGGAGCGTTCATCCCATTCGGGATGGGGTCGCGAAAATGTGTCGGTTCGTCGTTCGCGATGATGGAAGCGACGCTGCTGCTCGCCACGATCGCTCGTCGATGGCAGTTCAGCCTCGCCACCGACTCCGTCCCGACGCACCCGGCGATCACGCTCCGGCCTGCCGCGGCGATGCCGGCCGTGATGGTGGCCGCGAACTAGCGGACCGGGACGTGCCCCGTCGCCGTCGATAACGCCCCGTGGGGATGCGTGACCCCTACACTCCCTCGACCGACCGGAGCGTCGCCGACCTCGAGGGGAGGGGATGGATCGCGATCCGCTAGCGCTATCGCCTGACCAGATGCGCGCGATGGGCTATGCCGTCGTCGACATGCTCGTCGACCGGATCGCCGCGCTCCGCGATGGCCCGGTCCTTCGCACGGAGACGCTCGACCGGATGCGCGAGCGGCTCGGGTCGCCAGCGTCGGTCGGTGCGACCGACTTCGCCGCCCTGCTCGCTCGTCTCGACGAGGACGTCCTGCCGTACGTCGGTCATTTCGACCATCCGCGGTTCTTCGGATACATCCCTGGTGCCGGCACGTGGCCAGCGGCACTCGGCGACCTGATCGCTGCAGCGACGAACATCGACGCCGGCTCATGGCGTGAGGCCGTCGGCCCGACGACCCTCGAGCTCGTCGTCCTCGACTGGTTCCGCGACTGGATCGACTACCCCGAGTCCGCTGCAGGTGTCCTGGTGGGCGGTGGCTCCGCGGCGAACCTGACCGCGATCGCGTGCGCCCGCGAGGCGCTCATCGGCCCGATGTCTCCGCGCATCGTGATGTACACCGGCGATCAGACGCACTCGTCCGTCGCTCGCGCAGCGCGGCACCTGGGCTTCCGGCCCGACCAGCTCCGCGTCCTCCCCACTGACGACGACTTCCGTCTCCGCCCAACAGACGTCGCGGCAGCCATCGATGCCGACCTCGCCGCCGATCGACTGCCGTTCCTCGTAAGCGCGAACGCAGGCACCACGAACACGGGGGCGGTCGACCCGATCGGCGAGCTCGCCGACGTGTGCCACGACCGCGGTGTGTGGCTGCACGTCGACGGCGCATACGGCGCCTTCGCGGTCCTAACGGAGCGTGGCCGAACGGATATGCCGGATCTCGGCCGTGCCGACTCGGTCACGCTCGATCCGCACAAATGGCTCGCGATGCCATTCGAGGTCGGTTGTCTGATGGTCCGCGAGGGCGCCCTGCTCGAGCGCGCCTTCGAGCTCCATCCCGAGTATCTGAAGGAAGGCGGGGACCACGCCGGGGTCACCTTCGCGGATCGTGGCCTGCAGCTAACCCGCGCCAGCCGCGCGATCAAGGTGTGGCTCTCGATCCAGACCTTCGGGCTCGACGCGTTCCGCGAGACCATCGACCGGGCGATGGATCAGACCGTCGCTGCGCAAGCACGCATCGAGGCGGACCCCCGGCTGGAGCTCGTGACGCCGGCGTCTCTCGGCATCCTCACGTTCCGCCGCCGCGGAGGGCCGGACGAGCCGCCGCTGATCACCGACCGCCGCAATGAGGCGATCGTGAAGTCGCTCGCAGCCGGCGGCGAGGTCCTTGTGACCGCCACGACGATCCACGGCCGCTACGCCATCCGCCTCTGTGTCCTGAACCACACGACGACGTTCGAGGACGTCGCGTTCGCCATCGACCGCGTCGCCGAGGCCGAGGTCTCCGAGCTCGCACTAGCGACTGCTCCTTCGACCAGTCGCCAGGTCGCGGGAACCACCGTCGGATCGGTCGATCCGATACGTGCCGCATTCGACGCCGAAGGACTCCGACGCGTCGCGGGGTTCGACTCGATCACGGATGACCAGGCGGCCCGCTTCCTCGCCTCGGCGCGGGACGAGCGGCGTAGGGCAGGGGAGACCGTGACGGAGCGCTGGGCGCACGCCCGAACGTTCTACGTCGTCCTCGACGGGAACCTGACGGTGACCGTGGATGGCACCGAAGTGAATCGATTGACGGCCGGCGATTCGTTCGGCGAGATCGCCGCCATCGACTGGGGCCGCGACTTCAGCTACGGGCGAACCGCGACCGTGACCACGACGACACCGACACGACTCCTTGTCATCCCGGGCGCCGCGCTCCGGGAGCTGATGCTGGACGCGCCCGAGATCGATGCGGCGATCCGGCAGACCGCCTACGACCGGATGCACAGGGTCGCGACCGCCACGTGACCTCGTGCGCCAACGTACGCTCAGGGCGCTCGCCGCTGCCAGCTGGCGATCGATCCGACGCTCCAGTCCAACTGCCGCGAGGAACCGTTCGCAACGTCGATGATCACCGGCCGTGCCACCGATCCGCTCCCGTTCGGGTACGACGTGTAGGCGTCGATCAGCGTCTTCGACAGCGACAGGATGGCCCGGCCGTCCGGTGACCACTCGATGAGCGCACCCTCCTTCGCCGGAGCGATACCGACGGTCTCGACCGGACCACCGGAGGCCGCGACGAGCCCGATCGGACGGGCCTGCCAGGACCCGGCAGCATCGCGCTGCCACCGGTTGAACGCGATCCGATCACCGACAGGCGACCACGTCGGATCATCCTCGATCCACGGCCCTGTCTCGTTCGTGAGTCGACGTAGTCCGGACCCGTCCGAACCTAGGACGAAGACCCGGGACTCGTCGGGGTCCAGCCGAAGCGCGAACGCGATCCATCGCCCGTCCGGTGACCAGTGTGCGGGTCCGGCGACGACGCACGAGCATGGGCCTGCGGTCGTCCCGACCAGCTCGCGCCGGCGAGAACCATCCCATGCCATGACATACAGAGTCCCGGGCTCGGCTGCGCGCTCGAACAGGAGGTCCGCGCCGTCCGGCGGTCGCGTGGCGCCCGTGTCGAGATGGACACCGTCGACCAGTAGGCGTGGCGGCGAGCCGTGGATCGAGTAGCGGAACAGGCCGCCGTCACGATCGTTGACGAGGAGCGAGTCACCGTCGGGTGCCCATTCCACGGCGGCTGGCATCGCCATCGGCATCGTGGACACCATCACCTGATCGCTCCCGTCGGCGCCGCTGACGTAGAGGTCGAAACGCTCTTGATCGGTAGGGAGCTGACGTAGGAATGCGAGCCGCGAGCCGTCGCGCGAGAACAGGGGGTTGCGATCGACACCGGGGCCGGCGATGAGCGGCCCCGTGGTACCCGCGGCGGGGTCCCCCGCGACGATGTCGCCGTCGATCGCCCACGCGATCAGACCGTTTCCCGCGACGCCGTATCCCGGCGTCGTCGCGGGCCTGCGACCGATGAGGGCCGGCATCGCTACCAGGACCATCACCACGAGCACTGCCGCCGCGAGGACACGCGCGGACACGATCGGTTTGGTGACCGGCCGGACACCGACATCGAGGTGGTCGGCGAAGGCGAAGCCTCCGCGTTCGTGATCCGCGTCGAACGTCATGGTCGCGCCCCTTCGAGCTTCGGCACGGCCCGCGGACGTCGCGGGTGGCCGTCACCTCAGAGGGCGCCGTGGGGTCAGGAGTGGTTCCATTTCGTCCGGTCGGCTGGCCACGACGATGCGTTAAGGCGCCAGGCGCTGCCACGAGGCGTAGCGCAGTCCGGTGATCGGGATCTGGACGGGCGCCGAGGCACCGGTCACGTCGAAGATCCCGAGCGTGTCGTATTGCGATACGTGGTCGGGGTTGTCCGCCTTCGTGTAGACATAGGCAAGTATGGACTTGCCGTCGGGTGACCAGACTGGCGGGTCATGCGTAACGTTCACTCCGTGGAGCGTTGCCACATGGTCATCGTGCACGTCTAGGACTCTCAACTCGCCCCTGTTTCCGGTGTCCAGCATCCTCGCGAAGGCGACCCTGGTGCCATCCGGTGACCAGACAGGCAGAGACTCGTTCCCAGCGTCTTCCGTGACCCTGTGCTCGCCTGTCGCATCCGCGCCGACAAGGTAGAGGTCGGAATCGCCATCGACCCCAGCGCCAAGGAAAGCGATCTGGCTGCCATCCGGTGACCATGCCGGGGCACCACCGCCAGGAACCTTCGACAGCGGTTGGAGATCCGATCCATCGGGCCGCATCGACCACAACCCGTTCTCGGGCCCAGAGCAACACGGATAGGTCCGCCCGAACGCGAGCCTAGTCCCGTCCGGTGACCACGCCGGAAGGTGGCCGAAGAGGTCGGATCCGCCGACGAACGAAGCCGTGCCGTGCTCGACGTCGGCGACGATGATGCGAGCATCCTCACTCGGGAACAGTGGCCCAGCCGAGTCGTCGAACGGTTGCGCCGCCGTCGCGATCCACCGACTGTCCGGAGACCAGGCGATGAAGTCGTCGACCACGGATAACCGGCCCATGAGCGTTGCCGGCCCACCGCCATCGGCGCGCATCACCATGAGGGCGGTGCTCTTGTCGTCGAGCGCCGACTCGAACGCGATCTTTGTCCCATCCGGTGAGAAGGTGGCGTGGCCATCCCAATGGGGCCCGCCGTAGAGCTTCGTCGCGCTCCTCCCGTCCGGACCGGCCAGGTAGATGTCGCCCCCGACGTCCATGACGATCGCCCCGGGTCTCGCCAGACCGAATGGCGGCGGTAGGTGCTGTCCCGAGGTGCCGAGGATCGCAACAGCGACCAGGGCGACGATCAGCAGCGCGACGACCGCGACCATCGCGACCTTGCGGCCATGCCACGCGAGATGGTCAGCCCAGGTCGCCGACACCCACCAGTCCACCGATCGCCATGCCGGTCGCTGACGCGTCCGATCGACACCGGCCAGCGCCGACTCAAGCAGCCCGTCGGGCGCGATCCTCGAGCTTCGAGCAGCGAAGTAATCGAGCATCGTCCGGTCGGCGTCCGTCGGCGCGGTCATCGGATCGTCTCCGTTGCCATCCGGTCGCGACCACGAGCCTCGGCGTCGAGTTCGGCGCGCATCGCCGCCGTAGCTCGATTGAGCCTCGACTTCACCGTTCCGGCGGGAACGCCGAGCACCTCGGCCGCCTCCTCGTATGTCAGCCCGAGGTAGTGGTGAACCACCAATGCCGCTCGAAGCTCCGGCTTGAGACGGCGGAACCCGCGATCGACCTGGTCGCGGTCCTCGACGTCACGGCTCGAGTCCGGCAAGGCGGCGTCACCAACGCCGTCCAGCGAACGCACTGCGGTCTGGCGTCGTTCGTGCGTCGCGGCTCGATATACGGATCTGACGAGGATCCGACGCATCCACGCCGTGAACCGGTCGGGGTCACGCAGCGCGCGAAGGTCGCGCCACGCGAGGATGAGCGCCTCTTGGACAGCGTCCTTCGCGAGGTCGCTGTCATGGAGCATGAGCTGGGCGACGTCATAGAGATGGCCGATCGACTGTTCGGCAAGCGCGCCGAACGCGTCGCGGTCGCCCCGTTGCGCTCGTTGCACCAGGTCCCGCTGCACGTTCGCCTCGAAACGGCATCCGTCTGACCTACAGGTCAGGCAAGGACGAAGTTCGTTCCATCTTCGTCCTCGGGTGTGCGAGGAACCAGCGATCCGCTACCCAGTGACGGTCGCGGCGGTCACATCACGAGCTCGTCGGGCGCCTCGGGCCGCGCTCCAACGGACACCGGTTCGCCGGCTGACTCGCCCGGTGATTCGCCCGGATATGCCCGCGTCCGGCGGACACTGATCTCGACGATGTCGTGTTTCAAGACGAGGTCGAGGGTCCAGTCGAGCGCGACCCGGATGCGGCGGTCCCACGTCGGCAGGCGGAGCAGGTAGTAGCTCCGCCAGAAGAACCAGCCGACGATTCCGCTGACCTTGATCCCGAGGAGCTCGCCGACCGCCTTGAATCGCCCGACGGACACGAGCATCCCGAGCTGTCCGTAGCTGAACGGCGTCTGCGGGCGCCCATCGAGTGCGGCAAGGACGTTGCGAGCGACGTGCGGCCCCTCCCGCACGGCGTGTTGGGCGGTGGCCGGCATCGGTCGGCCCGTATGAGGATCCGTGATCGACGCGCAGTCGCCGACGGCCCAGACATCCTCGACCCCGGGAAGGGCGAAGGTCGCGTCGGGAGTCGGCCATCCACGGGCGTCCCGTGTCGTCGGCAAGGTCGCCAGCACGGGGTTCGGCGCGTTACCGACGGTGCTGATCACGGTCTCGGCGTCGACCGACGTACCGTCATCCAACTCCACGCGATCGGCCTCGACGCGGCCCACGCGGCGGCCGAGGCGGAGGTCGATGCCTCCGGCGCGCAGCTTCTTCGTGGCGTATCGGCCGAGACGCTCGCCGAGCTCCGCCAGCACGATCGGTCGGCTGTGGACGAGGACGACGCGAGGCTCGAGTCGGACGTCGTTGAAGCTCGTCGCCGCCAGCTCCACGAGATCCTTGAGCTCAGCGGCGATCTCGACCCCGGTCGATCCGCCGCCGACGACGACGAACGTCAGAAGTCGCCGTCGGCGCACCTCGTCCTTCTCGATCCGCGCTTCCTCGAGCATGTCGAGCGCGCGGTTCCGAAGGTAGAACGCATCGCCGAGTGTCCGGATGCCGACCGAGTGCTCGGCCATCCCCGCGACCGTGTCGAGGTCGGTCACACTCCCGATCGCGATGATCAACGCGTCGTAGTCGATCGCGGTGGTCATCCCGCTCACCCGTCGGGTGAGGCTCACGGTCTTGTTCGCGACGTCGATCGCGCTCACGTAGCCGACCTCGACCTGACAGTCGGGCAGCATCCGCCGAAGCGGCACGACGACGTGCGTCGTCTCGATCGTCCCCGAGATGATGTCCGCGAGGAGCGGCTGGAACACGAAATAGTTGTCGCGGTTCAGGAGCACGACCTCGACCCCGTCGGGACGTGGCGATTCCGGCCGCGACAGTCGCCGCTCCCGCTTGAGCCGGCGGGTCAGCTCCTGGGCCGCGCTCACCCCGGCGAACCCACCACCCACGATGACGACCCGCTTGCTCATCGCGCTAATCCTACGAACACCTGCGAGCCCAGGGGCGGGCACGACTCGGCCGCCGCGGAGCAGGGAGGCGCGGCTGACGCGAGAATCAATGACGGCCCGTTGCATGTGCGACGGGCCGTCGTAGTGAAGTGGCGACGTTCGTAGAACGCCGCGGCCTATTCGGTCGCGAACTCGCGCAGCTTCCGGCTGCGCGACGGGTGGCGCAGCTTGCGCAGCGCCATCGACTCGATCTGGCGGATCCGCTCGCGCGTGAGGCCGAACTCGTTACCGACCTCCTCCAGCGTCCGCTGGCGCCCGTCGTCGAGGCCGAACCGCAGTCGGATGACCCGCTCCTCGC
>JBKPMM010000062.1:0-7400 GCA_046732155.1 Chloroflexota bacterium | reverse complement strand
CACGGATCGCGCAGCACCTGCGCGGCCGTGAGGAGTCACCGGCCCTGTGCTACGCTCCCGCGGTCGTCAGAAACGACCGCCACGTGGTCGCGAAGCCGGTGCGATTCCGGCACAGTCCCGCTACGGTGAACCGCCCTCGGGCGGAAGTCCGGTCGCCGACCCCGCGGTGCATGCTCGAACCTTCGAGAGAAAGGTAGGCAAGCCCGTGCACCGGACCACCTGACCCCTCCTTCGAGTCGTCGAAGCGAGGGGTCCATCGCGTCCGGCGCCGTGTCGCCGATCGACGCGACCCCTCCGGCCACCGCTACCGGAGACCCGTTCGATGTCCCTGTCCGATCGACGCCGCGGCGTCGCCCTTCTCGTCGTACTCCTGGCTGCCGTGCTCGGCGGCTGCTCGTCCGGCGGCACGGCCGCGTCGCCGGCCTCCTCCGTCGCGCCGACTCCGTCGGAGTCCGCGAGCCAGGCCGCGGCATCGCCCAGCCCCAGCCCGACGCCAGCCTTCCCGGTCAGCCTGACCGACGATGAAGGCACGCCGGTCGAACTTCCCGCCGAACCGAAGAAGGTCGTCTCGCTGACGCCGGCGACGACCGAGATCCTGTTCGCGCTCGGCGCCGGCGATCGCGTCGTCGCTACCGACGACGGCAGCGATCACCCGGACCAGGCCGCCTCCCTACCCGACGTCGCGACGTTTTCGAGCGTCGACGTCGAGAAGGTCGTCGCGCTATCGCCCGACCTCGTCGTCGCCGGTGGACTCGGCTTCACGCCGGCCGAATCGATCACCAAGCTACGGGACCTGAAGATCCCGGTCGTCGTCATCTACGCTCCGAGCGTCGCGGGTGTCCTCAAGGACATCGAGCTCCTCGGGTCGGCGACCGGCACGAGCGCCAAAGCGGAGTCGGTGACGTCCGCGATGCGGGCCGACATGGCTGCCGTCTCGTCGGCGGTCGCCGGACAGTCGCCGAAACCGCGAGTGTTCTATGACGTCGGCTACGACGACACGACGGGCGCGATCTACGCGCCGGCCGATGACTCGTTCCTCGCCGAGATGGTCACGATGGCCGGCGGTGATGCGATCACCACAGGCGATCCGAACACGTACGAGATCCCGCTCGAGAAGCTGATCGAGAAGGATCCGCAACTCATCGTCCTGGGCACCAACCCGTTCTACTCTCCCACGCCCGATGCCGTCGCTAAGCGTCGGGGCTGGGATGCGTTCAGTGCCGTCCGGAACGGCGACATCAAGCCGGTGAACGACATCGAGATCACCCGCCCCGGCCCCCGCCTACCGATGGGTCTGCGCACGCTGGCGGGAGCCATCTGGCCGGACGTGACACTCCCTGCGGCGCCGTAGCGACGATGGCGGCCGGCGCGCTCTCACGTGACGTCGAGGCTGGTGGCCTCGCGGCGTGGGTCCGCGCCCGGCCGCTGGTCGTGGGGGCGGTCGCGATCGCGGCGTTGCTCTTGACGCTGGTCCTCGGGGTAGGCCTCGGGTCGGTCCGTGTGGCTCCGGCAGAGACGTTCGCGGTCATCCTTTCGCGCCTGTTCGGCATCGACATCGGCGTCACCATCACCCCCGCGACGGAGGTGATCGTGTGGGACCTGCGGCTCCCGAGGGTCCTCACCGCGATGCTCATCGGCTGCGGTCTCGCCGTCGCCGGCGCCACGTTCCAGGGGCTGTTGCGGAACCCGCTCGCGGATCCGTACGTGCTTGGGACCGCTTCTGGGGCCGCCGTGGGCGCGGCGATCGCGGTGCTGCTGCCCATCCAGCTCGTCGTCATCGAATTCGGCCTGCTTCACGGCCTGGCCTTCGTCGGCGCGCTCGCGGCTGCTTGGCTCGTGTTCCGGCTCGGCGGGACCGGCGGCGCCGGTGGGCTGACGCGGCTGTTGCTGACGGGCTACGCCATCGGCTCGGTCCTCGCCGCGGTCCTGACGATGGCCATGTACGTGTCCGGCGTGGAGCTGCGTCAGATCTTCTCGTTCCTGCTCGGCGGACTCGGTGGCTCGTCGTGGGTCCGGCTGGTCGTCGCCGCGCCGCTGATCGTCGGGTCGTCGGTGCTGATCATGGCACGGGGGCGGTCACTGGACGGCATGCTGCTCGGCGATGCGGCCGCCGGCCACCTCGGCATCGATGTCACCCGCGAGCGGAGGATCCTCCTGGCGCTGGCGTCGATGGCGACCGCGGCCGCGGTCGCGATCAGCGGCCTGATCGGGTTCGTCGGCCTCGTCGTGCCCCACGTCGTGCGGCTGCTCGTCGGCCCGGCCGCGCATCGCGTGCTGCCGATCTCCGCTCTGGCCGGCGCCGCGCTCCTCTCCGCGGCCGATCTCGGCGCCCGCCTCGTCGGCGATGTGCCCGTCGGGGTGGTGATGGCCCTGCTCGGAGCACCGTTCTTCCTGTTCCTGTTGCACCGCAGTCGTTCGGGGTACGAGCTGTGAGTGCGATCGCACCGGCGGACGCAGTCGCCTCGGCCCCGCCGATGATCGCGGCACGGGGGCTGACGCTCGGCTATGCGGGCCGCACGGTGATCGACGCAGCCGACCTGTCCGTCGCGGAAGGCGAGCGCCTGGCGCTCGTCGGGCCGAATGGCGCCGGGAAGTCCTCGCTGCTCCGTGCGATCACCGGCGCCCTCGCCCCGCGCGCGGGGAGCGTCGAACTCCTCGGCGAACCCGTGCAGGACGTACCGCGTAAGAAGCTGGCGCGGACGATCGCGGTCGTACCCGAAGTCGCCGACCTCCCGTTCGCGATGCCGGTCGCAGAGGTCGTGGCACTCGGGCGTCTGCCCCACGAGCCGCCGCTCAGCGGGCTCCGGCCGACCGATATCGCAGCCGTCGATGCGGCGATCGAGCGGATCGGTATCAGCCATCTCCGCCGCCGCGACATGCGCGAACTGTCGATGGGCGAGCGACAGCTCGTGTTCATCGCGGTCGCCGTGGCGCAGGCCGCGCCGATCCTGGTCCTCGACGAGCCGACTGCGCACCTCGACATCCGCCACCAGGTCGACGTCATGGAGCTGCTCGTCGATCTCAACGAGCGGGACGGGACGACCGTGCTCGCCGTGCTCCACGATCTCGCCCTCGCCGCGCATTTCTTCCCACGCGTCGTCGTCCTCGCCGAGGGCCGGATCGTCGGGGATGGCACGCCCACCGAAACGCTCGGCGCGGACCGGATCCGCGAGGTCTTCCGCGTCGATCCAGCGCTCGTCCGACTTCCGGTCGGGGCAGCCTAGATGTCGACCGTCCGCAGCGCCGTCGCCCTGCTGACGCGCTTCCCGGTGGCGACGGCCGAGACCGACGCACCGGGTGCAGCGGCATTCGGTCTGGTCGGCGCGGGCGTCGGACTGCTCGGGGCGATCCCGTTCGTGCTGATCGCCGGCGCGCTCGGAGAGCCGTGGATCGCCGCGGTCGCAGCCGTCTCCACGATGGCGATCGTCACCGGCGCGCTCCACCTCGACGGGCTCGCCGATACGGCCGACGCGGTCATGGCTCGCGATTCCGAAGCGGCAGAGCGCGCCCGAAAGGATCCGCATATCGGGACGGGCGGGGTCGTCACGCTCCTACTCGTCGTGGCGGCTGACATCGTCGCGCTGGTCAGCGTGGCGGGGTCTGGCGGCCCAGACGCGGTCCGGGGAGGTCTCGTCCTCGTTGCGGTTGCGAGTGCGTCGCGCGTGGCGCCGGTGCTCGTGACCGTCGTGCTCGGACGCCTCCGACCGGCGCCTACGACGACGCTGGGCGCCTGGTTCGCCGATCGCGTCACGTCGGCGGACGTCGTGCTCGGGGTCGCCTCGGCCGTGCTCGTCGCCGCCGCGCTCGGACTCGTCGGTGGCCTGGTCGTGCCGATCGTGGGGATCGCGACGTTGCTCGCCGGCTGTGTCGTCGGCGCCATCGTCGTCGCCCTCCGCGGCGGCCTCGACGGCGACGGGATGGGCGCCCTCGTCGAGCTCGCGGTCGTGGCTGGGCTGATCATCGCGGCCGTGGTGTCCTGATGGCGACACCGCTGATCCTCGCGCTCGGCGGGACCCGGAGCGGCAAGAGTCGGTTCGGTCTCGCGCGGACGAAGCAGTTCGCCGGCGGCGGACGGGCGTGGTTCCTCGCGACCGCCCTGGCCGGGGACCCGGAACTCGACGACCGGATCCGCCGTCACCGCGCGGAACGCCCCGCGGACTGGCCGACCATCGACGTCGGCACCGACCTGGCGGCGGCGGTCGCCGCCGCCGAACCAAGCGAGCCGATCCTGGTCGATGGGCTAACGCTCTGGATCGCGATGCTGCTCGGGGACGACGTACCCGAGATCGACCCGATCCTCGAGGGCCCGATCGCGGCGGCGTACGACGCGCTGGCCGCCCGTCCGGGACCCGCGATCGTCGTGAGCGACGAGGTCGGCCTGGGGATCGTGCCGATGCACGCCAACGCCCGTGCGTATCGCGACCTCGTCGGTATCGCCCACCAACGACTTGCCGCGATCGCCGATGAGGCGTATCTGTTCGTCGCCGGTCTGCCGGTGACGCTCAAGGGACCACGATGACCGACGACTCGGGGGCTCTCGACCTCGCGATCGAGCGCGTCGTGGCGCTCGGTGGCCTCGACGCGGGCGCGATGACGGCGACATCGGCCCGGCTCGACGCGCTGACAAAGCCGCCCGGTAGTCTGGGCCGGCTCGAATCGCTGGCGATCCAGCTCGCCGGCATCACCGCCGACCCCGCCGGGACCTTCGAGCGCAGGGCGATCGTGGTGGCCGCCGCCGATCACGGCGTCGTGCGCCAGGGCGTCTCCGCCTATCCGGCGGACGTGACCCCACAGATGGTCGCCAACTTCCTGGCCGGCGGAGCGGCGATCAACGTGCTTGCCGAGCGGGCCGGAGCGAGCGTGACGGTCGTCGACGCGGGTGTCGCCGGCGACATCCCGGCGGTCGTCACGGCCGCGACAACGCTGATCCGCGCGCCGATCGGCGCGGGCACCGACGACATGACCGCTGGTCCGGCGATGACGCGCGACGAGGCGCTCCGCGCCGTCCGGGTCGGCCTCGACGTGGCAGCGGACCTCGAGCGCCACGGGATCGAGCTGGTCGGGATCGGGGAGATGGGGATCGGCAATACGACCGCCGCGAGCGCCATCACGTCGGTGATGACGGGACTCCCGGCCGAGCGCGTAACGGGCCGCGGGACTGGCATCGATGACGCCACGCATGCCCACAAGATCGAGATGGTCGGCCGCGCGATCGCGCGGAATGCTCCCGAGCCGGGCGATCCGATCGGCGTGCTCGCGGCAGTCGGCGGGTTCGAGATCGGGGTGCTGGTCGGGGTCATCATCGGTGCGGCCGGCGCCAGCATCCCGGTCATCCTCGACGGGTTCATCACCGGCGCAGCGGCACTGATCGCCGAGGCCCTCGCACCCCCTGTAGCGTCGAGATGCATCGCCGGCCATCGGAGCGTCGAGCCTGGTCACGCCGTCGTTCTCGAACGCCTCCGCCTGCGACCGCTGCTCGAGCTCGATCTCCGGCTCGGGGAGGGGACCGGCGCAGCGCTGGCGATGTCCCTCATCGACGCGGCGATCGCGATCCGCGACGGGATGGCGACGTTCGAGAGCGCCGGTGTCGCTGGTCCAGCCGCGACCAAAGGCGTCGTCTGACGATGGTCGAGATCGTCCTCGTTCGACATGCGGCGACGGCCTGGTCGGGCGTGCGGTACTGCGGGATCAGCGACCCACCGCTGTCGCCGACCGGTCTTGCCGACGCGCGGCGTCTTGCGGCCGCGCTCACGGGCGACATGCCGCCGGATGTCCGCGTCATATCGAGCCCGTCTCGCCGCGCGGTCGCAACGGCGTCGGCCATCATCGACGCAGCTCGACTGCCCGCGGTCGAGCTCGACGCCCGTTGGCGCGAGGCCGACGTCGGGATCGCCGAGGGCCGCACATTCGACGAGCTGCAGGCGGTCGCGCCCGATGTGGCGGCCGCGCTCGCCCGAGGCGACCTGGAGATCGACTGGCCCGGCGGTGAGGCGCACGCATCGCTCGCCGCTCGTGTCGTCGAGGCATGGGCCGACCTCGTCGCCGTCGGCCGGCCGGCGATCGTCGTCACGCATGCCGGCCCGTTCATGCACGCCCGTGCGGTTGCCGAGGACCGGCCGATCTCGCGCGACGACCTGGTCGAACCTGGCGCCTTCTGGCGGACCGATGTGCAGGCCCGGTCGGCTCGATCAGCCGTGCTACGCTCGTCGGCGTGATCCCACCCAGTCCGACCCGTACGGGTCGCGCGGTCGCCGCACGCCCCGCGCGCCTGGCCGTGGTCATGGTCGTCGCCGCGTTGGCGTTCGCGGGATGCATCGGGAATGGGCCGAGTGCCGCCGTCTCGCCGTCGCCGAGCGCATCCACCGCTGTCGCGTCGCCATCGACCGACACCGCGAGTCCGACGTTGCAGCCGTCGCCGTCGTCCTCGGCGACGGACGAACCGACGGCCTCGCCGGACGCCACGGCGTCCCCGAGCGCCACGACGTCGCCCAGCACCGGCCCATCCCAAGCGGCCGCGGAGGCGGTCAAGGCGTGCACGGGGACCGACGCGAACCGCGCTTTCTTCCTGAACGCCTCACAGAACCTTGACTGGCCGGTCTACTGCCCCGTCCTGCCAGCGAGGTGGTTCGTCACGAGCGGGAAGTACAGCGGTCGGGGCGTCGGGCAACTGTCGATCGGCTACCAGGGGCCGGCTGGAGCGACGCTGACGCTGCAGGAGGGCGGCTTCTGCGAGACGTCGGACGGGTGCGTCCCCGCAGGGAACGACACGGGCGACGCCGCGTTCGGGGATCGGCAGGGGACCCTCGTCACACTCGACGACGGCGGCTACGCGATCGTGGTCGGCCGCGCCGACACACCGAGTTGGCTGGCCGTCGGCACCGGGATGGACGAGGCCACGTTCCGTCAGGTCGCCAAGGGTTTCGTCCGACTGGACTAGGTCCCGTCGGCTCCTGCCAGGCCCGCATCCGCCGGAGCCAGCGCAGCCTCCGCGAGCACGGCGACGGCTTCCATCGTCCCCGAGAGATCCGCTCCCTCGCGGTCCATGATCGCGGTCGCACCGAACCCGGCAACCGGCGCCCCGGTCGTCGCGATCGCGCGGACGGCGACCGCGGCGGCCCCGAGCGTCAATCCGTCGGGCTCGGGCATAGCGACCGCCCAGTTCCCCGACGCATCGAGGGCATCCATATCGAACGCGATGTACCAGGCGTCGATCCGGCGCGAGACGTTGGCGGCCCACGCCGCGGCGGCTGCCTGTCCCGCTGGGTCGGCGAGCATCCCGGAGCCGAACTGCGCGACGCCGCTCGCCGCGAGCATCCGTGACTCCGTCTCATCGAGGACCTGACCCCCGAACAGCGCCGCGTCCAGCGTTCTGACGGATGGACCCTTAGCCGCCGCGACGA
>JBKPMM010000061.1:0-27279 GCA_046732155.1 Chloroflexota bacterium | reverse complement strand
CGTTGAGGAACCCGATCAGGATCACGTAGAGCGGGATCCCGAACAGGATCACGCCCGGCCACTCGGGGTTGTCGCCGCCGCTCCCGCTGTTGTTCACGAACGTGGAGAAGACGGTGCCGAGATCGGTCCGGCTGTGCTGGTTGAGGACGACCGTGACGAGCACGATCGCCGCGACACCGACGACGTGCCACCACACCGACACGTCATTGAGGAGCTTGACCAGCCGGATCCCGAACGTGTTCAGGAGTCCGTGGATGAACAGCACGATCGCGAGGATCACGATCGTCACGATCGGGGCCGTCGACACGCCGAACACGATGTTCAGGAACGCGTTGATGAAGAACGCGAGGCCGAAGTCGATGCCGGCCGTGACGGCGACCTGCCCGACGAAGTTGAACCAGCCGACGAACCAGCTCCATGCCGCCGGATTTCCGCCGGACTCAGGGGCGAGCTTGGCTGCCCAGTAATAGAGGCCGCCGGCGGTCGGATAACTGGAGGCGACCTCGGCCATACCCAGCGCGACGAGCGTCACGAAGAAGCCGACGATCAGCCAGCCGATCGTCATCACCGCCGGGCCACCGATGTTCATCGCGAAGTAGAACAGCGTCAGGCAGCCCGACAGGATCGAGATGATCGTGAACGAGACTGCGAAGTTGGAGAAGGTCCGCATCCCTCTCCGCAGCTCTTGCGCGTACCCGAGTTGGTGTAACCGATCGGTGTCGCTCGTTGCCACCGTGCCCTCCTCGCCTGCGTTCGACCACATCAGGAACGCTGGGACATGGAGACGAGGACTGTGGGCGACCGAGGGATCCCTCGCTGGGGTGCGGGTCCCGACGGTCCGCGCGGCCTCCCTCCGGCAGGAACGATACGGCGGGGGTCCGGGGTGTCAAGATGCGTCCCGGACGGGGCATCGCAGGACGTCGGGAGCGTGGCATGGGCGATCGACTGGCGGGCAAGGTCACCATCGTCACGGGCGCGGGATCGGGTATCGGCCGGGCGACGGCGATCCGCTTCGCTGAGGAGGGCGCGCGGGTCACCTGCGTCGACGTCTCGCGCGACAACGTCGATGCCACCGCGGCCGAGATCGGCGACGCGGCCTGGGCAGTCACGGCAGACGTGTCCGACGCCGCTGCCGTGAAGGCGTACACCGACGACACGGTCGAGCGGTGGGGCGGTCTTCACGCCGTGTTCAACAACGCGGGTGTCAACCTGCCGGGCGTCTTCCACGAGGCGACCGACGAGACGGTCGAACGGACGATCGGCGTGAACATCCGCGGCCCGATATACGGCTGTCGCTACGCGATCCCCTACATGCTTCGCGGCGGCGGTGGCTCGCTCATCAACACGAGCTCGGTCAACGGTCTTGTCGCCGAGCCGTATCTCGCGATCTACGCGACGTCAAAGGGCGCGATCATCATGCTCTCGAAGGGCATCGCCCTCGACTATGCGAAGCAGGGCATCCGGTGCAATGCGATCGCCCCTGGCTGGGTCGACACGCCCGTGAACTACGCGCACGCTGAGATGCTGGGCGGTCTCGACAAGGTGTACGCGGAGATCGATTCCTTCCAGCCGATCGGGCGTCCTGGGGAGCCACGCGAGATCGCGAACGTGGCGCTCTTCCTCGCGTCGGACGAGTCGTCGTTCGTCACGGGCTCGGTCGTGGTCGCGGATGGCGGGATGACGGCCAAGTAGCTACCGACGACGGACTACGAGCCGCTCGCGCCGACGTACGATGCGCCGACCGAGGGGACCCGTCACGCACTCACGCGGAGGAGAGCGATGAGCGACCACGGCCACGACGCCGACCAGGCCATGAAGCACCCGCGTCTCGCCGAGCTCGAGCGCCTGGTACGCGACGGTACGGTCGACACGATCGTCGTCGCCCTGACCGACATGCAGGGCCGGCTCATGGGCAAGCGCGTCCACGGCCAGGCGTTCCTCGATGGCGTCATCGCACACGGTGCGCACTTCTGCACGTACCTCCTCGGGACCGACATGGAGATGAACACGCCCGAGGGGTTCCGGCTCATGAACTGGGAGACCGGCTACGGCGACTGGATCGCCGAGCCGATCTGGGACCAGCTCCGGCTGCTGCCGTGGCTCCCGGGGACAGCTCTGGTCCTGGCCGACACGATCGACGAGGAGACCGGCCAGGAGATCCCCGTGTCCCCGCGGACGATCCTCAAGCGCCAGGTCGCGGCGGCCGCGGACGCCGGCTTCGACATCAAGGCCGGCTCCGAGTTCGAGTTCTACGTCCTCAAGGATTCGTGGGAGTCGCTCGCCGAGCAGGGCTGGCCGGTTCCTCGGTCGTTCGGGTACTACAACGAGGACTACCACCTGCTCCAGGCCACGAAGGCGGAGCCCCTCCACCACCTGCTGCGGACCCAGATGAGCGCTGCGAACGTGCCGATCGAGTTCAGCAAGGGCGAGGCCGCGAACGGCCAGCACGAGGTCAACATCCGCTACGACCACGTCCTTGAATCGGCCGACCGCAGCGTCGTCTTCAAGCACGGCGCGAAGGAGATCGCCTACCTCAACGGCTGGGGGATCACCTTCATGGCCAAACCAGACCACCGCTGGACGGGCTCGTCGGGGCACCTGCACATGAGCGTCTGGGACCACGACAGGGGCGTCCCCCTGATGCACGCGACTGGACGCGAGAAGGGTGGGCCGTACGGGCTCTCCAAGACCGGCCAGCAGTTCATGGCCGGGATGATGGCGCTATCCCGCGAGCTGGCGGTGTTCGTCGCGCCGTTCATCAACTCGTACAAGCGGTACGCGTCGCTGTCCTGGGCGCCGGTCAACGTCGTGTGGGGCCGCGACAATCGGACCACCGGCTTCCGCCTCGTCGGCCACGGACCGGCGCTCCATGTCGAGAACCGCTTCCCTGGCGGTGACATGAACGCCTACCTCACGTATGCCGCGATGGTCGGTGCGGGCCTGTATGGCATCCGCCACGGCCTCAAGCTCGAGGACGAGTTCAAGGGCAACGGTTATCTCGCGACAGGTCACCCGAGGATGCCTCGCGCGTTGTACGAGGCGATCTGGGAACTGGAACGGTCCGAGGCGGCGCGGGAGATCTTCGGCGAGGATGTCGTTGAGCACTACCTGAACGCCGCGCGGGTCGAACAGGAGACGTACGACTCCATCGTCCACCCGTGGGACCGCGAACGGTACCTGGAGCGAGGCTGACCGCCGGCCCACCGTGACGCAGACCGAGCGCGCTCCTGATCCGTCGACACCTCCTCCTGACGAGGCGCCCGGCCGCGCCGCGGGGATCGAGAACGCGCTCTATCGGATCGCCGAAGCGGCGAGCGCGGCCGAGGACCTCCAGGCGTTCTACGCGACGGTCCACGCGATCGTCGGCGAGTTCATGTACGCGGACAACCTGTTCATCGCCCTTTACGACGCGGATCGCCAACGGATCAACTTCCCGTACTACGTCGACACGGTCGATACGGACCTTCCGGATCCCCGCGCCTGGGAGCCGTTCGGCGTTGGCGACGCCCGCGGCGCGACGGCGTACGCCCTGCGCCTCGGCAGGCCGCTCCTCATCGACAGGGCTCGGCTGGAGGCGATGGTCGCGAGCGGCGAGTTCGACTTGGTCGGCGTACCCGCCGAAAGCGCGATCACGGCGCCGCTCCTGGCCGAGGGCAGGCAGCTCGGTCTGCTCGCGGTACAGAGCTATACGGTCGACCACGTTTACGATCGGGGCGATCTCGACCTGCTGACGTTCGTCGGGCAACACATCGGCTCGGCCCTGAGTCGCGCGAGGGCGATCGAGGAGACGCGCGAGCGCAATGCCGAGCTCGCGGTCATCAACGAGATCGGCGAGGCCCTCGCCAAGCAACTCGACTTCGACGCCATCGTCCACCTCGTCGGAGAACGCGTACGCGGGATCTTCTCCGCGCGCGGCATCTTCATCGCGCTGTATCACCCCGAAACAGAAACGCTCACGTTTCCGTACGACCTCGATGAAGGTGAGCCGTTCGACCGCGGCGTCATGCCGTTCGGCCCGGGCGTCACCTCGGAAGTCATCAGGACGGGTAAGCCCCTCCGCCTATCGACCCTCGATGACCAGATGGCAGCTGGAGCGATCTCGGTAGGTGGTACCGACACACAGTCGTGGCTCGGGGTGCCGATCAAGGCCGGGGAACGCGTCATCGGCGTCGTCGGACTCGAGAGCATCGAGGCGTACGCGTACAGCGAAGCGGACGAACGGCTTCTTGCGACGGTGGCTTCCAGCATGGGCGTCGCCCTCGAGAACGCGCGGCTCTTCGGTGAGACCAAGCGGCTTCTCGCCGAGGCGGACCAGCGCGCTGCCGAACTCGCGGTCATCAACGAGATCGGTACAGCGCTCGCGCGGCAACTCGACTTCCAGGAGATATGTGAGCTCGTCGGTGAGCGTGTCCGGGCCATATTCCGTACCCCGTCCGTCTCGATCGGCCTCTACGACGAGGCCGCGAGCGTCATCTCTTGGCCGTACGAGCTCGATGAGGGGGTCCGGATCCACAGCGACCCGATGGCGCTCGGCCCGGGCCTCACGAGCCGTCTGATCATGACCCGTGCACCGCTTCGTGGCGGGAGCAGTGCCGAGCTGCTCGCCCTCGGAGCGATCACAGGGGGCGTCAGCGTCACCCAATCCTGGCTCGGCGTCCCGATCCTGAGCGGCGAGCGCATCACCGGCGTGATCATCCTCGAATCGACCGAGCCGAATGTCTTCGACGAGGCCGATGAGCGACTCCTCACGACGATCGCGGCGAGCATGGGAGTCGCCCTCGAGAACGCAAGGCTCTTCGACGAGACGAAGCGGTTGCTCGCCGAGACCGACGAACGTGCCGCGGAGCTGTCGCTGATCAATGACGTCCAGCAGGGCCTGGCTGCGAAGCTCGACATGCAAGCGATGTATGACCTCGTCGGTGATCGGATCCAATCGATCTTCGACGCGCAGGTCGTCGATATCGCCGTCGTCGACCCGACCGACGGACTCATCCACTTCCCCTACGTCATGGAGGGCGGTAAGCGTTTCCCGGATGATCCGCGCCCGAACGTGAACAACCACCGGACCCTAGTCATGGAGTCGCGCCAACCCCTCAAACTCGACAGGGATATCCGTCGCTGGGCCGAGTCCCAAGGATTCGAGTGGTACATCCAGCCGGGCACGGCAGCTCCGCAGTCGGCGATCTTCGTGCCGCTCGTCGCGGGCGACAAGGCGAGTGGCGTGATCTCGCTCCAAAACCTCGACCGTGAGGAAGCGTTCACCGAGTCAGACGTCGGGCTCCTTTCAACGCTCGCCTCAAGCTTGAGCGTCTCTCTCGAGAACGCCCGGCTGTTCGACGAGACGAAGCGTCTGCTCACGGAGACCGACGAACGGGCCGCCGAGCTAGCGATCATCAATGAAGTCCAGCGCGGTCTCGCCGAGCGGCTGGACATGCAGGCGATGTATGAGGTCGTCGGCGACAAGATCCAGGAGATCTTCGACGCCCAGGTCGTCGATATCGGCATCGTGGATCGGGACGCCGGTGAGATCCACTTCCCCTACTCCATCGAGCGCGGCATCCGCTTCCCCGACGAGCCGATGGCGATCGTCGGTCCGCGCCGCCATGTGATCGAAACCAGACAGGCGCTGCACCTCGAGGCGAATGCATACGAGCGGATCGTCGAGATGGGGCAGAGCCCCGTCGTCGCCCAGGGGGAACCAGCCAAGTCGATCGTCTTGGCGCCGATGATGGTCGGCAACGAGGTCCACGGCGTCATCTCGCTCCAGAACGTCGACCGAGACCACGCCTTCACCGACAGCGACGTTCGTCTGCTGACCACGCTCGCAGCCAGCCTCAGTGTCTCGCTCGAGAACGCCCGGCTCATCTCGGAGACACGCCAGCGCGTCGCCGAGCTCGACACGGTCAACCGGGTCGGTCAGGCGATCTCGTCACAGCTCGATCTGTCGGCGCTCCTCGAGCTCGTCGGCGAGCAGATCCGCGAGACGTTCGCGGCGGACATCGCATTCGTCGCACTGCTCGATGAGCCGACCCAGATGATCACGTTCCCGTATCACAGCGAACACGGCAGACGGGATCCCCAGGAACCCATCCGCCTCGGGTCGGGCCTGTCCTCAAGGATCATCTCGTCGCGCGAACCGTTGCTGCTCAATCGAGCTTCCCAGTTCGATCAGTTCCAGGGCGAACAGATCGGGACCCCGGCTTTGTCATGGCTCGGCGTGCCGATCATCGCCGGCGATCAGTCGATCGGCGTGGTCAGCGTCCAGAGCACGAACCAGGAGGGTCGATTCGGGCCTGACGATGTGCGGCTCTTGACGACGATCGCGGCAGGCGTCGGGACGGCGATCCAGAATGCCCGGCTCTACCGGGAGACCGACCGAAGGGCCAAGGAGATGGAGGCCCTCGCGGATGTGGGTCGGGAGATCTCGGCGACGCTCGACCCGACAGCGGTGCTGGAACGGATCGCCGAGCACGCGATCAATCTGCTTGCCGGCCAGTCGAGCGCGGTGTATCTCGCTCAAGCGGACGGACGCACGTTCAAGGCGATCGTCGGGCACGGGCCGATCGCCAAAGAGATCAAGGCCGACACGCTGACCTTCGGCCAGGGCGTCATCGGCAGCGTCCTCGAGGCGCGCGAGGCGGAGTTCATCAACGATGTCGCGTCCGACCCACGCGTGCGCCTGTTGCCGGGCACCGATCCCAACGACATGGATCGACTCATGGTGGCGCCACTCATCTCGCACGATGAGGTCATCGGCGGCATGGCCGTCTGGCGGCCGATCCCGAGCGAGCTCTATACCGAGAGCGATCTGCAACTGCTGATCGGTCTGTCTCAGCAGGCGACGATCGCGATCGACAACGCCCGCCTGTATCGCGAAGCCCAGGAGGCCCGGGACGCGGCGCAGGACGCCGACCGTGCCAAGAGCACGTTCCTGGCAGCGATGAGCCACGAGATCCGTACTCCGATGAACGCGATCATCGGGATGAGCGGCCTGATGCTCGACACCGAGCTGACCGATGAGCAGCGCGACTACGCCGAGACGATCCGGACGTCGGGCGACGCCCTCCTGACGATCATCAACGACATCCTCGACTTCTCGAAGATCGAGGCCGGACGCGTCGAGCTCGACCACGAGCCGTTCGACCTCCGCGCGTCGATCGAACGCGCGGTCGATGTGCTCGCGCCGACGGCCGCCGCGAAGCGGCTCGAGCTCCTGTACGCGATCGACGACGACCTGCCGCGAACCGTCGTGGGGGATCAGGGTCGCCTCCGCCAGATCCTCATCAACCTGCTGTCGAATGCCGTCAAGTTCACCGAAGCCGGCGAAGTCGAGTTGAGCGCATCGGGCGGTCAGCTGGCGCCCGAAGGCGCGGGGCTCGCAGCGCGCTGGCGGTTCACGATCCGCGTGCGCGACACGGGGATCGGGATCGCGCCCGACCGCATGTCGCGGCTGTTCCAGTCGTTCAGTCAGGCCGACGCGTCGATCTCACGGCGCTACGGCGGGACCGGCCTCGGGCTCGCGATCAGCCGGCGACTGGCGGAACTCATGGACGGCTCGATCCAGGCGACGAGCGATGGCGTCGCGGGGCGCGGAAGCGTCTTCGAGCTCACGTTCGAAGCCGATGCACCGACAGATGAGGTCGCGGCCGCCCCGGTGCGGCTCGTGGACCTGGCAGGCCGGCACATCCTTGTCGTCGACGACAACGCCACGAACCGGCGGATCCTGCGAACCCTCATCGAGCGATGGGGCATGACGACTCGGGACACCGGCTCACCGCGCGAAGCCCTCCGCTGGGTCGCCGCCGGCGAGCGATTCGACCTCCTGATCGCCGACCTGCATATGCCCGAGCTCGACGGTATCGCACTGGCCACGGCGCTTCGGGCGTCGGGGGCCGGCGCGCACACCCCGGTCATCGTCCTGTCGTCGATCGGTGTCCACGACCGCGAGAGCGACGCCGTGGCTGCCTCGCTCGTCAAGCCGGTGAAGCCGTCGGCCCTGCACGACGCGATCGCGACGGTCCTAGCCGGGCAGGCGACGGCAGTCCCGATGCGACCGATCGGGGCCGGCATCGATCACGATCTTGGTGCTCGCCACCCATTGCGCATCCTTCTCGCCGAAGACAATGCGGTGAACCAGAAGCTGGCGTTGCGCCTGCTGGAGCGGATGGGGTATCGAGCGGATGTCGCCGAGAACGGGCTGGCTGCCATCTCCGCGGTCGAAGGCAGCACGTACGACGTCATCCTCATGGACGTGCAGATGCCGGAGCTGGACGGGCTCGAGGCGACGCGCCGGATCCGTCGCCGCTGGCCGGGCGACCGGCCACGGATCATCGCGATGACGGCGAACGCGATGGATGGCGACCGTGAGGCCTGCCTCGCTGCCGGTATGGACGACTACATCGCCAAGCCGATCGCGCCCGAGGCATTACAGGCGTCGCTGATGGCGGCCCCGTCCGGGGACGCAGAGTCGGCATGAGCGACGGACATATCCTCGTGGTCGACGACACCCAGTTCAATCGACGCCTGCTCGTGCGTCTGCTCGAAGACATCGGCCATCGGACGATCGAGGCGGAGAACGGGCGCCTCGCCCTCGAGTCGCTCCGCGCGGACGGGGCGGAGTCGGTCGACCTCGTGTTGCTGGACCTCGAGATGCCGGAGATGGACGGCCACGAGACGCTGGCTGCCCTGAAGGCGGACGAGGTCCTGCGCGACATCCCGGTGATCGTCGTCACTGGCGTCGACGAGCTCGAAAGCGTGGTGCGCTGCATCCGGATGGGCGCCGCCGACTACCTGCCCAAGAGCGTCGACCCCGAGATCCTGCGAGCCCGGATCGAGGCGTCACTCGTGCAGAAGCGGATGCGCGACAAGGAACGGGAGCTGACGGCGACGATCGAGCGCCAGCGTTCGCAGCTCGCGCGCTTCCTGTCGCCCCAGGTCGCGGCGCTTGTCTCGAGTGCCGATGGCGAGACGCTGCTCGCGGGTCATCGGCGCGAGATCACCGCGATGTTCACCGACCTACGGAACTTCACCAGCTTTTCTGAGACCGCCGAGCCGGAGGAGGTGCTCGGATTCCTCCGTGCTTATCACGCAGTGATGGGGGCGCTGATCGTCGAGCACGAGGGAACGCTGGAGCACTTCGCAGGGGATGGCTTCATGACGTTCTTCAACGACCCGGTGCTGCAGGAGGACCACGCGGCGCGCGCGATCCGGCTCGCCATCGCGATGCGCGAGCGGTTCGCGACGCTGTCAGCCGACTGGCGCCGGCGTGGGTACGTCCTCGAGATCGGCATCGGCATCGCGACGGGCTATGCCACATTGGGCCGGATCGGTTTCGAGGGTCGTTACGACTACGGGGCGATCGGCAACGCCATCATCCTCGCCTCACGGCTCAGCGGCGACGCGGCGGCCGGCGAGATCCTCGTGGCGGCCAGGACGTTCGCGGAAGCCGAGGAGGTCGATGCGGATCTCGTCGCCGAACCCGGTGGAGATCGGACGTTGAAAGGCTTCAGCCGCGCCATCCCGACCTACCTCATCACGGGCGTGCGCGTCGAAGCCGGCACCAAGCAGGCAACGGGAGAGGGCGTGTCCACATGACACTCGATCCCGAGGCGATGACCCGCCTGCTCGAGATCACCGGCGGTGACCAGGCGTTCGTCGACGAGCTCATCGACACGTTCATCGAGGACGCGACGACACAGATCGACGCGCTGCGGGCGGCGGCGTCCAGCGCCGATCCGGAGGCGATCGTCCGTCCGGCGCACTCGCTCAAGTCGAACGCCGCGAACGTCGGCGCGACGGAGTTGGGTGAACTCGCCCGGGGCCTGGAGGCCGACGGTCGGACTGGTGCGGTCCCGGAGATCGACGCACGCGTGACGAGGGTCGGCACAGAATTTGCCGCTGTCCGGGATGCGCTGCTGGCGCAGCGCGCCGCGCGCTGAGACCGCCGCGACGGCGGTTCCCCCTGACTCGCTCTTCCCCCTGGTACGGATATGTTCACGGCACGGCGCGTGTTAGACGAGTAGGACGAAAGTCCTATCCGGTCGTCGCCGACGGTCCTACCCGCGACGCGGCGACGTCACGCAGACGACGCGCGACATCAGCGTGACCCGCGGCGTCGGCCATGTCGGCGGGGGTGCCGCCATCGACGATGTCGATGGTCGGATCGGCACCGGCCGACAGGAACAGCTCGACCATCTCGACGTCGCCGTGCTGGGCGGCTTCATGGAGCGGGGTAAAGCCCCCGTGCTGTGTCGCGTTGACATCGGCTCCGGCGGCAAGCAGCACGCGACAGACCTCGAGGTGCCGCCCCGCCGCGGCCGCGTGGAGCGGCTGGTTGGCGAACGCGTTCGTGGTGTACGCGCCGACCGGCGCGCCTGCATCGAGCAGGGCGCGGGCGATCTCGGGCTTCCCGAAGAACGCGGCGAGATGGAGCGCGGTGAACCCGTCGGGCGAGAACGACCGAACGGCGGCGGGATCATCGTCGAGCGCGGCACGGACGCGATCGATACGGCCGAGCGCCGCGCCTTCGAAGATGTCAAGGTCGGGGTCGCCGGCGAGGAGCGCATCCATCGTCGGTCGGTCAAACCGGTACCGCGCCAACAGGACCGCCGATACGCCGTCCTCACCGCGCGCGTTGACGAGCTCCGGATCCTCCGCCAGCAGCGCGCTCACCCGCTCGCTATCGCCTGCGGCGACCGCCGCCATCATGTCCGAGGCGCTGGTCATCCGAGGAGCCTACCCCAGCACCCGGCCCGCGGGTACGATGCGCGCGAAAAGGAGGACCAGCCAGGTATGCGACTCGCCGACAAGGTCTCGATCATCACCGGGGGCGGCGGTGGGATGGGCCGCGTCGCGGCGCGGATGTTCGCCGAGCAGGGCGCGAAGGTCGTCGTCGCCGAGTTCGGCGAGGCGGCGGGCCGCGAGACCGTCGACCACATCACACAGGCGGGCGGGCAGGCGACGTTCGTCCAGGCAGACGTGTCGAAGGAGGCCGACGCCAAGGCCATGGTCGACCATGCCGTGGCGACCTATGGCCGCCTCGATGTCATCTACAACAACGCCGGGGTCATGCCGGAGGCGGACCACTCCGTGACCGATACGTCGGTCGACGTCTGGGACCAGGTCATGGCGGTCAACGTCCGCGGCGTGTTCCTGGGCTGCAAGTACGCCATCCCGGCGATGGAGGCCGCCGGCGGCGGGTCGATCATCAACATCGCGAGCTTCGTCGCGCTCGTCGGCTGCTCGGTGCCGCAGGACGCGTACACCGCATCGAAGGGCGCCGTGCTCAGCCTGACGAGGAGCCTGGCCGTCCAGTTCGGGCCAAAGGGCATCCGCACCAATGCGATCTGCCCAGGTCCCGTCGAGACGCCGCTGCTCATGGACTGGCTGGTCAAGGACGAGGAGGCGAAGCGAATACGGCTCGCACGGAACCCGACCGGTCGCTTCGGGAAGCCCGAGGAGATCGTCCACATGGCGGTCTACCTCGCCTCGGACGAGTCGCGCTGGACGAACGGAGCCTCGCTCGTCGTCGACGGCGGGATCACCGTCAACTACTTCTGAGGCAGACCGGATGACCGACGAGGCGCCCGAGAGGGCATCGACCGACGCGGGGGCCGACGCGCAGCCGTCCGGGCCGTTCGCGATCGGTGTCGACGTCGGGGGGAGCGGCATCAAGACCGCGGTCGTCGACACGTCCACGGGACGACTCGTCTCCGAACGGCTGCGTGTCCCGACGCCGACGCCCTCCACACCGGACCGTGTCAGCGCGTCCATCGGGCGGCTCGTGCGGCGGCTGGCGAAGTCGGACGAACTGGCCCGCGATACACCCGTCGGCATCGGCTTGCCGGGCGTTGCCATCGACGGGGTACTCATGACCGCGGCGAACATCGACCCTGCGTGGGTCGGCTATCCCATCGCCGAGCGGTTGTCCTATCTGCTGAAGCGACGCGTCGAGATCGTGAACGACGCTGATGCCGCCGGGATCGCAGAGATGCGTTTCGGCGTCGCCGCGGGTCGCCCGGGGACGGTCATCTTCCTCACGCTGGGGACGGGTGTCGGCTCCGGGGTATTCGTCGACGGCAAGCTCGTCCCCAATACAGAGTTCGGCCAGATGGAGATCCGCGGTCGGCCAGCCGAACGTCGGTCAGCAGCCGTCGCACGGACGCGCCGCGGGCTGTCGTGGAAGGCATGGGCCCAGGACCTGGATGAGCACCTCCAGCGGATCGAAGACCTGATGTGGCCGAACCTCTTCATCATCGGTGGCGGGGTGAGCAAGAACGGCGACAAGTTCATCCCGCGGCTCACCACGCGGACGCCGGTGGTCGCGGCGCAGCTGCGCAACGACGCCGGCATCATCGGCGCCGCCGTCGTCGCGGTGGAAGGGCTGCGCGACGCGGCGACGACGTGGGACGACCTGCCACGGGGCGAGGCACCTCTCGAGCCTTCCTGAGCGCCCGCGGTCCCTGAGAGGCTGAAGGGGTCGCGGCGTATCATCGACGCCCATCCCCTGCCCCATGCGGCATACCCGAGGTCCCCGATGACGACCGGATCGACGACTCCGGCGGTGACTCCGCCGGAGGCACCCACCAGGACGCAGATGCTGATCGGCGGCCAGTCCGTCGACGCTGCCGACGGCCAGACCTTCGACATCGTCGACCCGGCCGATGGCAAGACCATCGCGACCGCGCCGCTCGGTGGCCGGACCGACGTCGACCAGGCCGTCGAGGCCGCGCAGCACGCGTTCGAGGACCGGAAGGGCTGGGCGAACTGGGCCGCCGGGAAACGCGGTCGATCGCTTGCGAAGCTCGCCGACCTGATCAAGAAGAGCAGCGAGGAGCTGGCCTGGCTCGAGAGCCGCAACGGCGGCAAGCCGATCACGTCGGCCCGCGGCGAGGTCATCGGCGCGAGCCTTGTCTTCGATTACTACGCAGGCGCCGCCAACAAGGTCTTCGGGCAGACGATCCCGGTATCGAAGCCCGGCATCGACCTGACGTTGCGCGAGCCGATCGGTGTCGTCGGGTTGATCGTGCCCTGGAACTTCCCGCTGCTCATGGCCTCGTGGAAGGTCGCCCCTGCGCTAGCCGCGGGGAACACGGCGATCCTGAAGCCGGCGTCGTATACGCCCCTCACCGCGATCCGTCTCGGGGAGCTGGCGCTCGAAGCCGGGATCCCGGCGGGCGTGCTTAACGTGGTCACCGGACCCGGCGGCACGGTCGGTGCGTCGATCGCCGCGCACCCAGGGATCGGCAAGGTGGCCTTCACGGGCGAGACGACCACCGGCCAGGAGATCATGCGTCTCGCCTCGACCAATGTGAAGAAGATCTCGCTCGAGCTCGGCGGGAAGAGCCCGAATATCGTCTTCGCCGACGCTGACATCGAGCGGTTCGCGAAGGAGTCGCCATACAGCGTCTTCGACAACTGCGGGCAGGATTGCTGCGCGCGCAGCCGGATCCTCGTGGAGCGGCCCGTGCACGACCAGGTCGTCGAGCTCTTCGCGGCCGCCACGCGCGACGTCAAGGTCGGCGACCCAGCCGACGAGGCGACCGAGGTCGGCCCGCTCGTTTCGACCAAGCAGCGCGATCGCGTCAAGGACTACATCGAGATCGGTCTGGGCGAAGGGGCGTCGGTCGTCGTCGGTGGTGCCGCGCCCGACGATCCGAGCCTGGCCGACGGCGCGTATCTCCTACCGACTGTCTTCGACGGCGTCGACAACGACATGCGCATCGCGCGCGAGGAGATCTTCGGACCCGTGGTGTCGATCATCCCGTTCGACACAGAGGAGGAGGCACTTCGCCTGGCGAATGCCACGCCCTACGGCCTGTCCGGCTCGATCTGGAGCCGCGACATCGGCAAGGCGATGCGCGCGGCGCGCGCCCTCCAGTCCGGCGTGATCAGCGTCAACTCGAACAGCTCGGTCCACACCGAGGCGCCGTTCGGTGGCTACAAGATGTCGGGCATCGGGCGGGAGCTCGGGATGGCCGCACTCGACCTCTACACCGAGACGAAGAACGTCTTCATCGACATCTCCTGATCCAGGCTCCGAGCGCGTCCCGTCATCGGCGCGGTTCTCGGGGAGCGTCGGCGAGCGGAGCGCAGGTCGATCGCGGCGCGGCGCGGTCGTCGCGGCCGGCTGGATCGTGGGTCTCATCGGCATCGTGGCCGCCGGCTGGGTCGGCGCCCGCTCGACGGTCCCGTCAGACGGGGCAGCGCCGGTCGGCTCGGCGATCGTTCCTGCCCAGGACATCACGGCCGCAGGCGGTTGGGTCCGACTCGATCTGCCCGCCCGAACGGACGAGGTCTTCAGGAGTTCCGCGATCACGGTCCGCGGCGAGGTCGGACCCGCCGTGAGCGCGGTCTGGCTCGGCCTCGAATCACGAAACGGCAAGATCCTTGCGACCCGCACGATCCAGCGTGGCGATCCGAGCGTCCGGGCGCCGATGCCGTTCGAGGGTCTGTTCGGTCTCGCGTCGCCAAGCTCCAGTGGTCGCCTGTTCGTCACCGCCACGGCGATCGGGACCGACGGCGTCCCGACCCAGTCCATCCGTCGTCGGATCGAGACCACTGCCGACCAGACGTCCGACGACCCAGCCGCTCGCGGTCTGCATCGCGGCCCCCACGCGGACCTCGGGATCGAGCGACCCGTCGTCGAGCTTTCGGGCTAGGTACCGAGGTCGCCGGGGGGCCAGGTAAGGTCGGGCCGGCGCTGGTCGATCCAGTCCCGGAGCATCCACATCGTCGTCCTGAAGGCCAGCCCGGCCCACGGGATCGCGTCGGGCGCGAACGTACCGATCTCCAACGCCTCGCGCGTCGGCGCCGCCGTCCCTCCGACGACCCTGGATTCGAAAGCGATCGTCACGACGGCCGCTTCGAGCCGTGTGTACAACCCGATGATCTCGCCGGGTTCGACGATGAGGCCCGTTTCCTCGTACGTCTCGCGGATCGCGGCCTGGTGGACGGTCTCGTCGACCTCGAGAAAACCGCCGGGCTGAGCCCACGCGCCGAGCCCTGGCTCGATCCCTCGGCGGAGCAGCACGACCTCGCCCGCTGCCGTGATGGGGAGGGTCGTCACGACGAGCCGCGGGTTGACGTACGTGATGTGACCGCACGACGGACACGACAGCCGGTCGCGATCCTCGCCGTCGATCGCGCCGAACTGCAGGGCGGACCCGCAGCGCGAACAGAAGTTGAGGCTGCGTGCCATCCACTCCGGCACACCTCGGCCTGGCTCCAGGTCCGTCGAGCGGCCGTCGGGGCCTAGGTCGAACGCGTCCACGTCTACGCCAGCAGGACGGTGGCTGCAGCCGCGACCAAGGCGGTCAGACCGATGACGCTCACGGCGACCCACGCGAGCCGGAACCATGCCTTGCCAGGATCGACCGGCATCCACGCCAAGGCAGAACGCCAGATGCGAAGGATCGCGTCAGCGGTCGTGATCACGAGGAGCGGCGCCGCGATGAGGACACAGAGCTTGACGAGCGGGTCGCCGAGTCGAGCGCCGAGGTTGAGCGCCGTGATCGCGATCGCGCCACAGATCAGGACCGGGACGGACAGGTTGATGTAGTGCTTCTGGAGCGGGGTCGGGGCGACCTCGGGGACGGACCGCGGCGGAAGCCCTTGGAGGCTTGGTGGCAACGTCGTCGGCGGCACGGACTGGCGGTCAAGCACGGGCATCCCCGGCTCCCAGCGTTCGTCGTCCATCTCGTCCCGAGTGTAGTCGGGGCCGCCGTTCTGCTAGAGGAACCGCTCGTCGTGCGCGTCGGCGGCGTCCACCACGGCGCTGCATGTCGGGCAGAAGAACCTGGCCTCGAGGGCGGTCCCGCAGACGGCGTGGCGGAGCGGTTCGACGTCATTCGAGCGACGCGCTCCCCAGTCCGCGAGCAGGCGGAGCGCCGAGGCGAGTGCGCGCCCATCGGCCGTCAGCTCGTAGCTGAAGCGGGTCGGTCGCTCCTGGTAGGGACTCGACCGGAGGATGCCCGCACGCTCGAGCCGGCGCAGGCGATCGGTCAGGATGTTCGGGGCGATCCCCGGCAACGCCTCGCCGAGGTCGCCGAACCGGCGCGGTCCGTCAAGCAGCGCCTCGACGAGCAGCAGACTCCATCGGTCACCGACGCGGTCGAGTGCCGCCTCGAGGGGCAGCGGCCGCCGGTCGATCGTGGTGGTGTCTTTTGGGCGCGGTCCGGTCATCGGGATCGATGGTAGCGGTTCAGGGCTTGCCATCGCGCTGGGTGGGTAGTAACTTGCAAGTCGCTAGTGACAATCGTCCCAGCCTATCCCAGGAGCGCCGGATACATGAGCAGCCTTGATGAACTGAGTGGAGCGATCTCGTCCGTCGCGGAGCGCGTCGGAACCTCGATCGTGAGCGTCGGACGCGGAGGCCGCGGATCCGGCGTCGTGATCGCCGACGGCCAGATCCTCACGAACGCCCACAATCTCCGTGGTGGTGAGGTGACCATCACCTTCGCCGACGGACGATCCGCACGTGGCGAGGTCCGCGGTGTCGACCCGGACGGGGACCTTGCGGTCGTGGCCGTCGACACGGCGGGCACCAAGGCGCTCGATTGGGGCGCACCGGAGTCTGCTTCCCTCGGAACGGCCGTTTTTGGTGCCGCAGCCACCTTCGGTGGCGGCGCCCGGGTCACGGTCGGCTTCGTCTCGTCGATCGCCCGGTCGTTCCGTGGTCCGGGCGGGCGTCGGATCTCCGGTAGCATCGAACACACCGCCCCTCTCGCGCCCGGCTCGAGCGGGGGCGCGCTGCTCGACGCTGAGGGCCGCCTCATCGGCCTCAACACGAATCGGATCGGCGAGGGCTTCTACCTGGCGCTGCCTGCAGATGCCGCACTCCGGTCGCGTGTCGAATCGCTCGGCACGGGCGAGTCCGTCGAGCGACCACGACTCGGCGTCGCGGTCGCTCCGAACCACGTGGCGCGGCGCCTTCGCCGCTCGGTCGGGCTCCCCGAGCGGGACGGCATCCTCGTGCGCGGCGTCGAGGAGGACAGCGCGGCCGCGGCGGCTGGGATCGAGGTCGGTGACCTGATCGTGTCGGCTGGCGGTCACGCGATCGCCGATGCCGACGACCTGCAGGACGCGCTCGGAGCCCTTACGATGCCGTTCGAGGTCGTCATCGTCCGCGGGGTCGACGAGAAGACGCTCAGCGTCTCGGGACCGAAGCAGCAGCGAACGCCGGGCGACGCCTGACGGCAACGCGAACCGGCAACGCGTAAGGGCGCCAGCATCCCGGCCACCGGCGCCGGGAGCGCGCATACGACTGGGGTGTCGATAGCCGGTCGACGAGCGGCTAGCATCCACGCGTGGATCGCATCCTCGCCTGGTACCGACTCGGCTCGTCGATCGGCGCCGTCGTGGCGCTCGTCGTCGCGAACGTCGTCCCGCTCATCGGGGTGCTGTTCTTCGGCTGGAGCGTCTGGAACATCCTCGTCATCTACTGGCTCGAGAACGGCATCGTCGGCGTCATCAACGTCCTGAAGATGTCCGCCGCGGCCGGCGACGAGTCGACGCCCGGTGTCACCTTTCTCGTCAACGGCCGGCCTACGTCATCCGGCACCAAGTTCGGACTCATCCCGTTCTTCGTCGTCCATTACGGGATCTTCTGGTTCGTCCACGGCATCTTCGTGCTGACCCTGCCGGCGTTCTTGAGCCTGATGTCGGACGACGGCATGACGCTCGACCTCGGGCCGGTGCTGTTCGCGGCCGCGGGCCTCGCCGTCAGCCACGGCCTCTCGTTCTGGTGGAACTTCCTGCGCGGCGGGGAGTATCGCCGGACGACTGCGGCGGCCCTGATGTTCGCCCCCTACAAGCGTCTCGTCGCGCTCCACATCACGATCATCTTCGGGGCGTTCGCGGTGATGTTCACCGGAGCGCCCGCGGCGGCCGTAGGGGTCCTCGTCGCGATCAAGACGGCCATCGACCTCGGCCTGCACCTCGCCGAACACCGGGGTGAGCTCACGGCGCGGGGCGTCGTCACGAACTGACGGCGTCTCCGGCATTCGACGCGTCGTCCATCACGGACGCCGTCTGACGCTCGCGCCACGCTGCCAACCGTTCGGCTAGGGCGTCATCGCCGAGGGCGAGGATCGCCGCGGCCAACAGCCCGGCGTTGGTCGCGTTGCCGATCGCGACCGTGGCGACAGGGATGCCACGCGGCATCTGGACGATCGAGAGCAGGGAGTCGAGCCCTCCGAGGTGCTTGGTCGGGATGGGAACGCCGATGACCGGCAGCGTGGTCTTCGCGGCGAGCATGCCCGGCAGGTGCGCAGCCCCGCCGGCACCCGCGACGATCACCCGTAGCCCGCGACCTGCGGCTTCCTCCGCGTATCGGAACAGCTGATCGGGCGTGCGATGGGCCGATACGACCCGCAGCTCCGATCCGACGCCGAGCTCGGTAAGCACGTTAACGGCGTCCTCGAGGATCGGGAAGTCCGAGCGGCTTCCGCCGACCACGCCGACGACGACGGATCCCGATCGGGTCATGACCCGAAGTCGCGTGGATCGGGTACGTCGTCGTCCCGCCAGCGCAAGAGATCGACGGCGGCCCGAGCGCGCGCCAGCGCCTCGTCGGTCGACGGCCCGGTCGCGGTCACGTGGCCCATCTTCCGGCGCTCGAACACCTCGCGCTTGTCATACACGTGGAGATGGACCGTCGGATCGGCCATCGCCCGCGCGAGACCGAGAGCGTCCAGGCGCGCCGCGCGTCGGGGGCCGGTGCCGAGCAGGTTGACCATCGCCGTGGGCGTCAGCGCCTCGGATGAGCCGAGGTCAAGCCCGCAGACCGCCCGCACATGCTGCTCGAACTGGGAGGTCGCGGCGCCCTCGATCGTCCAGTGCCCGCTGTTGTGGACCCGCGGCGCGAGCTCGTTGGCGATCAAGCGCTGATCGGGCATGAGGAACAGCTCGACGGTCAGCGTGCCGGTGATCCCCATCATCACTGCAAGGCGTTCGCCGATGGCGACGGCGCGTTCCGAGATCTCGGCGTCGACTGACGCCGGCGCCATGCTCTCGACGAGGATCCCCTCTTCGTGGCGGTTGCACGCGAGCGGGAACGTCGCGATGCGCCCCACGGCACTCCGGGCCACGACGATCGATACCTCGGACGCGAAGGCGAGCTCGGTCTCGGCGAGGAGCGCTTCTCCCGGCCGACGACCGACGCGCTCGATCGCGCCGTCGATCTCGGAGACGTCGTCCAGGCGAAGCTGGCCGCGGCCGTCATATCCCCCGGTCGACACCTTGAGTCGCAGCGGCAGACCGATCTCGTCGGCCGCCTTGCGCAGATCCTCTGTCGTCCGTACCTCGCGCCAGTCAGCGACCTCGACCCCGGCGCTTTCGAGGAACCGTCGCTCCGCGATCCGATCCTGCGTGACATGGAGCGGGAGCCGGCCCGGCCGAACCGGGCGGACCACGTCGATCGCGTCGACCACCTCGGTCGCGACATGCTCGAGCTCGTACGTCACCACGTCGCTGAAGCTCGCGAGCCGTAGCGCGGCGCCGACGTCGTCGTAGGTACTGATCACCATCCGGTCTGCGATCGCCGAAGCCGGGCAGTTCGGATCGGGGTCGAGGACCACGACCCGATAGCCCATCGAACGCGCCGCCATCCCGATCATGCGGCCGAGCTGACCGCCGCCCAGGATGCCGATGGTGGCTGGCGGTGTGATCGGTCGGCGCTCGACCCCCAGCTTGCGATGCACATCCGAGATCCACGCCTGCTTGCGGTATGTGTACTGCTGCGGCTCGAGCGTTCCGCTCGTCACGATCCCGGTCTTCAGCGCGGCATAACCCTCGACGAGCGTAGGGTCGGCCAGGAGCGCGTCCCGGAACGCGATATCGCGCTTGAGCTCCTCCTGCTCCGGGACGACGTGACAGTGGATGCGGAACGTCGTACCGGCACGGACGATCGATCCGACCAGCATCGGTCGTCCGGGGGGCCACGGGTCGGGGCCGGGCTGTGGGCCGAAGCCGAGCTCCCGAAGCATCGCCGCGACCGTCGGCACGTCGTCGGGTGTCGTGGCGATCGACAGGTCGACGATCCCCTTGCCGGGGAGTCCCGGGACCGCGGTGCTTCCGATGTGCTCGACGACGAGATCGGGTCGGCGCTCGTGGATCAGCTCGGCGACGGCCTTGGCGACCTCGAGGGCTCTGGGGTCCCACGGCTCGACCGTGGCAGGCCGTCGCTCATATGGGCCGATCGGGAGGGGCACCGGGGGAGTGTAGACTGCCGCCCATGCGACACGTCATCGGACGACGCACCCTCGAGGTGGACGTCGGGTAAGTCACCGACCTGATCGCCCGGGCCGACCGGGTGATCGTGGATGCCGGCACAGGTGATGGCCGTGCCGTGCTGGCTCGTGCCGCCGACGATCCTCGTGCGCTGGTGATCGGCGTCGACGCCGCGGCCGCCTCGATGTCCGAGGCTTCCCGCCGGGCGGACCGCCGCGGCACCCGTAACGCGCTGTTCCTTGCGGCCGGCGTAGAGACGCTGCCGGGGTCACCGCTCGCCGGTACGGCCGACCTCGTCGCCGTCGCCTTCCCGTGGGGCTCGCTGCTCCGAGGCGTGCTCGGGTTGGACCACAGTGCCCTGTGCGGGCTCGCGTCGGTCGCTCGTCCAGGGGCCCGTTTCGACGTGGTCGTCTCCGTCGTGGCCGCCGACAGGATCGCTGGCGTCGAACGACTCGACGCGTCATGCCGGCCCGCGATCGAAGCCGCGTGGGGGAGCGCCGGCATCAAGCTCATCTCCATGCGCGAAGCGACGTCTGCCGACGTGCGCGCGACCTCGTCGTCGTGGGCACACCGCCTCGGCCCCGACCGTCCGGTCTGGCACCTGGAGGGCGTCCGGTCCGGCTAGCATCGCCGGATGACCGACCGCGCGCCGATCCCGGTGATCCTCGACGTCGATACCGGCATCGATGACAGCCTGGCACTGCTCTACGCGCTCGCCTCCCCAGAGGCCGATGTCCTGGCCGTCACCTGCGTCTCGGGCAACGTCGAAGCGCGCCAGGTCGCGATCAACACGCTCGCCCTCCTGGAACTGGCCGGTCGGACCGACATCGAGGTGGCGGTCGGTCGGGAAGTCCCGCTCGAGCGGCAGCTCGAGACGACGCCCGAAACACACGGACCGCGCGGCATCGGGTACGCGGAACTGCCTCCGCCCGCGCGTGCCATCAGCGAACGACACGGCGTCGACGTCATCGTCGACGCGGCACGCCAGCGCCCGGGCGAGATCACGCTGGTCACGCTCGGGCCGCTCACGAATCTCGCCGTCGCGCTGGAACGGGAGCCGCGATTACCGCGGCTGCTCCGCCGTCACGTGCTGATGGGCGGCGCGTTCGGCGCCCAGGGCAACACCACACCGACGAGCGAGTGGAACATCCACTGCGATCCGGAGGCAGCCAAGATCGTGTTTCGTGCGTGGGCGGACGCGATCGCCGCTGACACGACGGTCCCGCGGCCGGTCGCGCTCGGCCTCGACGTGACCGAAGGCGCCCGGATCGGCCCGGAGCACGTCGTCGCGCTCGCCCGCCGCGCGGGCAGCCAGCCCGACGACGACCTCGCGCCTGCACCGGATGACCCCCTCGCGCCCCGGATGTCCGTCGCGTCGAACCGGGTGATCCGCTTCATCGCCGATGCCCTTCGCTGGTACTACGAGTTCCACCAGCGCTACGACGGCTTCTACGGCGCGTTCATCCACGATCCGCTCGCCGTTGCTGCCGCACTGGACCCGGGGCTGATCACGACCGAGGCGCTCTACGTCGACGTCGAGACGCGCGGCGAGCTGACGACCGGGATGACGGTCGCCGATCGGCGCCACCTCACCGGCAGACCGGCCAACGTCGATGTCGCCGCGACGGCCGACATCGGACGCTTCCTCGATCGGCTGGTCGAGCGGATCGGCGGGCTGGCCGCCGAGCGTGGAGAGACCGAGCGGGCGGACGCCGCGGGCTAGCGCGCCCGGCCGACGACGAGGAGAAGGAACGACGTCTCGATGACGTCGATCCCGGCGATGACCGCCGCGATGATGAGCGGCAGCGGGTGCGCCAGCGCCCACCCGGCCGCGGCCGCGAACGCGGCGACTGCGAGGAATGCGAGACGGACGCCGCGGATCAGCCCGGGGACGTCCGGCTCGCCGCCCATGGCATCGCCCGAGGAGCTCATGCGCGCGATCGCTCGCGTCAGGAGCATCACGCCGGCAGCGACGGCAAGACCGACCAGGAACGCTCGGACGATCGGCGGCGGGCTGACGGTGGCGTCAAGCCATCCGGCGTTCCAACCGACGACCGTGGCGAGTACGACCGCGACGAGACCCAGGACGGTCGCGACGGCCGCCCCGGCACGCGGGCGGGCGAGCGTGGTCATCCCGTGACCACCTCGAGCTCGACCTCGTGGGTGACACCGTCGACGATCCGCCAGGCGCGGACGCTCGGCGTGCCGGTCACGGCGTCCCCCTCGTCCTCCGCGAGCGAAACGAGGATGTACAGCGCGTCGGGGTAGAAGGCGAGGCCGACGTCGGTCGGCGACGGGACCGCGGGCGTGTGTGTGTGCGAGTGCACGATGCCCCAGAAGACCTCGTCCGCGTCGTCCGTCGCGATGGTGAGCCTGTACAGGTCGTCGGGATGGATCTCGTACCGGAACGGGGACGCGGCCGCGTTGCGAGTCGGCTCGAACCGGAGCGCGCGACCGCCCACACCAGCAGGCCGGTCACCGACGATCAGCCCGCATGCCTCGTTCGGCACCCCCGCGCGGGCATGGTCGATCATCGACTGCACCATGGTCGCGGGGATCGAAGCAGCCACCGGACCGGGATCGACCGGGCTCACCACCAGTTGACGCCGCCCTCGAGGGCGTCGCCCATCTCGTCGAGATCGGTCGTGTAGGTGCCGGCGGAGAGGTACTTCCAGCCGCCATCCGGCAGGAGGGCGACGATCGTCCCGGAGCGCATCTCGCGCGCCTCGCGAGCTGCCGCGACCAGCACCGCACCACACGAGGGGCCACCGAAGATCCCCTCGCGGAAGACGAGCTCGCGGAGCGCGGTCAGCGAGTCGATGTTCGAGACGAGGTACTTCGCGTCGAGGAGGCCCGGGTCGAGGATCTCAGGGATGAACCCCTCATCGAGCGATCGCAGGCCCTGGACCTGTTCGCCGGGGAGTGGCTCGGCCGCGACGATGCGGACACCTGGCTTGTGTTCGCGGAGGAAGCGCGAAACCCCCATCAGCGTGCCCGCGGTGCCGAGCCCGGCCACGAAGACATCGATCTCAGGACAGTCGGCGAGGATCTCCGGACCGGTCGTCTCGTAGTGGGCCCGCGGGTTCGCCGGATTGCCGTACTGATACGGCATCACGAACCGGTCGTCCTTCTCGACGAGGTGCTTCGCGAGCGCGATGGCACCATTCGAGCCGAGCGCGCCAGGCGAGTCGATCACCTCCGCACCGAACAGCGCCGCCATCTGGCGTCGCTCGTTGGTGACGTTGTCGGGCATCACGAGCGCGACGCGATACCCCTTGCGCCGGCCGATCATCGCGAGCGCGATGCCGGTGTTGCCGGACGTCGGCTCGAGGATGATGGAGTCCTCGCGCAGCAGACCGCGGGTCTCGAGATCCTCGATGAGGTACTTCGCGGTGCGGTCCTTCACCGAGCCCGTCGGATTCATCATCTCGAGCTTCGCGAAGATGCGGACCGCCGGGTTCGGGCTCATCCGCGGGATCTCGACGAGCGGCGTGTGACCGATCGCGTCGAGGATGTCGGCATAGCGACCGCCGTGCGGCGCGAGGTCCTCGTGCGCGTGGTGATGATCGTGGGCGGCATCGTCGATCCGCCACGGGACGGCCATGGTCAGCCGCCGGCCATCGCCGGCAGGAGCCGGACCTCGTCGTCCTTGGTCACCGGCGTGTCGAGACCCGACAGGTACCGGACGTCCTGTCCGTTCACGTAGACGTTGACGAACCGGTTGAGGTCGCCCTCATCGGTCAGTAGCTGACCGCCGAGCGTCGGGTGCTGCTCGATCAGGCCGTTGACGACGGATCGGATCGAATCTCCCTCGACCTGGACCGACTTCGCACCCCCGACGTTCGCCCGGAGCACCGACGGGATGTGGACGGTGCTCATGCGCGCGCCTCCGGCGAGACGGTGCCGGCAAGGCCGGTCGTGGTCAGCGTGAACGGCGCGTCCGCGCCGACGTTGGCGACGGCGAGCGGCCGGCCGGCCTGGCGGGCCTCGACGGCCGCATCGGAGCAGACCGGGCACTCGGGATCGCGTCGCAGCTGGAGCTCGGTGAACTCGGTCTCGAGGGCATCGAACAGGAGGAGCCGTCCGGCAAGCGTGCTGCCGACGCCGAGCAGCACCTTGAGGGCCTCGTTCGTCTGGAGCAAGCCGAGGATGCCCGGGACGACGCCGAGGACGCCGGCGACAGAGCAGCCGGGTGCGAGCTCTGGTGGCGGCGGCGTCGGATAGAGGCAGCGGTAGCACGGACCCTCATACGGGATGAACGTCGTGAGCTGACCCTCGAACCGGAAGACGCTGGCGTGGACGACCGGGATGCTCGCCGCGACAGCCGCGTCGTTAAGGACGTAGCGAGTCTCGAACGTGTCGGTGCCATCGAGGATCACGTCGTAGCCGTCGATCAGTCGCGCGACGTTGTCGGCCGTGAGCATCTCCTCGTGCTCGACCACCTTGATATCCGGGTTGAGCGCGTTGATCGAGATCCTGGCGGACTCGACCTTGCGCTGGCCGACCCGATCGGTCGTATGGATGATCTGGCGCTGCAGGTTGCTGATATCGACCACGTCGAAGTCCACGAGACCGATGGTCCCGACACCCGCGGCCGCGAGGTACAGCGCAGCGGGGCTCCCCAGTCCTCCGGCACCGATGAGTAGCGCCTTCGACTCGAGCAGCTTCTTCTGACCGGCGGAGCCCACCTCGGGGATGAGCAGGTGCCGGCTATAGCGCTGCTTCTGCTCCTGGCTGAGGACGACTGGGGTCTCGAAATCGAAGCCCGCACTCTTCCACGCCTGGAAGCCGCCCGACATGCTGGCGACGTCGGAGTAGCCCATCTCGGCGAGGGTCTGGGCGGCGAAGAGCGACCTGATGCCGCCCGCGCAGTACAGGATCACCGGGGCGTCGCGGTCGGGCGCGGCGCCCTCGATCTGCTGTTCGATGTAGCTCTTCGAGACGTGCTGGGCGCCAGGGATGAAGCCCTGCTCCCACTCGGACGCCTCGCGCACGTCGACGATCGTGGCGGCTCCCGCGGGCAGGGCTTCCACCTCGTGGGCGGTGACTTCGCGGATCTGGCTGCGCGCCTCCCGAAGGAGGTCGGCGTAGGACTTCGGCATGGGGTTGGTTCGACTCCGGTGTTCGACGGGCTGGCTCGCCGACGGCGGCCAGGGCGGTGGTGGCTGGGGGTCGCGACGCGGGCCGGCTCAGGCCGGCTGGCGACACCTGCAGCGGCGCTCGATCCCGTTCATGCCCCCGTCCCCCGGGGAGCGACACCCTCGGGCGCGTCGGTCGCGACACCGAGGTCGCCGAGGACGTGCTGGAGGCTGTCGTGGCTCAGCATCGCGCACTTGAGCCGGGCAGGGCTGATATCGATACCAAGCAGCTCGAGCAGGTCGTCGGCACGGAACGACGCGACGTCCGTGAGCCGCTTGCCCTTGATCTCATCGGTGAGAAGGCTCGCGCTGGCCTGGCTGATCGCGCAGCCGCGGCCGGTGAAGCCGACCCGATCCACGACGCCATCCTTCACGCCGAGCATCAGCGTGATCCGATCGCCGCACAGGGGGTTGGAACCCTCGTAGCTGGCGTCGGCATCCTCGACCACCCCGAAGTTATGGGGCTGCCGGTAGTGCTCGAGGATGTAATCGCGGTACAGGTCGTCCATGGGAGCCTCGAGTGTACCGCGGATGGCCAATCCCGACCAGCGCACTCGGGATTGCGCGATGGCCCGTCAGCGCGGCGGTAAGTGGCCGGAGGTGCGTGGCCGCAACGGACCGTTGTGTGGCCGTTCTGGTACCAAGCGGCGAGGCCGAGCGACGGGTCCCGAAGGCTATCGTCGCCGTTCGGTGGCGACGAACATCGCGGACGCTCTCGGCATCTCTCTTGGTGGCCTCGCGCAGAAGCGCGGCCTGATCCCCCGCGTCCCCGACGGGGAGCGCCTGCTCGCTGACGCCGCGGTCTGGCTCACCGGCGAGTACCCCGACGCCGTCCGCTCGACCCACCAGCACACGACGCCCCAGGGCGACGCCGCCCTCAGTGTCGACCTCCACCCCGCCGCACCGGCGTTCGTCCTGACGGCGAACGACGAGGGTCGTGTCACTGCCGCCGCGGAGACCGGCGTCGCCGGGCCCGGCTACCACCGGTTCGTCGGCCGCGTCCTCGAAAGGCTCGGGGCGGAACTCTCGATCGACTGGACCGACGGTGATGGCGCGACCGCGTTCGCCGACCGTCAGGGCGCCGAACGCTTGTATCTGGGCTGGCTCGGGCCACAGCTCGCGCGGGCTCGCGCCCGCGTCAAGCGTGGCGAGCGCGGCGTGTCGCTCGGGCTGCCTGGCGGCGTCGGCGTGACGACCGAGGCGGCGCTCGCGACCGTCCTCGGGCCGCGCGATGAAGCGTGGCTCGACGCCGCGATCGGCGATCCACGTGTGGCCCTGAGCATCACTCCATGGTGGACAGACGCTACCGACGGCCTCTATCTGCTGAACCGTGCCCTCGTGCTGATGTGGCTGCACGTGCGCTGGCGGACGCCGGCGATGGAGGGCGAGGCGGACCTCTTCGATGAGGTGCATCGGTTGCTGTCGCGGGCGTATCCGTTCGACCCGGACCTTGATTTCCCGTGGCATGCCTGGACTGAGCTGACCGCGCTCCGCGGGATCGCGGATCCGATGGCCCGTCAGGCGGCGAACCGCGCCTCGACCACGCCCGAACCTGATCCCCCCGTCGGGTACCGCCGTGACCCGGTCGTCATCAGCCACGAGGGATGGGCACTGGAGATCCCGGGTTCATTCGCAGAGCGCCGAACTGCCGAGGAGTGGTGGGGTGGCGGCACCGGTCGGAACATCACGCTGGCGGCGACAGCCACAGGCCACCCCGACGGGACGGCGATGAGCGCCCACGAGTTCATCGAGCAGTTCGCGGTCGAGCTCGGTTCGGACGCGATGACGCATCGAGCGGGACCTGTCCTCGGGCGCGCCCGATTGATGACCGACGCGTCGTCCGGTCTCGAGGTCGGGATCCTCGAGGGATACTCGGCCGTCACGGGGTCGGGAGCAGCGATCCGCATCGAGT
>JBKPMM010000060.1:0-17761 GCA_046732155.1 Chloroflexota bacterium | reverse complement strand
ATCCTGCCGTCGGCGCGCACCGGCCAGAACGGGTTCCAGGCGACCTCCCAGTGGTGCCCGTCGGGATCGGCGAAATACCCGGAGTAGCCACCCCAGTCGGTCTCGACGGGCGGTTTCACGATCGTCGCTCCGCGCTCGCGGAGTGTCGTGAAGATCGCGTCGACCTCATCGTGGGAGCGTGCGTTGTAGGCCAGTGCGACCGCCTCGAAGCCGCCGCCGGTCGATGCGTCTGCGCCGATGTCGGCCGCCAAGGAGACGCGGCGCCACAGCGCGAGGATGAACCCGTCGAGGTCGAAGAAGGCCACGTCGTCCTCCACGATGGACGCTGGCGTCCAGCCGATGACATCGCGATAGAAGGCGACCGCGCTCGAGAGGTCGTCCACGCCGAGGGTGACGAGCGTGACCCGTGGCTCCACGGCGCCATCGTACGGACGGCGCGCGAAGACGACGACCCCCGTTGGAGGGACGGGGGTCGTCGCAGGTGGTCGAACGAAGCTGAAGGGAGGAGGCCTCAGCTCCGGTAGGAAGAGTCGTCGAGCGCCGGGAACATCCAGCCGCGGTTGTCCAGCGGCATGGCAAGGGACGCGCGAGCCCGCGCCGCAGCGGAGCGGATCCGGTCAACGGCCGACGGCCGGTCAACGTTGGCCCGACGCTGCTTGGCGGAGTCCTCGATGAGCTCTTGGAGATGGGCGTTCACGTACCCGATCGCCAGTGCGTTCATGCCTATTCGCTCCTTTCTGCGTCACCGGATCCATTCCGGTCTGCGCAGGCAGAGCATCCCCCGGCTGCTGCTCGGTCGATACCGACGTGTGATGCCGAATCGACATCGTCATCCGTCCATACCGGAGCGCCGCCTCAACTGTGGAGCGCGGGGTCCTCGAACACGGGCACGCCACCGACGAACGTCCCGACGACCCGCACCTCCTCGATCTGGCCGGCTCCTCTGTCGAAGAGGTCGCGGTCGAGCACGGCGAGATCGGCGAACTTGCTGACCTCGATGGTGCCCGTGTCGCCGTCGAGGTGGTTCACGTACGCCGACCCGTTCGTGAATCCCGCGAGCGCATCGATCAGGTCGAGACGCTCCTCGGGCAGGAACACTGGCCGATCGCCCGCATACCGGACGGGCGCCTTCCGCTCGACTGCCAGGTGCATCTCCCAGATGGGATTCGGGCTCGACACGCTCCAGTCCGACCCCATCGCGAGCACGGCACCCGCGGCGCGGAGCGACCGGAACGGGTACTGCCACTCCGAGCGTTCGTCCCCGAGGAACGGGATGGTCAGGACGTCGAGCTGATCGTCGTGCGCCGCCCACAGCGGTTGGGCGTTGGCCGCGACGTCGAGCTGGCGGAACCGCGGGATGTCATCGGGATGGATGACCTGGATGTGGGCGATGTGCGGACGCGTATCCGACGGACCGTTCGCGCGCCGCGCGGCCTCGACCGCGTCGAGTGAGGCGCGGACGGCTCGGTCACCGATCGCGTGGAAGTGGGGTTGGAACCCGAGCCGGTCGAGGGTCGGTACCCACTCGGACAGGCCATCGGGGTCGATCTGGAGGAGGCCGCGGTTGTCGGTGACCCCGCCCTTGCCGTCCTCGTACGGCTCGAGTAGCGCGCCCGTGAAGTTTTCGAGGACGCCGTCCATCATCAGCTTCACGCTCGTCGCCTGGTACCGGCCGATCGAGGTCGCCTTCCGGCGCTCGACGAACTCCTCGATCTGTTCGCCGCCACGGGACCGCTCCCACCACATGGCGCCGACGACTCGACCGGTCAGCTCGCCATGCGATGCGAGCGCGACGTAGGCCCGCTCCTCGGCGTCCGGTTCGACGATCGCGTCCTGCCAGGCGGTGATCCCGAAGCCGTGCAGATACCGCTGGCCGAGGCGAAGGGCCTCCTCGAGCTCCGCCGGCGTGTCGTCAGGCAGCAGCCGCGTGACGAGCGCCATCGCGCCCTCGTGCAGCGTCCCCGATGGCGTGCCGTCGGGGTCTCGTTCGATCCTGCCGTCGCTGGGATCCGGCGTGTCCGCAGTGATCCCGGCCAGCTCGAGCGCCTTCGAATTGACCCAGGCGCCATGACCATCGCGATTGGTCAGGAACGCAGGCCGGTCCGGCACGACCCGATCGAGCTCCTCGCGGCGCGGGGTCCCGCCTTCGAAGGCGGCCATGTACCAGCCACCGCCGCGGATCCATGTCTCGTTGGGGTGCGATCGTGCGTACGCCTCGATCACGTCGAGCTGCGGCCCTGACTGCTCGTCGGCGTGGAGGTCGCAACGCAGCATCGACAGCCCCCCGTGGACCGGATGGACGTGCGCGTCCTGGAAACCCGGGGTCACGGTGCGGCCGCGGAGTTCGATGACCCGGGTTCCTGGTCCGATCAGGGCCGCGACATCGGCGTCGGGGCCGACAGCCACGATCCGTTCCCCTCGGACGGCGAGGGCCGTGGCCCAGGACCGTGCTGGATCCATCGTCGCGATGCGGCCACCGCGCAGGACAAGGTCGGCTGGCTCGTCGGTCGTCATGGCCGGGCAGTGTCGCAGCGATATGGGCGGCTCAGCTGGCCATCTCGCAGCACGCGACGCGTCCTACCCTTTTCACCGGGACCAATGGGCGGTGGTGCGAGGACGCACCTCTCGGTGAGCATCGCGACGTGCATCGCTTCTCACGCGTCGTCCTCGTCGTGCTCGCGGCCTGTTCGGTCGTCGCATGCAGTGCGAGTTCGGGCGCGCCCTCGACCTTCCCGTCCGCGCCCCCCGCCGCCTCGGCATCTGCCGTAGCGTCGCCGCAACCCTCGTTCGGGCCTGCGCCCACGGCGGCACCGGGAGACGCCCGACTGCAGCCGGCGAGCGGCGCCTACTTCGGTCTGAACCTGGACTGGGGGAACGAGACCGCGCAGCACGCGAGTGACGCGTTCGGCCATACACCTGCCGTGTGGGTCCAGTTCGCGAACTTCCCGATGGACGACGCGACACGCGCGGACGTCGAGACATTCATCGAGCAGGTCGCGGGCGTCGGCGGGATGGCACTGCTCACCCTGGAACCGCACGACGGCCTCCCCGCCGTCACCGATGAGGCGGCCGCCGATCTGGGCGATCTCCTCGCGCGCGCATGGTCCGAGCACGGCGTGCCGACGTTCGTGCGCTTCGCCCACGAGATGAACGGTTCCTGGTATCCGTGGTCGCAGCAGCCTGACGCCTACGTCAAAGTGTTCCAGAGGGTCTCCGCCGCGGTCCATGAGCGTTCGCCGAGCACGGCCATGATCTGGGCGCCGAATCAAGGCGGCGGCTATCCATTCATCGGAGGCAGATACACGGCGAGGGCCGGGTCCAAGGAGGCCAAAGCGCTCGACACGAACGGCGACGGCGCGCTCGACGCCAAGGACGACCCCTACGCGCCGTACTACCCGGGCGACGATGCCGTCGACTGGATCGGCGTGAGCCTGTACCACTGGGGCCTCGCCTATCCTTGGGGTGAGAACGAGCTACCTCGACCCGGCACGTTCGAGAAGCTGATCCGTGGCGTCGACACCGGGCAGCACGAGCGCGCCGCGACGATCCCCGATCTCTACAAGGTCTATGCCGACGGGCACGACAAGCCGCTCGCGATCATCGAGACGGCGATCCTGTACGACCCGTCGGCCAGTTCCGGACCCTCGGAGAAGGCGCTCAAGACGGCCTGGTTCGACCAGGTCTATAGCGACGCGACGCGCACCGAGTTCCCACGTATCGGGATGCTCAATTGGTTCGAGTGGCGCAAGGAGGAGTCTGAGGTCGGCCGCGTCATCGACTGGCGCCTCGCGTCCGATCCGGCGCTCGCCCGCTCGCTGCTTGATGCCGCACCCGCGGGCTGGCTGCACTTCGCCGGGGAGTGACCCGGCGCGAAGGACGCGCCGAGCCCGCACCGTCGGGCACCGCGGGCCTACGATGCGCCCATGACCAACGTCGACCTCCTCCACGCCGGCTACACCGGCGAAGGCACTGCGTCATCGGTCGTGCTCGTCCGTGACGGCGACGCGCTGATCGTCGCCGACCCAGGCATGGTCCGGAGTCGATCGTTGATCCTCGACCCGTTGCGTGCGCTCGGCGTCGAGCCGGAGGCCGTCACCCACGTCTTCCTCAGTCACCACCATCCCGACCACACCATCAACATCGCCCTGTTCCCGAACGCCGAGGTCGTCGACTTCTGGGCTCGCTATATCGGCGATCAGTGGCTCGACATGCCAGGCGACGGCTACCACCTGTCCCCGAACGCCGAGCTGTGGCTGACGCCTGGCCACACGAACGAGGACGCCTCGCTGATCGTCCATGCGGACGACGGCGTCTATGCGATGACCCACCTGTGGTGGCATGCCGACCGGGGTCCCGAGATCGACCCCTACGCGGACGACCAGGATGCGATCGATGCGGGTCGTGCGCGGGTCCTCACGGTCGCTGACGTGGTCATCCCGGGACATGGCGGACCGTTCCGCGTCGAGCGCTAAGGCACCTCACCCGAGGCGGCACCCGCTCGGCGCGCGGTGATGTTGAGCCGGACGTAGTCGACCAGCGGTTCGCCGATGCGTTCGGCGACCTCATGGATGAAGGCCTCCCGTTCGCCGTCGGGGAGACGCTCGACCTGCGGGCCGAGGGCGACCGTTCGCAGATACGCCTCGAACGGCCCGCCCGGTTCGAACCGGGTCGGCTCCTCGGTGAGCCAACACGCGATGTCGACGTACCCGGCCGCGACGAGCCGCCGCTCGGTGGCCTCCGGCGTTTCGTAATGCGCCGGCCCGAGCCAGCCGTCGCCGACGCCCGCGACGGCGCGCTTGATCCGGCTGATGTTGCCGAACCCGCCGCACTGGGCGACGAGCCAGCCCCCGGGTCTCGTCACCGAGGCGAGGTTGCGAAACAGCGCGTCGTGGTCGGGGACCCAGTGGAACGTCGCCGTGGACAGGACGGCGTCGACGTAGCCATCGATCGGGAGCGGCTGACCCAGGTCGGCGACGACGTAGTCGATGCGGTCACCGAACCGCGCGAGTCGGAACCTGGCCGCGTCGACCATCGCGGGCGACCCGTCGAGGGCGATCACGTGACCATCGGGCAGCCGCTCTGCGAGCTGCTCCGTGACGCGCCCCGTGCCGCAGCCGGCATCCATCACGCGCTCGTCGCCGGTGAGCGCGAGGCGTTGGAGCACGTCGAGACCCCAGCGCGTCATCGGGTCGGCGACGCGGTCGTACGTCCGGGCGTCCCAGTCGCGCGTCGTCACGTCGTGACCACCTCCTGCGTCGGCTGGCGGGCTGGCTCCCGCAGCCCGAACCACGCCACGACGCCGCCGACCGCGACAAGGCCGGCAGCCACCCCCATCGCCTGGTGGAACGCCGCGATCGATGCATGGGCGGCCGCCTCGATCTGGTCCGGCGTGGCGGCGACCCGCGGCGGGTTGAGCGGCGGGAACCCGCTTCGGACGGCGGCGGATGTCGTGTCGAGATCCGGCGCGAGGGTCGCCAGCGTGGCGTAGAACGTGCCGCTCACCGCGACGAAGATCAGCGCGCCGAGCAACGGCTGGCCGACCCGGGCGATCGCGTTGTTGATCGCCGATCCGAGCCCTGAGAAGCGCTCCGGGATCGACCCCATGAGCGTGTTGGTGAGCGGCGCGACGACGTTCGCGACGCCGAGCCCGAAGAGGAGGACGGCCGGCAGGACGTCGATGAAGAACGCGGGCGGTGGGATGAGGCTCGTGGGGGTCCCGACCGAGGCATGCCACGACGGCGATGTCTCGGGCAGCCGCGTGAACCACAGCAGCCCGGCGGTCATCAGCGTCGGGCCGAGGGTCAGGAAGCGCCGGGCTCCGACGCGACCAGCCAGCGTGCCGATCCGCGGCGACAGCGTGATCAGGCAGATGCTGAAGGGAATCACGGAGAACCCGGCGGCCAGCGCCGTATACCCGAGGGCGCCCTGCAGGGTGATGCTGAGGTAGCTGAGCATGACGTAGATCCCGCCCCACACGAAGAACGTCATCAGATTGATCGTCGTGAACACCCTCGACCGGAACAGGCCGAGTGGGACGAGGGGGTCGCGGCGGCGCGCCATCAGGAACGGGAACGCGATCAGCGCGGTCAGGCCCACCGCGATCGACGCCCACGCGACCGGGTCCTGCCACTCGTGCTCGCCGCCGCGGATCACGCCGAACGAAAGGCCACCGACGGCAAGCGCCGCGACCAGCGCACCGAGCCAGTCGAACCGGCGTGCGGAGTCGTCGCGGCTCTCGGCGATATGGCGAAGCGTGATCGTCAACGCGACCGCGAGGATCGGCACGTTGATGAGGAAGGCGATCCGCCACCCGATCGTGTCGACGAGCAGACCTCCGAGCAGCGGACCGACGAGCGACAGCGCCGACGTCGCCGAGGTCCAGAGCCCGAATGCCCGGCCGCGCTGGGGCCCGGGGAACGTCTGGGTGATGATCGACAGGGCGCCCGGCACCATGAGCGCTCCGGCGGCGCCCTGCAGGAGCCGCGCGATGACGAGGAACTCCAGGGTCGGCGCCAGACCGCAGAGGCCGGACGTGAGGGCGAAACCGACAAGGCCGATCGCGTAGACGCGCCGTCGACCGTAGTGGTCGGACAGCGCTCCGGCGAGGATCAGCAGCGCGGCGAGGACCGCCAGATAGCCGCTGATGACGTACGTCTGGCCTTCGAGGACACCGACGAAGGTCGCGGGCAATTCGCGCCCGATCCGAGGCAACGCCGCGTTGACGACCGTACCGTCGAGGAAGACCGCGCCCGACCCGATGATCGTCGCGACGAGGGTCCAGCGCTGACGCGACGTCATCGCGGCAGTGTCGCAGATAGACTCTCCGCGCTATGCCCGGGCCAGTGGCACTCGTAGGTGCCGGTGAGTTCCTGCCGACGATGTCCGAGTTCGACGCGAGCCTGCTCGCTGCGACCGGTCGGACACGGCCGCGCGTGGCCATCCTGCCGACTGCCTCGTATCCCGACGGGGAGGTCGTGTTCCAGCGCTGGGCGGCGATGGGCGTTTCCCATTTCGCCGCACTCGGGGCCGAGGTCGAGCCGGTCCTCGTCCGCGACAAGGCGGGCGCCGATGATCCTGCCGCCGCACAGGCCGTGGGCGAGGCAGACCTCGTCTACCTGTCCGGTGGCAAGCCAGCGCACCTGATCGGGGCTTTGGCCGGAACAGCCCTCGGGCAGGCACTGATGGATGCGCACGACCGTGGGGCGGCGCTCGTCGGTTGTTCGGCCGGAGCGATGGCGCTGGCTTCGCATGCATTCGATTTCCGCATGAAGCTGATGCCGTTCCCGCTCCGGTGGTGCAACGGCCTTGGGTTCGCCGACGGGCTGTCGGTCGTCCCGCATTACGACGCATGGCCGGAGCCGTTGTCGGCGCTGATCGCCTTCCAGGCGCCGCGCGGATGCGCCGTCCTCGGGATCGACGAGGACACCGCGGTCGTCGGGCATGACGGCGGCTGGCAGGTCCACGGCGAGTCGCGCGTCACGGTGTGGCGCGGCCGGAGGCGGGAACGCTTCCGCGCCGGCGAGGTATTCCGAGTCTAGGAAACGGTCGAGCCGGCGCGGAAGCGCCGGCTCGTGAGCTATGACGGGTTGCGGGGCCGGGTCAGTCGGGGCGGATCGTCCGGAAGCAATCGGAGCAGTAGACCGGCCGGTCCATCCGGGGCCGGAACGGCACCTGGGCCTGGTTGCCGCAGGACGAGCACACGACGGCGAAATACTCGCGGTCAGGCCGGTCGACGGTGCGCTCGTAGCCGCGAGGACCACCGATGTCCTGGACGTCGTAGCCGCCGTCACGGGCGGCGCGGCGACTGGCTCTGCAGCTGGTGCAGCGCTTGGGATCCGATGCAAAACCCTTCTGCGCGTAGTACTCCTGATCGGCCGCGGAGTGGATGAAGTCGACTCCACAGTCGACGCAGGTGATCGTCCGATCAGCGTAGGTCACGGTGCTCCTCCGGGGCGCGTTGGTCGCGTGGTACGCCTGCGGAGGGCGGCCGCATCGGCAGTCGAGAAAGCGCGAGGTCTGGCGCAAGAAGCCGGGCCCCAGCGACCCAGGTGCCGATGTGGAGTCCCTGCTGCGGGCGCACCGGTTCGTTAGTGCGGCGCAGGATACAACGGGTCTTCGAATCGGACATCGCACGCCCCGAGCAGGACCATCACCGGGCATCTCGAACGGTTCTCGCGGGTCCGCCAGACGCTTCCGACGCGCCTTCGCAGGGCAGGACCGACGCCGGCCGATCGCATGCTTCCACCGGGGCTGGCGAGCGTGACAACGTACCTGTCACAATGGCCCGCGAGCATCCGGGTCGGCGAGCGGGGAGTCATGGGGGCGCCTCGCTCGCGCCATACCCAGAGTGGAGCACCCGGACCGAGATCGCCCGACCGTCACCACACGAAGAGGCAAGATCCGAGCGGATGCTACGCATCATCCACACCGCGGACGTCCACCTCGGCGCCCGCCATGACGACCTCGGCGAGCAGGCGAGTGCCCAACGAGAGCGCCAGTTCGCCGCCTTCGTCGCCACGATCGATCTTGCGATCGCGGAGAAGGTCGACCTCGTCCTGGTCGCCGGCGACCTCTTCGACAGCAACGTCCAGCCACGTCGCTCGGTCGAGCGGGTAGCGGCACAGCTGAAGCGGCTCGTCGCGGCGAAGATCCGTACCGTGATCCTGCCCGGGACCCATGACGCCTACGATCGGTCATCGATCTATCGCGCGTACGACCTGAAGTCGCTGGCCGGCAGCACACCCGACGACGACTGGGTGACCGTCCTGACGTCGGCTCGCCGCGGGATCCACATCGGGGCGTGCGACGTCGTCGTCCACGGCCCGGTCTTCCCGACCAAGAAGGCCCCCCACAGCCCGATGCAGGACATCGATGTGGCCGGCCAGAAGGGCCGCGCGACGTGGCACGTCGGGATCGTCCACGGCGCCATAGCCATCCCCGGCAAGACCGACCGCGACGACGTCGTCATCACGACCGACGAGATCGGCGCGAGCGGGCTGGACTACCTCGCGCTCGGTCACTGGCATTCGATGCAGCAGGCCAAGGCGGGCGGCGTCACCTATGCCTACGCTGGCGCACCCGAACCGGTCGCGATCGATCAGGACCGGGCCGGCAAGGTGCTCCTCGTCGAGCTCCAGGAAACGGGGACGGGTCGGAGCGTGACGGTGACGGAGCGTCCGGTCGGGAAGACGCGCTTCGAGAAGCTCGACCTGGACGCCGCGGGTGTCACGACCCAGGCCGCACTCATCGAGAGCCTCGTCCGCAAGGGCGACCCCGACCTCGTCCTGGACGTCCGCATCGTCGGCGTCCGGCCCGACGAGCTCGACCTCCAGCCGGACGAGATCGAGTCGACGCTGGCACCGTCATTCCTGAAGGTTCGTGTCCGGGACGTGAGCCTGCCGGCGCTCACCGAAGGCGCGCTGCCATCTTCGGAGACGATCGCGGGAGCGTTCATCCGCGATCTCGAGGCCCGCATCGCGGAGCTCGAGGCGACGCCGTCGGATGACGGGGTCGGCGACCCCGCAGCCGAAGCAGCGGAATTGCGTGACGCCCTCCGACTCGGTCGGCTGCTCCTCGCCGGGCACGAGGTCTCGCTGTGAGGATCCGGCGGCTCCAGGTCCGCGACCTGCGTCGGTACCGGGAGCTCGACATCGATCTGGCGCCGGGCGTCACAGTCGTCCGCGGGCCGAATGAAGCGGGCAAGAGCACCATCCAGCGGGCCATCGAACTCGCCCTGACGCGTCGCGTCACGAGCACCGCCGCCGATCTCGAGTCGCTTCGGCCGTGGGACGCCAGCCCTGACGCACGACCGTGGGTCGCGATCGAATTCGAACAGGATGAGGAGGACGGACGCCTCGCGACGGGCTCTGTCGAGAAGCTCTTCGGCGGTCAAAAGGGGACCGTCGACCTCGTGTATGACGGCCGGCGCGTCAACGATCCGGCCCTTGCCGACCAGCTCCTCGCCGAGTTGTCGGGCATTCCTACCGAGTCGTTCTTCCGCTCGACCGCGTCGGTGCGCCATCACGAGCTCAGCGACCTCGCCCGCGACGAGACCGCACTCCGAGACCGTCTCCAGGCGAGCATCAGTGGTGCCGACCGCGGCACCGGCCGCGCCAAGAAGCGGCTCGAGCGGGCGATCTTCGATCTGACGACCAAGGGCGACAAGAACCCGGGCCGTCTCAAGGTCGCCGAGACGACCGTCGCGCAGACGGCGGCCAGCGTCGAGAAGGGTGAGGCGGCGCTCCAGCAGCTCGAGCGCGACCGTGATGCGCTCTCGGGGGCGCGGGAACGTCGGTTCGAGGCGGACCGAGCGCTCGCCGAGAAGCGCGCGATGCTCGAGAAGGCGCGCCAGGCGGAGCGCCTCGACGCGGAGCGGACGGCAGCGCGCGAGCGCTACGAGCGCTTCCGCGAGGCCGTCGAGGTGTCGACGGAGCTCGACGAGCTTGCGCAATCCCACCCATCGCCGAACCCGCTCCCGGTCGTCCGTCAGGCGGTCGAGCGCCTTCGGGTGCTTGACACGCGCATCCGCGAGCTCAACGCGGCGCTCGCGGGCGAGATCGACGTCCGGTTCGATGTCGCCCCCGAGCCGACATGGCGCCCGATCTCCCGCCTCGGTCTGATCGCCGTCGTGGTCGGTCTGATCATCGCCGGTGGCGGCTTCGTCCTCGATCTCCTGAACATCCTCGACTTGGGCACGGTGCCGCTGTTCATCGGGGTCGCGATCGCGCTCATCGGTGCGATCCTCAGCGGCGTCGCCGTGTATCTCCGGCGCGGTTCGCGCATGCGCGAGGAGCTTCGCGACGTCGAGATCGACCGACGGTTGCGTGGCCGCTCTGAGATGGAAGCCGAGCTGCGTCAGGCCGAGGCGGACATGGCACAGCAGCTCGGCACGCTCGGGCTCGACGACCTCGCTGCCGCCGAGGATCTGCTCGCCCGCGAGGAGGCTCACGTCGGGCGGATGGACCAGCTGTCGGCACAGCTCGACGGGTTGGTCGGCAAGGAACCGCGCGAGACGCTGCCCAAGTCGCGCGACACGGCGGCGCTCGAGATCGAACAGAAGACGAACGCGCTCGAGGCGCTCGGGCCGATCGCGAAGGAGCCGCGGGCCCGCGAGCGGCTCGAGGTCGAGGTGCGTGACCAGGAGGGCGCGCTCGATCGCGCGCGCGACGATGAGGCGAACGCACGGGCGCGTGTCGAGGCGAATACCGTCGATGCCGAGCAGGTCGCGTCAGAAGCTGAGCACCTCGCCGTATGGCGCGAGCAGCTTGCGCTCCTGCAGCGTCGCCACCGTGTCCTGGCCGCGACGCTCGCCACCATCGAACGTGCGGAAACGGCCACGATGAAGACCGCGACGCGCTACCTCGAAGGCCACATGAACCGCGACGTATCGACGGTGACCGGCGGCCGCTACCGGCGTGTCCGGGTCGACGACAAGACACTCGACATCGAGATCCACGCGCCCGAACGGGGTGACTGGGTGCCGGTGTCGACCCTCAGTCAGGGCACGCTCGACCTCGTCTATCTCACTGCCCGCCTCGGGCTCGTCCGTCTCGTCACCGGGGATCGCCGGCCGCCACTGGTGTTCGACGATCCGTTCGTGACGCTCGATGACGAGCGGGCGACCCGCGCCCTCGCGCTGCTCAAGCGGGTCGCCGACGACTTCCAGATCATCTACCTCACGACCTCCGATCGCTACGACGCGGCCGCCCACGCCGTCGTCGAGTTGCCCGGACCCGCAACGGTCGATGAAGGGGTCGAGGACCCGGCACTCCGCCCCGTGGAGGCGGTCACCGGAGTGGGCGCCTGATCGAGGGGCTCCCGCCGGGGGCCGTGACCGTCATCTTCGGACTCGCTGCCGCGGTCGCGTGGGGTGCTGGCGATTTCGGCGGCGGTCTCGCGAGCCGACGCGTGCCGGTCTACGGCGTGGTCCTCGTCTCGCAGGCGGCGGGTGGCGCGCTGTGCCTTGCACTGGCGCTGATCCTCGGCGAGTCGTTCCCGACGGGGAAGGACCTGCTCGTCTGCATCGCGGCCGGGCTCGTCGGTGGGTTGGGGATCACGATGCTGTACCGCGGTCTCGCGATCGGCCGGATGGGGATCGTCGCGCCGATCACCGGCGTCCTCGCGGCCGTCATCCCGGTCATCGCTGGCTTCGTCATCCAGGGCGTGCCGCCACCACTCGTGATCGTCGGGATCGTGCTCGCCATCGTCGCCGTCGTGCTCGTGTCACGGGTCGCCGATGAGACAGGTGGCCGGGACGGACTGACCGAGGCGCTGGTCGGTGGCACGGCGATCGGGTTGTTCGGTGTGGCGATCTCCCAGCTCTCGCCCGGTGACCTGTTCGCCGACCTCACGACGATCCGCCTCGTCCAGGGTCTGCTCGTCGGCCTGATCGTCATCGCGACCCGCGCGGCTTGGCGACCGGGTCGCCTCGTGCTGCCGCTCATCCTCATCGGGCTGCTCGACACGGTCGGCAACGCGCTGTACCTCGCGGCCGTCCAGACCGGCCAGCTCGCGATCGCCTCGGTCCTGTCGGCGATGTACCCGGTCGCGACGGTGATCCTCGCCACGGCGTTCCTGCGCGAGCCGATCACGCGCGACCACACCGTCGGCATCGCGCTCGCGGCGGCGGCTATCGCCTTGATCAGCGTCGGCGGAGGGTAGGTCCGCGCTCCATCGTGAGCGCGAGGGCGTCGTACGGCGTCCGGACGACGATGACCTGGTCGAAGCCCTCGACTGCGAGGACGTCGGCATCGACGGTCCGCCGGACCGCCGCGAGATGGCGCTCGATGACCTCGTCGCTGACGACCCGCGTTCGTCTTGTGTTCTGTCGCTTCACCGTCGCCGGGTCGATATCGAGCACGATCGCGGTGACCGGGATCCCCGCCGCATCGGCCCGCGCGACGAGCGGGCGCCGGACCGCCGGTTCGGTGTTCGTCGCATCGACGACCGTGAGCTGGCGAGCCGCGAGTCGTCGACCGACCGTCCGATGCAGGATCCGGAACGCGACGCCTGAGACGCGCTGGTCCGCCTCATCGCCAGAGATCAGCGCCCGCAGCGCGTCGGACGACACGATCTCGGCGGGCTCGAACAGGCGAGCCGCGAGGGTCGACTTGCCGGCACCGGCGGCGCCGATGAGCACGACGAGACTCGGATCGGGTAGGACGATCAGTGCCACTCCGCGATGATGCCGCGGGTCGAGCTCAGCGGGTCGCGATCCGCCGAACTTCGTATCCCCCCGCTTCGGCGGCGCGGATCTCGTATGCCGGCTGGTCGTAGACGGTCGGGCCCTGCTTCGCGAGACCGTCCGTCACGCGGAACCGCGACGCGTGCCAGGGACACTCGATGCAGCCGTCGATGACGCGGCCTTCGTGGAGCGGTCCGCCCGCGTGGGCACACACGTCATGCATGGCGTGGACGGTGTCACCGACTCGGACGACGACCAGGTCGTTGCTGCCGGCGCGCATCTTGGTCGGCGCAGCCTCGGGCAGGAGCGCGAGATCTGCGACGGTCCCCGTATCGAGGCGGATCCACTTGGTCCCGGCCGCACGGAACGCGTGCCGGCTGACCATGTTACCTGCCACGTAGACGACGTCGCCCCCGACGAAGGCACCTGCGGTCACGATCAGGAACCCGATGACCGACAGCGCGATCGGGACGGTCCTGTCGGCGGGCGCACCGGCGCGAAGCACGGCGGACACGATCAGGACGAGCAAGGCGACCGTCATCAGCGTCGCGTGGAGCGTCGCGCGCGTGAGTGCCAGCCCGTCGGTCTCGCTGTAATCCGCGAGGCCGGACACTGCGGCCGCGACCATGAACACGATCGTCGCGACGAGCGTGACATCGGCTGCCGTGGGTTGACTGATCAGGTCGAGGACCACGGAGCCGAGCAGGAGTCCGATGGGGATGTCCGTGATCGCGGCATGGAGCGGGTGGCCCAACCAACGACCCTGGAGCAGATCGCGGATCGGGGTGATCGCGCGGAAGAGCGCCCGCGTCCATCGTTCGTTGAAACCGCCGAAGGGCTTTGCCCACCGGTCGTTCATGGTGACCAGTCGCGCCAGGAAGCGTGCCACCCTGCTACCTCCCATCGAAATCTACGCCCACCACGTCAGCGCGGATGTTGCAGGGACATCGCAGCGGGGACCATCCACATCTCGTCCACATACGTGTGAAAGTCGGGGATAAGCCCGGCGCGTTTCCCCGCAACTTCGTGGATAAGGCCGTTGTGGCCGATGTGGCCCCGCCGGTACATTTCGTCTTGCCCGAAGGGGCAGGTGCGAACCGCCAGACCGAACCGGGGAGTGATCCACGGAGCGGTCCCGGGAACCGGGTTCGACGGCCGCAAGGCCGGCGAGCGAGGGTCTCGGACGGAGCGCAGTGACTCCGGACTTGTTCGGAGCCGCCGTGAGACGGCTAGCGGTCCTCCCACCAGTTCCTTCGGGCGCTTTCGTGTGTGCCGCGCCATCGCGCCCCGGCCGTGCACCCGCTGGACAGCGGCCTCGCTCCTCGCTCGCTAGGCTGCGCCGCGTGACCACGGCTTCCCTCGATCAACGACCGGTCGACGCGCGCCCCGCGGCTGGGCCGACCCAGGACTGGCGGCGCCTGCTCGCGGTCTTCTGGCTGACGTCGATGGTCGAAGGACTCGGGGTCAGCCAGATCTTCGCGCTCGTCCCAAGCTACCTGCGCCAGATGGGAGTGCCCCAGGACGAGCGGCTCGCGTTCGTCGGCCTCTTTTCCGCGCTGATCTTCGTCGTGGGCATGCCCCTCGTCCCGTTGTGGGGTGTATGGGCCGACAAGTACAGCCGCAAAGCCGTCATCGTCAGGAGCGCCCTGATCGAGGCCGTCGTCTTCGCGGGCGTCGCGTTGTCGACGGAACCGTGGCAGCTCGCCGTGAGCATGCTGCTCATCGGGTTCCAGTTGGGGAACACAGGCGTGATGCTTGCCGGCATCCGTGACGTGACGCCACGCGCGCGGCTCGGGACCGTGATGGGGATCTTCGGGTCGTCCACGGCCGTCGGTATGGCGTCCGGTCCCGCGCTGGCAGGCGTGCTGATCGACGGGTTCGGCTGGTCACTCCCGATGGTCTTCTGGCTGTCGGCCGCGCTTTCGATCGGGACCGCGCTGCTGGTGACCTTCGGCTCACGCGAGATCCGGCCCTCGGTCGTGCCCGAAGGTCGCGTGTTGACGCTCGCGTTCGGCGCGGTCCGGAGCGTGCTCAGCGATCCTGCGGTTCGCCGCATCTTCCTGATCTTCGGCGTGTCCTTCCTGGCCAACCAGATGAGCCGCCCGTACGTGCCGATCGTCGTCGAGGGCGTCGCCGGCACGGGCGCCGGGCTCGCGTCGGCGATCGGCCTCGTGATGGGGACGGCGGCATTGGTCGGCGGCCTGATGGCGCCGCTCGGCGGCTGGCTGGGCGACCGGTTCGGGTTCCGCCACGTATTGGTCGGTGCGCTCGCGCTCGGCGGGACAGTCCTCGCGCTGATGCCGTTCGTGCCGACGGTCGGGACCCTCGCCGCACTCGCCGTCGGGATGGCAGCCGCGACCGCGACGGTCAGCGCGATGGTATTCGGCCTGCTCTCGACCGAGGTTCCCGCCGACCGACGCTCGTCGACCCTGAACCTCGTGTACCTGCCCCTCTATGCCGCTGGCATCATCGGCCCGGCGCTCGGTGCCGTCGTCGTGGTCGTCGGTGGCATCCCGGGGCCATTCCTGCTCGGGTCGGCCGTGTTCTTCACCGGCGCGATATTGATCGCGACACGCGCGTCTCGCGGCTCTCGGGCTACCTCGACGACGTCGACCGCCACATAGCCGGCAGATCGCCGGGGGCGCGTCCTAGGCACCTCGCCAGAAACGGAGGCGCCGACGACCTCCCCCCAGGAGGACGTCGGCGCATGGGATGGCGAGCTCTCGCCTTTCTGTACGCCGATGGCGGCGGAACGGATCACTCCATGCGCTACGACGTCGATGCGAGCTGCCCCGACCGCTTACCGAGCCGGCCCGGGAGCGGTGGCGCAGGAGCCACGTTCTCGCGGACCGCGATGACCGCCAACAACATCGATAGCCCGCCGTACCACAGTGCTGGCAAGGCGAGCATCCCGGCGACCGGCACCGTCCAGCGGCGACCGGTCCAAGCGCCCCACACCACGACGGCGACGGCCACCGGGAAGCGAACGACGAACGGGATCGGCACGGCCGCCCACGTCCCGTCGCGCCCCGCTACCCGACTCAGGACCTCGGCCCAGCCGAACCACGCGGCGGGCATCAACACGAACGAGACAGCCACGATCGCCGCGGTCCCGGCGAGGGCGATCGCGAGGTTCCGCCACTCCTGGCGGACCACGAACCAGAGCAGCCCGATGCCGGGCGTGATCTTCGTCAGGAGGACGAGCGACCACGTCCACGGCCAGCGGAACCCCAGCACGATCGCCGCGGCGAGCAGCAGATGGATGTTCCCGCCGGCCAGCTCCATCAGCGCGAGGACCACGCCGACCGCGAGCCAGCGCCGCCCGGTCAGGACCACGAGCGCGCCGAGGAGGATCAACGTCCAGGCCGCCATGAAGGCCTGCCACGGCAGGATGCGGATCGGTTGGAGGACCTGCAGGAAGGCGGGCGAGTAGACGTACGCGATCGGGTCGGTCCAGTCTGATCGCGCGTACGGATCGTCGAGCGAGGGGAACCAGTAGCAGTACGCGTCCTGGCCGGTGCCCCACAGGCGACCCCATGGCGACGACAACAGGACGATCACCAGCCACGTCAGCGCCGCGAGTCCCGGGCCGAACCACGGATGCTCGTCCAGCCACCTTCCGATACGCCTCGTGCGTTCCGCGAATCGTGCCTCTACGCGATCGGCGAGACCCTCCGTGATGCGTCCGGTCACCACACCCTGTGCCGTACCATTCCGCCGTGCCCAACCTGCCCTTCGCTCGTCCGCTGCCGCGCCCGCGTCGACGCATGGTCGGCGAGGCCGACATCGTGCTGCCCGAGGCGGTCGCGGACCCCGAGATCATCGAGGCGGCGGGCATCCGCTGGATCCACATCGAGTCGCCGCGCACCGCCGACCGGGATTGGCTGGAAGAGCACTTCGATTTCCACCCGCTCGACTACGAGGACGTCTTCTCGCGCAACCAGCGCCCGAAGCTCGACCAGTACGACGACTACGTCTTCATCGTGCTGCACTTCCCACTGTTCGACAAGGACACGAGCCGCATCCTCACGGCCGAGCTCGACCTCTTCATGGGGCCCGATTACCTCGTTACGCTGCCGAACATGCCGCTACCGCCACTGTCGGCGATGTTCGAGCGGTATCGCGAGAAGGACGATCTACGCGAGGAGGTCTTCTCGAAGGGCACCGGTTACCTGCTCTACAAGATCGTCGACACCGGGGTGGATGCGTCGTTCCCGATGCTGCGCAAGACGGCGCTCAAGCTCGAGCGACTCGAGGACGACATCTTCGAGGGCCGCTCGTCGGAGATCGTCCGCGACATCTCGGACACGAAGCAGGAGATCATCAACTTCCGCAAGATCGTCCGGCCGCAGCGAGCGGTGCTGCGCGATCTCGAGCGGACGAAGCAGCGCTATCTCCAGGAAGAGCTCGAGATCTATTTCGACGATATCTCGGACGCGGCCGAGCGGATCTGGGACACGCTCGAGAACTACAAGGAGGTCATCGAGGGCCTCGAGTCGTCGAACGAGTCGGTGCTCTCACACCAGCTGAACGACTCGTTCCGGATCCTCACCGCGGCGAGCGTCGTGCTCCTGCCAT
>JBKPMM010000059.1:0-23577 GCA_046732155.1 Chloroflexota bacterium | reverse complement strand
CGACCCGCGGGGCGACTGTCGCTCCGCCACCCCAGGGCGCCCGGATGACGAAGCCGGCGAGCTCGCCACGACCGGTGTCGAGGACGCGCGTTCCGGCGGGTGTCACGAGCTCCTCGAGGACAGACCGACGGTCCTCACCCGTCGCGACGCGGTCGAGCTCGGAGATGGCGTCGATGTCGGCCGGACGGAACGCCCGGATACCCGTGGCGGTCGCGGTGTCAGCGTCGTGGAGCCCGGGCGCCTCGAACGTGCGGTACCACGTCTGCACCTCGAACCCGGACCCCTCGTACAGCGGCCGTCCACGATCCGTGGCGACGAGCAGCAGGGTCCGCGCCCCCTTTTCTGTCGCGATGTCGACGACGGCGTCCGTCAGCGCCCGGCCGAGACCGCGACGCCGGTGATCACGTGCGACCCAGATCGTGCCGACCCACGCCACGGGGCCGTTCACCGTCGCGACGCCCGTTCCGACGACTTCCCCGTCGATGTCGGCCACGATCGGATGACAGGCGTCGTTCCGGAGCGTGAACTCGAACCAGGCACGTCGATCCCCCCAGTCGTCGGCGAGGATCGCGGTGACGGCCGGGTCGATGTCGTCGAGCGTCATCGGGCGGAGGCGCGCTGTCATCGGCACGCGGCTATCATCGGGCGATGGCCACCCTCTCGCGCGCGGATGTCGAACACGTCGCCTACCTTGCCCGTCTCGGCCTGTCCGAGGACGAGCTCGCACGCCTCGAGGGGCAGCTCAACCACATCCTCGATCAGTACGCGATCCTCGCGTCCGTCCCGACCGACCACATCGCCCCGACCGCGCAGACCATCGAGCTCGAGAACATCCTGCGCGAGGACACGGTGCGTCCGTCGCTCCCGGTCGAGGCCGTGCTGCGTAACGCTCCGGACAACGACGGGTCGTTCATCGTCGTCCCGCCGATCCTCGGGGGCGAGTGACCCACCTCACGCGGCTCCGCGCCCATGAGATGGCCGATCGACTTCGGTCGGGCGACGTATCGTCGCGCGAACTGACCGAGGCACACCTCGATCTCGCCGCTCGCCAAAACGACGCCTTGCATGCCTGGCTCTCGATCGACCGCGAGCGCGCGCTCGCGGAGGCCGACGCCGCCGACGTTCGCATCAGCGCCGCGCGCGCCGATGGCGGGTCGGCGATGAGCGAGCTCCATCCCATGCTCGGGATCCCGGTCGCGCTCAAGGACCTCGTCTCGGTCGCCGGCGGCCAGTGCACTGCAGGTTCGCGGATCCTCGACGGATACCGAACGCCGTACGACGCACATATCACCGAGCGGCTGCGAGACGTCGGGGCGGTCATGCTCGGCAAGACCAACATGGACGAGTTCGCGATGGGCTCGTCGACCGAGCATTCGGCGTTCGGTCCCACGGCGAACCCGTGGGCGCTCGATCGGGTGCCTGGCGGTTCGAGCGGCGGGTCAGCGGCCGCCGTCGCGGCCTACCACGCGCCCGTATCGATCGGGACGGACACCGGTGGCTCGATCCGCCAGCCCGCAGCCCTGACCGGCATCGTCGGGATGAAGCCGACCTATGGTCGGGTGAGTCGATACGGCATCGTGGCGTTCGCGAGCTCGCTCGACCAGATCGGGCCGTTCGCTCGCGATGTGCGCGACGCGGCGGCGCTGCTCCACGCGGTGGCCGGCCGGGACGACCGCGACTCGACGTCGTCCCCCGAGCCCGTCCCCGACGGACTGCTGTCGCTGGCCGCATCGGACGACCAGGCTGCCGCGTCGCTGCGCGGAAAGCGCCTGGGACTGCCGCGCGAGTACTTCGTCGCCGGGATGGAGCCCGGGGTCGAGGCGCGCGTTCGGGAGGGCGTCGCCGCGCTGGAGGCGGCGGGCGCCGTCATCGAGGAGGTCTCACTGCCGCACACCGGATACGGCCTGGCCACGTACTACATCGTGGCTCCGGCCGAGGCGTCGGCCAATCTCGCCCGCTACGACGGGATCCGCTACGGGCCGCGCCTCGGCGAGGGCCGGGACGTCCTAGGCGATTACCTCGCGACGCGGGGGATGGGCTTCGGGCCGGAGGTCAAGCGCCGGATCATGCTCGGCACATACGCCCTGTCGGCGGGCTATTACGACGCCTACTACCTCAAGGCGCAGAAGGTTCGCACGCTCATCAAGGGTGACTTCGACGCACTCTGGGCACAGGGGTTCGATGCGCTCGTCGCCCCGACCTCGCCGACGGTCGCCTTCCGCTTCGGCGCGCGTCTTGAGGACCCGGTGTCGATGTACCTGTCGGATGCGTGCACGTTGCCTGTGAACATGGCCGGGCTTCCCGGGATCTCGATCCCGGCCGGCCTGTCGGACGGCCTGCCCGTAGGGCTGCAGCTCATCGGCGCGCCGTGGTCGGAGGCGCGGCTCCTGGAGCTCGCGCGCGGGTACGAGGCCATCACGGCGGACGCCGACTGGCGGTCGATCGAGCCGACGGATCTGCCCGCCCTCGACGATCCGACGACGCCGACACCAGCCGAACGGATGGCATCGATCGCGGGGGGCGACCGGTAGTCCTTTCGGGTCCGCTGACCGCGCGCCGGGCATCGAGTACCATCCCCTCGTCCTGATCCAGCGGTCGCCGTCACGGCCGCTCGCCCGTCACAGCAGGGGGACTACCTGTGGAGCCAGCCGTCGCCGTCCTGTTCATGTCCGGGATCATCCTTGCCATCGTCGGCTCGGGTCGCGCCGTCGCGATACGGATACGGCGCGGCGTCATCGCCGACGACCGCGGCGGCACGACGCCGATCCCGATCTGGTCCCGCCCCGACGTTGCACGCGTCCTCTGGCTGGCCGTCGGTCTGTACGGCCTCTTCCTCGCATCGGCGGGCGTCATCTACGGCCGTTGACCCCGCGGACGCTTCGTCCTCCGTCATACGCGAGCTGATCCCGCAACGATTCGCGAACGCTTTCGGCACTTCGTCCGCCATGGCAAGGTGAACGCGGCCGTCGGCCGTGACGGGCGAGGGACGGGATGGACCGAACACTCGTGGTGCGGGCGCAACGAGGCGACCATGTCGCCTTCGAGCGGCTCGCGACAGAGGTCGCACCAGGCCTGGATGTCGTCGCAAGGCTGATAACCCGTGACCCCGACCGCGCGAAGGATGCGGTCCAGGACGCGCTGATCCGGGCCTGGCGCGATCTCCCGTCCCTTCGCGACCCTGATCGCTTCGAGGCATGGATGCGCCGGCTGCTCGTCCACGCTTGCACGGACGTGCTTCGCCGCGTGCGTCGCTGGTCGATCGAGGTCGAACTGCACGACGTCCATCGGGGTGATCCGGATGTCGCGACGAGCGTCGCGGACCGCGCCGCCATCGAACATGCGTTTCGGACGCTCGACGCCGACCTGCGGGTGGTGATCGTGCTGCACTACTACCTCGGTCTGACGCTTCCCGAAGTCGCCGACACCGTCGGGATCCCGGTCGGCACCACGAAGTCGCGTCTCAACCGAGCGCTGCGTGATCTCCGACGAACGATGGCGCCGCCGGCCCTCGGGCGTATCAACGCGGAAGGGGAGGCCGTCCGATGATGGCGCCCGACGTTCTCGAGCGTCAGCTCACCGACTTTCTGGCGGACGCGGCGACACCACGTGAGGTCGACCTCGCCGACGTGTACGCCAAGACACGTTCCATGACCCAGCGTCACGTCTGGACGAGTCCGGCAGCGTGGCGGTCGACGCTCACGATCCGTCCCGCATCCCCGGGCCGACGATCACTGTCCGCGCTCCTCCTCGTCGGCCTGATGGTCGGCGCGCTCATCGCTGTGACGCTCGTTACGGGGTCGCGGCGGCAGCTACCGCCACCGGTCGGTCCGGCCCGGGCGGGTCTCTTTGCGTTTTCGACACAGCGCGGCATCTACGTGATGCAGCCGGACGGGACGGGTCGCACGCTGCTCGTCAGCGGTGTCCGCAAGCAGGTCGGTCCGGCTTGGTCTCCGGATGGCACACGCCTCGCCTACTGGTCCGAGATGGATTCCGTGCGCCAGTTTTCGCTCCACGTACTGGATCTGGACGACTCGACGTCGACCCCGATGGCCGGCGGGCGCCAGTTCTATGTCAGCGACCCCTTCTATGTCAGCGAGCCCGCGGTCTGGTCGCCGGACGGCAAACGGCTCGCCTTCACGACGACGACCGGCGAGCTTCGGCTCGTGAACAGCGACGGCAGCAACCTACAACGGATCGGCGATCCGGCGATGCGATTCGGTACGCCGACGTGGTCTCCAGATGGAACATGGATCGCGGTCCGCGTCGAGCTGGAGCCGGGGACGTACAGGGGTTATGTGATCCATCCGGACGGTACCCGGCAGACCGCGATCACCGCGCCATACGCTGTCGGCGAATCACACATGGGCTTCGGGTGGTCGCCGGATGGTCGATCGGTCGTCTACCACGTCAGCGTACCGACCGATTACGACATCGCCATCTCCCGACTCGACGCCAGCGGCGCGTGGCGGCAGGAGACGCTGCTCGACGGGGCGAACAACGACGTCCTCCCAGCCTGGTCGAACGACGGCACGAGGATCGCGTTCATCCGTACCGAGAACGCCGGTACACCCGGGCAGTTCAGCCGCTTGATGACAGCAACGGCGAGCGGCGCGGATCCGAAGGTGATCAGCGATCGCCCCGTCGATCGGTACGTGCCGTGCTGGTCGCCTGACGACCGTTCCATCGGGGTCGGCTCGTACTCGACGGAGGACCTGCTGCCAGTCGTCGACCTGGTCGCTGTCGACGGTTCCGGGGTCGTCGAGATCCACGAGCCGGGCGGGGCATCCTCGTCCTGCGCCTGGCAGCGCCTCGCGCCATGAGGCAAGCTTCGACCCCCGGTGTTGCGTGGCAGTCCACACGACCGGGCTGAACGTCTCGATCCGGGCGCTTCGACCCGCTGGGGTTGTCTAGCGGTCCACACGACCGCCCAGCCCGACCGATCAGCCGTCCGAGACGATGGGCCTTCGCCGAAGCGCCTCCTCGATCGCCCAGATCGCCAGCGGCCGAAGATAGATCGAGGCCCGAAAATCGCCGTCGGCGTCGAACGCCTCCGGCGTCCGGAACCAGAGACCGCGCTCGTACGTGACCTCGGCCACGCCGCGCGCAGTCTCCCAGCCCTCGTCGACAAGCCCGCGGCCGATCATGAACGCCGCGAGCGCGTAGGTCGTCCCGGCCCACACCTCGGACGACTGCTCGCTCGACGTGTCGACCGAGCCGTCGGGGCGCATGCCGTTGACCGCGCCCATGCGGCCACTGCCGAACCGCAGCACGTTGTTCTCGTGGATCGTGCGTAGAGCGGTCTCCACGTGATCCGCGGGCAGCAGGTCACCGAGTCCTGTGACGTCGGCGTACCACTGCCCGCAGAGCTGGTCGGCCATGATCGAATCGGAGCTCGGCCCGGCGCCGTCGTCGTACGCGAAGTAGCTGCCGCGCCAGAGGCGCCGGTCGAACGACACCTGTCCCCGTTCGAACCAGCCCGCCCAGCGGCGCTTGGCCTCGGCGTCCCCGAGGCGTCCGGCCATCGCCTCTGCGGCGGCGACGGCGGCAAGCCACAACGACCCGCCGTACGCGGATGGACCGCGCATCGGCCAGGTGTCGTAGGTCTGGTCCGGTTCGCCGTCGTGCTCCGGAAGGCCGTCGCCGTCCCGATCCGCGAGCGTGAGGCGACCGAGGACGGCTTCGACCGCGGGATAGACCTCGCGGATGAGCGCGTTGCCGTCCGGACCCACGGCGACCGCGTCCCGCCACGCCTGCAGGACGAACTTCGGGCCCAGATCCTTCCAGCCGTTGACGTCCTGGAAGCGGTACCAGTTCGGCCGGTAGAAGGGGTCGTCGTCGGGGCCGCCGACGTCGTGGGGCACCGTGTCGGCGAGCTTCCGCGGTGCCTCTCGGCCCGACGCCTCGATGCTGACGGTCGTGCGGTCGTCCACGTCGATCGTCGCGAGCAGATCGCGGATGCCGCGGATCTCGAGATCCGGGAACAGCTCGAGCACCGCGAACGACGCGTAGAAGTCGACGTCGACCGTGTCGTAGAACGGGTAGTCGACGGATTCGAGCAGCGCGAACCGACCGGCGTCGTCGGACGAGGGGAGGGGACCGCCGACCTCGCCGGCCTCCCAGAACGTGCCGCCGTCGACGAGGAAGTACAGCTCGTTGAACAGCGCCGCGCGGTACCAGGAGGGCCGCTTCGGGTCGTCGAGGATCGGCCGCTGCCAGGCCTCGATCGCGGCGCGCCAGGCCGGCGCCTCGCGCAGCGCAAGCAGGGCCATGTCCCACGCGCGATCACCGGACCGACCCCAGTCGCGCGTGTACCGCTTCCACCAGCGCCGACCACCGCCGAACTCGACCATCGGCAGATCCCACGCGAGCGCGAACCGGACCGCGGCGCGCTCGCCGGGCGCCAGCGAACGCGTCGCGGCGATGGCAGCGCCCGCCGGCCCGGCCGTGGGGGTTTCGGCACGGGCCGGCGTCGCGCGGGTCAAGCGGCCGTCGGTGGCGAAGTCGGACCACAGGTCGATGTCCGCGACCGGGTCGAAGACGGGCGCGCTCGTGATCTCCCAATCATCGCCGAGGGCTGCGAGCGCCAGCCTTCCCCGTGCGGCGGTGGGTGCCGGCGGCCCAGGATCGCCGAACTCGACACCCTCGATCAGCCCGTCGTGCCGGACGCTATGCGCGCGTCCAGCCGGTGCTCCGTCACCGGGCCCGCCGGGTGGATCGGCGAACGTGGCCATGACCGCGACCGTCACCGGGTCCGGTCCCGGGTTCTCGATCCACCACTCGAAGACGCCGACGGGCAGCGCGCTCCGCTCGAGGTCGCCCGCGATCACGGGCGAAAGCTGCTCGCCGATGACGTTCACCCCGACGACGTCTGCGTCGAACGACTGCCAGGCACGCGGGAACAGCGCGTGATACGTGCCGCCGCCGACGGGCAGCCCCCAGCCCCACGACTCGAGCCCATCGCCGGGCGGTCTGACACCGAGGACCGTGGCCTGCGTCGATCCGTCGGCACGGCCGACGAACAGTGAGAACCCGTCGGCGACGACCGGCTCGAACCGGTGATGGCCGACGTCGAGGTGCCAACGGGCGAAGTCACCGCGGAACGTGCGCCCGATGCTGCCGGAACCCAACCCGCCGATGGGGATCCCGGCCCATTCGCCGTCGTCGATCATCGGCACATTGACCCGTGGCCGTCCCACGTCGATGCATGGCTCGCCGATCGGCCGGCGCCAGGTGACCTCGGGGATGACGGGCCAGTCGATCGCGACCCGGTCGGCCTCGCTTGTCGTCACGTGGCGACCATCACTTCTCCACGCCCGTGACGACGACGGTTCGCATGAACGCACGCTGAGCGAGGAAGAACACGATCACCGGGACGGCCATGGTCAACAGCGCGGACGCCTGGATCAGGGTGGGCTGGCTCGCGTACAGCGCGTTGTACTGCTGGATCCCGATCGAGAGCGGCTGCAGCTCCGGCTTGCTTGCCAGGTAGAGCAGCGGCACGAAGAAGTCGTTCCAGGCGAAGAAGAAGTGGAACAGCGCGACGGCGGTGATCGCCGCGAGCGACTGCGGGATGATGATCGATCGGAGGATCCGGAACGGCCCGGCGCCGTCGATCATCGCGGCCTCGTCGAGCTCGCGCGGGATCGACATGAAGTACTGGCGGAGCAGGAAGACGTTGTAGGCGTTGGCGAAGAAGTGCGGGATGATCAACGGCAGCCAGGTGCCGTTCCAGCCGAGCTTCGTGAAGATCACGTACTGCGGCAGGAGGGTTACCTGGAACGGCAGGATGATCGTCGCGAGCAGGATGATGAACAGCAGGTTCTTGCCGGGGAAGCGGAACCGCGCGAAGCCGTACGCGACGAGCACCGACGACAGGACGGCCCCGATCGTGCTGAACAGCGCGATCCCGAACGTGTTGCGCAGCAGGCGCGGGAAATCGAGCTGATCCCAGACGGTCGTGAAGTTCTCGACCAACGGCGAGAAGGTCCATGCCTGCTGGAGGGTCCGCCAGCGACCCTGCCATTCGATGGGCGTCGCGCTCGGATCGTTCGGGTCGATGAACTTGCTCGCCTCACGGCCCGCGTCGATCAGCATCAGCTGGCGCGTCGCGCCATCCGGGAACGGCACCGAGTACAGGGGGTAGGACTGCCCCTCGAAGGAAGCGGTCATCGGCGCGGCCGGCCAGGGCGGCGCACCCGGGTCGGAGATCTGCGAGGGCTGCTCGAACGATGTCGTGACCATGTACAGCAGCGGCAGCAGATAGGCCGCGACGACGATGAACGCGAACATCGTCACCGACGCCTTCGCCAGGTATCGGCGATACATCCTGGCGACCGAGCCGCGCTCCCCGAAGGAGCGTTCTGCCGTGAACGTCCCGACCTTCGTCACCGGTCGGAACCTGCGTAGTACACGCGGCTGCGCGCCGCCCAGAAGAGCACGAGCGTCAGGACGAGGACGATCGCGAACAGCAGCCATGCGATGGCCGACGCGTAGCCCATCCGGCTGAACCAGAACGCCTCGCGGAACAACTCGAGGTTGATGAACAACGTCGCGTTGTTCGGGTCGCCGTTGCCGTTGCTGAGCGTGTAGATCTGCGTGAAGTACTGGAACGTCGCGATGACGCAGATGACGAGGTTGTAGAGCAGGATCGGGGAGATCAGCGGGATCGTGATCCGACGGAGCGTGGTCCAGATACCCGCGCCGTCGATCCTCGCGGCCTCGTACAGCTCACTCGGGACACCCTGCAGGCCACTGAGGTTGATCAGCATGAAGTTGCCGATCCCCCACAGGCCGATCAGCGCCAACGCGGGGTAGATCCACACATCGCTGTTGGTCCAGTCCGGACCGACGATGCCCACCGACTGCAGGATCTCGTTCAACCAGCCGGTGTTCGGGTTCAGGAAGCCGAGCCACACGAGCGTCGAGGCGACCAGCGGGATCATCATCGGCATGTAGATGAGCGTCCGGAACACGCTCTTGCCGACGAGGCGTGGGTTGTTCAGAAGAAGCGCGAACGCGAGGCTCGCGATCATCGTCAGGGGGACGAAGAGCAAGGCGAACTTGACGGTGGCGATGATCGAGATCGCTACGAGCGGATCGCGCGTCATCTGGATGTAGTTGTCGATGCCCACGAAGCGCGTCTTCTCTGCCGCCAACAGGTTGAAATCGGTGAGCGACATGGCGAGGGACGCGATCATCGGGCCCGCCGTGAAGATGACGAGGCCGATCAGCCACGGGCCGAGGAAGATGAAACCCCACAGGGCCTCGCGGAAGGCCGGGCCACGGAACCGCGACCGACGGCCCGTCGAGGGCGCGAGCGTCTGAAGGGTCCCGGTGGATCCTGCCATGGTCCGCGTCAGCTCCCTGCTGGGTGACGGGCGTCAGCTGTGATGGCGACCTCCCGGGCGGAGGAGAACGCCCGGGAGGTCGCGGGTGGAGCCGAGTCTATTCCGGCGCTGCGTCGAAGATGCCCTGCAGCGTGGTCTGCAGCTTCGCCAGCTCGGCGTCGATATCGAGCTGATTGGTCCGGTACGCGTTGCCGAGGGCCTGGAGGGCCTTCTTGGCCTTGGCGTAGTCCGGCATGTACGCCTGGTGATTGGGGATGTCTGGGTAGGACAGCATGGCCTGCGGCACGGCCCAGTCGATCTTGACGTCGGGATACTGCTTGTTGATGGTCTTGAAGAACGCGTCCTGCTTCGACGGATCGGCCGGGAAGGCTCCGTAGTCGGCGAGCAGCGCGTCCGAGTTGACGAGCACGGTCAAGGCCTTGAAGGCCTCTTCGGGATGCTTCGTCGTCTTCAGCAGGCTGAACGTGTCGGCGTGGAGCTTGGCGGTCGTCGCGCCGTCGTATGACGGGGCGACCGCGACGCCCCACACGAAGTCGCGCTTGGCGGGGGCGGCCGGGTTGATGCAGCACATGTACCAGCTGTGCGTCTCGGCCATCGCCAGGTTGCCGGACGAGAACTCGTTGTCAGGTCCGAGCAGGTTGCTGTGGATCGCGGCGTACGTCGGGATGAAGTGATCCTTCCACACGCCATCGCTGTACCAATGCAGACCGGTCTTCAGCGGGTCCGGGATCTGGGCGGTCTTGCCGTCATCGCCGACGACGGAGAACGCGCCGAAGATCGTCGACTCGGCGACCGGGTTGTTGTCCGCCCACTGCGAGTCGAAGCCCCACTGCGTGATGTTCTTGGGATCGAAGCTCGAGCTCGTCGCGTCGTTGCCGTTCTTGTCCACGGTCAGCTTCATGCCGAGCTCGCGGACGGCGGCCATGTCCCACGGCTTGCCCTGGTACTGGTCACCGACCTTCGTCGGCGGGTACGGCAGCTTCGCCTCGTCGAACAGCTTCTTGTTGTAGTACATGAACGACGGATACGTGGCGAACGGTAGGCCGATCATGGCGCCGCCCTCGCCCATCTTCCAGAACTCGACGAGCTTGGGGTCGATCTTGCTCATGTCGTACTTCTGCGATGTCACGAGACTCGACAAGTCGAGGATCTGGCTGCGGAAGATGTTCAGCCCTTCGACGCCGACGGGACCGATGATGTCCGGCGGGTTGCCCGCCGCGATCTCGATCTGCAGCTGGTTGGACGCGACCCGGTTGTCGTAGATCTCTACCGAGAGGTAGATCTCCTTCTGGCTCGCGTTGAAGTCGTCGGCGACCTTCACCTCGGCGGCGATCTGATCCGGCTTGCCGCCAGTGCCCAGACCGATGAACCAGCGGATGACCTTTCCGCCGTTCGGGCCCGGCTGGTCGGTGTTGATCGGCGGCGGCGTGATCGCGACCTGGGACGGCGCGGCGTCCGACGCCGCGGCCTGACTCGGCGCTGCGCTGGGCGCGCTACTCGGAGTGGATGTGCCGCACGCCGCGGCGATGATGCTGATCAAGGAGGCGAGGACGAGACCGCGTCTCATCCCGGCGAAGCGAACTTCCATCTCGACCGATCCTTCCTCCGTTCTCTAGCTCCTACTCCATCCGACCTGTGCTGCGAGGGATATGAGGTTGTCGACGAGGGGCGGCGGCGTGTTTCGTCAGCGCATGGCCCTCCCCGCACTCGAGGCGCGCGCGATGAGTTCCGTCGCGAGGACGACATGGCGAGGGACCCGACCGTTCCGCTCGAGGTTCCCGGTCAGGAGGTGGACCATCTCCCGGCCCATCTCCTCTACCGGTTGACGGACGCTTGAGAGGGCGGGTCGCGTCGTGGTGGCGATCGGCGAGTCGTCGTAGCCGACGACCGCCACGTCTTCGGGGACTCGACGCCCGGCAGCCTGCAGGACACCGAGGGCGCCGGCTGCCATCAGATCGGACGCGCAGAACACGGCATCGATGTCGGGGCGGTCGCGGAGGAGGCGCTCCATCGCGGCCTCGCCACCTGGATGGGTGAAGTCACCGGTCGCGACCAGGCTCTCGTCGAACTCGATCCCGGCGTCCGTTAGGGCGTCGCGATAGCCGGCGAGACGGTCGATGCCGGCGCCCATGTCACGCGGACCGGTGATCGTCGCGACGCGCTGTCGGCCGCTCTCGAGGAGATGCGCCGTCGCGCGCCGGCCCCCGTCCCGGTTGTCCGCGTCAACGAAGTCGATGTCGACCCCGCGCGGCGGCCGGCCGAGTACGACCGATGGGATGTGGCGAGTCGCGAGCTGCTCGGGGAGGGGATCCTCGCCGTGCAGGCTGACGAGGATGACGCCGTCGACGTGGCCGGCCGTCAGGTAGCGGACCGTCCGCTCCTCGTCGTCCATGTCGTCTGGCATCAGCAGGACCAGCTGGAGGTCTCGGACCGACAGGGCGGCACTCACGCCGCGGACGAGCCGCGGGAAGAACGGGTCGCTGAACAGCAGGGTCGTGGGCTCGGTGATCACCAACGCGATCGAGTCGCTGCGCCTCGTGACGAGGCTGCGGGCGGCGCGATTGGGGACATAGCCGAGTCGATCGATGGCCTTCTCGACTGACCGCCGGACGTCGGGGCTGACCTTCGGGGAGCCATTGACGACGCGGGAGACGGTGGCCCTCGAGACGCCCGCCACGCGCGCGACCTCGTCGAGGGTCGCTACCGGCTTCGCGGGGACCGCCTCGAGCTGGGCCATGGTCGATGTCGGCCTCGCTGGCACGTGGTCGTTCTCCTTGTGAGAGCGCTCTCACGTTCCGGACGGCACCATATCACCTATTGTCAAGAGAGCGTTTCCAAGCCCCGTCGGCGGTCGCTCGGCCGTTGATGCATAACCGTCGCGGCAGCGCGGACGCTTCCTGGGTGATGCATGTCGCCTGCATATAGCGCCGATCCGGGCGGGCGCCCGAACGCCAGACACCGTCGTCGCTACGAGGGATTTCCGCGCCGCGCGTCGTGTGATGCAGGCGAAGTGCATCACCGGACGACCGTTCGCTGGGCGCCGCGATATCTGCATCACCGTCGGGCGCGAGGGCCGGGCATGGCTGCCATCGCAGCCGGGCCGCCGCGGCCACCGCCGACCGTATGCGAGACTGACGAGCGATGGCCATCGAGACGTCCACGACCGACACGACGACCGCTCGCGACCGCTACGAGGCAGTCATCGGGATAGAGGTCCACTGCCAGCTGCGGACCCAGTCGAAGATGTTCTGCGCGTGCGCGACAGCCTATGACGGCGCGCCGCCAAACACCCATGTCTGTCCCGTCTGCCTGGGCCTTCCGGGCGCGCTGCCGGTCATCAATCGCCGTGCCGTCGAGCATGTCCTGACCACGGGTCTCGCGATCGAAGCGAGCACGCCCGAGGCGACGCGCTGGGACCGCAAGAACTACTTCTATCCGGATCTACCCAAGGGCTACCAGATCAGCCAGTACGACCTGCCGTTGGCCTCGGGTGGAAAGCTGACGGTCGAGACGTCCGATGGCCCGTTCAAGATCGGCATCACCCGCGCGCACCTCGAGGAGGACACGGCCAAGCTCATCCATTCGACAGGTCCGGATGGCCGGAAGGCGAGCCTCATCGACTTCAATCGCTCCGGCGCTCCGTTGATGGAGATCGTCACCGACCCCGACATCCGGACCGCGGAGCAAGCCCGCCGCTACGCCGAGGAGCTGCAACTGCTGCTCCGCACCATCGGTGCCTCCGATGCCGACATGGAGCGAGGCCAGATGCGCGTCGAGGCCAACGTCTCGCTCCGGCCGCGTGGCGCCACGGGATTCGGCACTCGGGTCGAAGTCAAGAACATGAACTCGTTCCGTTCAGTCGAGCGGGCGATCGACTACGAGATCGAGCGTCAAGCAGCGGCGCTTGATGCGGGTGAGCCGCTCGCTCAGGAGACCCGTGGCTGGTCGGACGACCGCGGCGCGACGTACCACATGCGCTCGAAGGAGACGTCCGACGACTACCGCTACTTCCCGGAGCCCGACCTGCCGCCGCTCCACGTCGATCCGGCGTGGCTCGATGCGCTTCGCTCGGCGATGCCCGAGCTTCCGGCAGCGCGCCGGACGCGGTTCCAGCACGAGCTCGGTCTGAGCGTATACGACGCGAGCGTCCTGGTCGGCGATCCCGATGCCGGCGCGCTCTTCGAGGCGACCATCGCCGCTGATCCATCGGTGTCAGCGAAGTCCGTTGCGAACTGGGTCACCGGGGAGTACCTGCGCCTGCGGAAAGCATCCACCACCGATGCGCCCGTGACGATCGACCCAGCGCAGCTCGCGGCGCTCACCAAGCTCGTCGACGACGGCGCGATCTCGAGGGCGAACGCCAAAGAGGTCTTCGCGGACCACGCCTCCTCAGGAGTGGACGTCGCGACGGTCGTGGGCGATAGGGGGTTCCGGCAGATCTCGGATACGGACGTGGTCGGCACCGCCGTCGACGAGGCACTCACCGCGAACCCGAACGCCGTCGCAGATTACAGGGCCGGGAAGACGCAGGTCATCGGCTTCCTCGTCGGTCAGGTGATGAAGGCGACGAGAGGCCAGGCCGATGCGTCGGTCGTCCAGGGACTCGTCCGTGAGCGGCTCGATCGATGAGTGCCGTCAACGTCGTCCTGTGGCTCGCAGGTATCGCCCTCATGGCGGTCGGGTACACGCGGTTCCGTGGCCCGTGGTCGCGGTATCAGGGGCTGCGTGCGCAGCAGGCGAACCTGGATCGCTACGAGGCGTGGCGGGGTGGCGTCCGGACGCACGATGACGGGCCGACCGGCGCCTCGGTGATGATGGCTGACGCGCGACGGCAGGCGCAGATCGCGGGCGTCCTGGTCATCGCAGGCGTCGTCGTCTTCGCCCTGGGATTCCTGTTCCGCTAGTCGCCGCCGAGCAGCGGTCCGTATGCCACGTCCGGCAACGGTCGCATCCATCCCGTGGGCAGGGTGCCCCCGATCTTGCCGTGTTCCGCGGCCCCGAGCAGGTCGCCCGTCGCCCAATACTCGGAAAGCAGGTATGCGATGAACGCGTCGCCGCATCCGACCGTCGTTCCGGCGACCGGCACAGGATCGACGGCGACCATGCGTTCCAGGCCCGCGCTTCCATCCATGAGCAGGATCCCGCGTGCGCCGAACGTGACAACGAGCCGCTTCCCGAGCGCGTTGACGGTCCACCGCACCTCCGCCAGGTCGGCGTCGTCTGGCGCACCCGGCCAACCGATGATCGCCATGTCGACCCAGCGCATCGTCTCGGCGAACCGCGCCGGCGTGTAGTGGCGGAAGCCGAGGAAGTCGGCAACGACCTCGACCCCTTCGAGACGGCCGGCGTCGCCGAGTCGACCGAGCTCCGCGATCACGCCTTCGACCAGGATCGCGTGGAGTCGCTTGGCACTCCTGAGCAGTGCCTCCTCCTCGGGTGTGAACCGCAGATCGGCGCAGACGCCAGGAACGTAGCGGTCCATCCAGATCTCTCGGTCGGGCAGGATCTCGATGTCGATCGAGGCGGATGACCCCTCGCGGACGATCGCGTCGCGCGACCCGTAGTCGATGGCGTGGCGATCGAGCATCTCAAGGAACAACGTTGCATCGTCGTCGCCGACGCGGCTGATGAGGCGGAACGGGAGCGCGAGCGAGCGCCAGTGCCAAGCCACGTTGAGAGCCCCGCCGCCGGGGAGCACCGGCCCATCCGGGATGTACCGATCCAGGCTGAGCGCACCGAGCAGGAGCGTTTCGGGTGGCACGCCTTCAGAGGCCGTCGAGCGGCTGCGCCCGACGATCGCCCAGCGAGAGGAACCGGTCGTAGCGCACCTCGATGACCTTGCTCATCTGCCAGAACGCTTCGACCGAGAGATGGCCGCAGCCTTCGGCGTGATACCACTCGAGCCTGTCCGGCACGGTGGTAAGCAGAGCCGGGTCGTGCGCCGGGACGACCGCCGGGCTGAGCATGTAGCCGGGGGAATCGGGTTCGCGGATCTGAAGCAGGTGGTCGCCCCGGAACCCCCGCGCGCGCGGTACGAGGTGCCGCTCGCCTGTCCCGAGATGCAGTAGCGGGACGTCCTCGGGCGGGGTCTCGGTCACGTCGGGCCAGTCGTCGTCGACGACGAGCTCGGCGATGACGCGTCGGACCGAGATGTCCTGGTAGTGGTTCATCGGCGTGTCCGGCTGAGCGTAGTCGTCGTCGTAGACGTTCTCGACTGCGTAGTCGTAGACGTTGCCGCACGTCTCGACCAGAAAACGGACGAGCGCGGGCCGGTCGCGCAGATATCGTCGATAGCTCGCCTCGTACTCGAGGATCGCCACAGACGGAGGAACGAGCTCGCCGCGGACGACATGGGCGTATCGCCAGCCGTCCGCGCCGAAGCGGTCATCCAGCGCGGCGCGTCGCCGTGTCTTGGCCTCGCCCGAGAAGCCCGGGATGCCGACGGGGATCCATATCTCGATAAGCGACGCGTCGAGGTCGGCGCCGATGCGGCCCCACCAGTCGGTGCGATCCATCGGGGTAGGGTAGCGGCCCATAGACTGGCGACGGCGGGCACGACGAACGGGAGGCGGCACGGCGATGCGGGAGCGGACGGAAGGGCGCGGCCTGGCGACACGCGCGATCCACGCGGGAGAGCGGCCCGACCCGACGACCCACGCGCACCGCACGCCGATCTACGCGACCGCGACGTACACGTTTGACACGGCCGCGGAGAAGGAGGACGCCGTCGACCGGTCGCTGGCATGGGAGCCCGGCGTCTATTTCTACTCGCGGACCGGCAATCCGACGAACCGGGCGCTCGAGGAGAAGCTCGCGTCGCTCGAAGGTGCCGAGGACGCCGTCGTCTCGTCGTCCGGCATGGCCGCCGTCGCCGCCACGCTCTTCGCGCACCTGAACGCTGGCGACCACCTCGTCGCGGGTCAGGAGCTGTTCGCCATCACCAACGTCCTGCTCGATGATGACTTCCCGCGTCGGGGCATCGATGTCACCCGGGTCGATCCCACCGACCTCGCCGCCGTCGAGGCTGCCGTCACGCCGGCGACGCGCGTGCTCTTCGTGGAGTGCTCGACCAATCCGACGTTGCGCATCCCCGACCTCGATGCCCTGGCTGAGCTGGCGCGCGGGCACGACCTGCTGTTCGTCACCGACAACACGTTCCTCGGCCCGGTCATCCTCCGACCGCTGGAGCATGGCGCCGACCTCGTGCTGCACGCGGCCACGAAGTACCTGTCCGGGCACGGCGACGCCGTGTCGGGTGTCGTCGCCGGAAGCAAGGCGCTCATCGATCCGATCCGTTCGCAGACCGACACGCTCGGTCAGGCCGCAAGCCCGTTCTCGAGCTTCCTCGTCCAGCGCGGCGTGCGGACGCTGCCGCTACGGACGAGGGCGGCGTCCGCCAACGCGGCGCGGATCGCCGAGCTCCTGGAAGGTCACGACAAGGTCGAGTGGGTCCGCTATCCGGGTCTGGCCTCGCATCCCGACCATGCCGTCGCGCAGCGCCTGCTCGGCGACGTCGGCGGAGCGATGGTCACGTTCAAGCCGCGCGGCGGTCTCGACGGCATGGCTGCGTTCACCGATCACCTGCGGCTGTGCGATATCGGCGTCAGCCTCGGCGACATCCACACGCTCGTCTATCCGCGACCCAAGGACGGCGGGATCATCCGACTGTCGATCGGGTGCGAGGACATCGACGACCTGCTCGAGGACTTCGAGCTGGGCCTGTCGTTCGTCCCCGCGGCCTAGACGGTCGCCGCGACGCCCCGGCCGAGCTCGGCTGCTGCGGCGAGGGCCGCACCGATCGTCAGATCCACCCGACGGTTCACCTCGTCCTCGGGCGGCCGGTACCAGTCCTCCTTGCCGAACTTGTGCGTGCCTTCGACATCGGCTGGATCGCGGATGACATCCGAAACCGTGAGGATCGTCCCGGCGCGGACGTCGCGGCCCTTTGCGCGCTCGCGCATGGCGAGCAGGAAGATCGCGGCGGATTCCATCTCGGCGGCGAGGTAGCCGCGACGCCCCCAGCGGATCGCGCCGTCAGGGTGCGGGTCGTAGAAGACGTCAGAGGTGACGATCGGGCCGACGTGCGTGGTGAGGCCCTGGGCCCGGCTCGCCGCGGCGAGCGTGTTGACCACCGCGATGTCGGCGGTGGGCGCGGTCGGTTCGCCGCCACCGAGCACGCTGCCGACGCCGATCCACGACGCGGCCGCCATCGGCACGACGACGTCGCCGATGTCGAGCACCCCGAAGCCACCACACGTCCCGACGCGCAGGAACGTCGTGACGCCGAGCATGATCAGCTCCTCCATGACGATCGAGGTGGTCGGCGCGCCCATCATCGTGGTCTGGACCGAGACCTGGACGCCTCCGATCGTCCCGGTGTACCCGAGCAGACCCCGGTTCTCGTTGACGACGCGCGTCGCCGACAGGCCGCCATCGAATCGGTCGGCCATCCTGGTGGCCCGCAACGGGTCGCCGGGGAGCAGCACCACCGGTGCGTAGTCACCGGGCTCGGCGTGAAGATGGATCTGGGTCATCGTTCCTCCGCTGGGCGCCGTCCGAGCCGACGCCATTCCACCGACAGGCACCGATCCATGACGACGCTCAGGCCGCCGTCCCGGGCGATGCGAGCCGCCTCCCAGTCGACTATGCCGAGCTGGAGCCACAGGCAGCGGGCGCCGGCTTCGACCGCCTCGCGTGCATGGGCAGCACAGAGCTCGGCGCGCCGGAAGACGTCGACGATGTCAAATGGTCCGGTCGCAACGACGGCCTCCGCAAGCGTCCCGTACGCGGGCACACCCGCGACCGCCTGCGCCCTCGGGTTGACCGGCACGCAGTCATAGCCGACCGACAGCAGGTGGCGAAACACGTCGCCTGACGCGCGCCCGGGCCGATCCGACGCCCCGATAACCGCGATCCGGCGGGCCGTCGCCAGGAGCTCGCGGACGCCGTCATCGTCGAGCAGCGGGACATCGCCGCGACCCTCAGCCAGGTCGAGGTAGGCGATGGTCCGAGCGCGTTCTTCCGGGGTCATCGAGCCTCGCTTGACGCGCCGTCTGGACGTCATCGACGCGGTGGGTCGGATAGCGTATCCTCCCCGACCGAAAGACCGCGGGTCCGGACAACGTCCCCGGCGGTCGTACGAGGAGGAGACACACGTTGCGAGGTTCCATGCGCCTGCTGTCGCTCGGTGCGACCGCGGCCTTCATCTTCGCCGCTTGTTCGAGCGGCGGCGGGGCGGCAACGTCGGCCCCGAGCGCCGCTGCACCGTCGGAAAGCGCTGCGGCCAGTGAGAGCGCCAGCGCCTCGGCGTCGTCGTCGGGCGGCGCCGCGGGTTCCAAGAACTACATCGCCTGCGTCGCGTTCGATACCGGTGGTCTCGGCGACAAGGGCTTCAACGACCTCGCCAAGAAGGGCCTCGAGGACGCCCAGGCAGCGGGCTTCACGACCTTCTTCGCCGAGGCGCAGGGCGCGACGGATTACGCCGCGAACATCCAGCGACTCATCGACCAGGGATGTCAGTCGATCGTCACGGTCGGCTTCAACCAGTCCCAGGCCACGGTCGACGCGACCAAGCAGAACCCGGACATCGCATTCGCACAGGTCGACACGACCTGGGACGAGAAGGCGAACGGCCCGACTCCGCCGAACTTCACCGGTCTGTCCTATCAGATCGATCAGGCCGCGATGCTCGCGGGTTACCTGGCGGCTGGCTTTAGCAAGTCCGGCAAGATCGGCACCTACGGCGGACAGCAGTTCCCCGGCGTGACCCTGTTCATGGATGGCCTCTCGGCCGGCATCAAGTACCACAACCAGGAGAAGGGCACTGACGTCAAGCTCCTCGGTTGGGACGCGGCCAGCCAGAAGGGCACGTTCGTCGGTGGCGACAACCCGTGGGGCGACCCGGCCAAGGGCGAGCAGCTCGCCAAGACGCTGGTCGACCAGGGCGTCGACATCGTCCACCCCGTCGCCGGCGCCACCGGAAACGGCTCCATCAAGTACATGCTCTCGAAGAACCTCTGGGCCATCGGTGTCGACACCGACCAGGCGATCTCCCTGTCCGAGTACGCGAAGGCCATCCTGACCTCCGCGCAGAAGGCCATCGACGTCTCCGTCCTGGATACGTTCAACAAGAACCAGGCCGGCGATCTCGGCGGCGAGAACTACGTCGGTACCCTGGAGAACAAGGGCGTCTTGATCTCTCCGTACCACGACTTCGACAGCGTGATCCCCGCGGACCTCAAGTCCGAGATCGAGACCCTGTCGGGCAAGATCGCGGACGGCTCGGTGAAGGTGGCCGACTACCTGAAGTAGTCGACGGCCCGAACGTCAGTCCGATCTAGCGGCCGCCCGCTCTCGATCCGTCGAGGGCGGGCGGCTCGGCATACAGGGGCTAAACGGGGTCCAGATGCGCCTCGAACTCAAGGACATCACGAAGCAGTTCCCGGGCGTCCTCGCGAACGACCGGATCTCGATCTCGGCCGACCGTGGAGAGGTGCTCGGCCTTCTTGGTGAGAACGGCGCCGGCAAGACGACCCTGATGAACATCCTGTCGGGGCTGTATCGCCCCGACTCCGGCGAGATCCTGATCGATGGCACGCCGCGGACATTCAACGACCCGGCGGACGCGATCGACGCCGGGATCGGCATGGTCCATCAGCACTTCCAGCTCGTGCCCGTGTTCGACGTCGTCTCGTCCGTCGCTCTCGGCGCGGAAAGCGTGACCGGCCCCCTCGGGACATTCGACCGTGGGGCCGCGCGCAAGCGCGTCGTCGAGCTCTCCGACCAATACAACCTCCATGTCCCGCCTGACGCGGACATCGAGGATCTGCCGGTCGGCGTGCGCCAGCGGGTTGAGATCCTGAAGGCGCTGTATCGAAAGAGTGACATCCTCGTCCTCGATGAGCCGTCGGCGGTGCTGACCCCCGCCGAGACCGAGGAGCTATTCGGCATCATCCGGGGGCTCGCGGCCGACGGCACGACGGTCATCTTCATCACCCACAAGCTCAACGAGGTTCTCGAGGTCTGCGACAGGATCACGGTCCTTCGACGAGGCCGTGTCGCCGGTACGGCCGAGCCCAAGACGACCACGCGCGAGCAGCTCGCGAACATGATGGTCGGACGAGACGTCGAGCTCCGGGTGGTGAAGGGACCGGCCACGCCGGGTGATGTGGTGCTGAGCCTCAACGACGTCGTGGTGCGCGACGACCGCGACAGCATCGCGGTCAAGGGCGTCTCGCTCGACGTCCGAGCGGGCGAGATCGTCGCCATCGCCGGGGTCCAGGGCAATGGCCAGACGGAACTCGTCGAGGCCATCGTCGGGTTGCGCACCGTCGACTCGGGGACGATGACGGTCGGCGGCGACGACATCACCCAGGCGACACCGCGCCAGGTCTCGGACCTCGGCGTCGCGCATATCCCGGAGGACCGCGGTCGCGACGGCCTGATCAACTACATGAGCGTCTCGGAGAACTACATCCTCGATACCTATCACCGCGCGCCGTACAGCAAGGGTGTCCGCCTCGACTTGGACGCCATCCAGGCGGGCGCCCAGCAAGGCGTCCGCGACTTCGACATCCGGACCCCGTCGATCCACACGCTGGCGGGCTCGCTGTCGGGTGGCAACCAGCAGAAGGTCGTCGTCGCCCGCGAGTTCTCTAGACCGGTCAAGCTCGTGATCGCGGCACAGCCGACGCGCGGCCTCGACGTCGGGTCGATCGAATACATCCACAAGCGGATCGTCGAGCAGCGTGACGCCGGTGCCGCCATCCTCATCGTGAGCACCGAGCTCGAGGAGGTCCTCGCCGTCGGAGACCGCGTGGCCGTGATGTTCGCGGGTGAGATCGTCGGGATCCTGGAGGGGGAGGCCGCCACCTTCGAGGCCGTGGGCATGTTGATGGGAGGCGCACAGTGAAGCGCGCGCGACGCATCCTCGGGCCTGCCGTCGTCCCGGCGCTCGCCATCGTCACCGCGTTCATCGTCGGCTCGATCTTCATCCTGATCACCGACTTCGCCAATCTCCAACGGCTCGGCACGGATCCGCTCGGGGCGATCGGCTCCGCCGCCGGGGGGATCATCGCTGCGTACCAGGCGATGCTCGCGGGCGCCTTCGGCGATCCCGGCCGTATCGCCGCGGCGATCCAGGGTGGCACCCCGCGGCAGATCGCGGGGGCGATCCGGCCGTTGACCGAGACGCTGGTCGCCGCGACGCCGCTGATCTTCACGGGTCTGGCCGTCGCTATCGCCTTCCGGACGAGCGTATTCAACATCGGCGTCGAGGGGCAGTTCATCCTTGGCGCGTTCGGCTCGGCAGTCGGGTTGCTCGTTCTTCAGGGCCTGCCGGCCCCGATCCCGCTGCTCGGGGCGATCATCGCGGGTGTCCTCACGGGAGCCGTCTGGGGATTCATCCCGGGATTCCTCAAGGCGCGCACCGGCGCCCATGAAGTCATCACGACCATCATGCTCAACTACGTCGCGATCCAGGTCGTGCTGTTCGGGTTGCGCTCTGACTTCCTCCGGCAGGAGGGGAGCTCGCAGCCGATCTCCAAGGTGCTCACGCCGATCGCGCGCGTGCCGGGCATCCTCGATCCGTTCGGGATCCCCAGCATCCGCCTCCACTACGGCTTCGTGCTCGCCCTGGTCATGGCCGGCGTCGTCTCGTGGTTCCTGTTCAAGACCACCAAGGGCTTCGAGCTGCGGGCGGCCGGCTTCAATCTGACTGCGGCCCGGTACGCGGGCATGAGCGCCAGCGGCTCGATCATCCTCGCGATGACATTGTCGGGTGGCCTCGCGGCACTCGGCGGCTCCATGGAAGTGCTCGGGACGGTCCCGCAGATGTCGAACGACATCAGCTCGGGGTTCGGGTTCAACGCGATCGCCCTTGCGCTTCTCGCGGGTAACCGGCCGTTCGGCATCGTCCTCGCCGCACTACTGTTCGGCGCGCTCCGGACCGGTGGCGGGTTGATGCAGGTGCAGACCGGCATCCCGCTCGATCTGCTGTTCTTCATCCAGGCGCTGGTGATCATGTTCGTCGCGGCGCCGGGCCTCGTCCGCTCGATCTGGCGGTTGCGTGCGCCGCGCACGCCGACGGGCACGGCCGTCGACGGGGCACGCGCATGACCGCCGCGGTGCTCACCGGCGGCGCCGAGATGGGGACCGCCGCGCGTCAGGCGCTGCGCGCAGCTCGGATCCGCGGCGTGATCATGGCCGCGCTCGGGATCGTCGCGTTCGCCGCGGCCAAAGACTCCTTCGGTACGCCCGCCACGTTCGCGTTCTGGGTAGACAAGCAAGGTGGCCAGCTCGCGTCGTTCTCGACGAGCGTCGGCGTGCTGTGGATCCTCGCGGGCATCGTCATCGGCGCGGCCGGGATCGCCCAGTTGGTGCGCGGTCCCGCATTCCCGTGGCGGCGGACGATGCTTATCGTCATCCCAGTCTGGATCGCGGCGATCCTCGGCACGCTCCTCGCCGGAAGGACGGCCAACCTCACCGGTGTCATCGCCGGCAGCCTCGAACTCGCCGTCCCGATCTCGCTCGGTGCCTTCGCCGGCATCCTCTCCGAGCGCAGCGGCATGCTCAACATCGCGATCGAGGGCAAATTCCTCGTCGGTGCCTGCGCAGCATCGGTCGCGGCGAGCGTCACGGGAAGCGTGATCGTCGGCGTGCTCGCGGCCATCTTCGCGGGGGCACTCGTCGGCCTGCTCCTCGCGTGGCTCGGGATCAGGTACAAGGTCGACCAGATCATCGCCGGCGTCGTCATCAATATCGGCGCGCTGGGGATCACCAACTTCCTGTTCCTGCGCGTCCTGTCCAAGAATACCGAGCTGAACACGCCGCCCACGATCGAAGCGATCCAGGTCCCGGTCCTGAGCAACATCCCGATCCTCGGACCACTGCTGTTCTCCGGAACGCCGTACCTCTACTTCACGATCTTCCTGATGTTCTTCCTGACGTACATGCTGTTCCGGACGCGGTGGGGTCTCCGGTTGCGTGCGTCGGGCGAGAAGCCGTCTGCCGCCGGCACGGTCGGCATCGACGTGCTGCGCATCCGCTATCGCGCGATGCTCCTCGCCGGGATGCTCGGCGGGCTCGCCGGCTCATATCTGAGCCTCTCCACCGCCGGGAGCTTCCAGATGAACATGAGCGCAGGTCGAGGTTTCATCGCCCTCGCGGCGGTCATCTTCGGCGCCTGGCATCCGATCTATGCCTTCGGAGCGGCGCTCGTGTTCGGCTTCTC
>JBKPMM010000058.1:0-32950 GCA_046732155.1 Chloroflexota bacterium | reverse complement strand
TCGGGCAGTGCCTCGGACGCGATGATGTATGAGCCGATCGGGATGATCCGTCGGCGGAGCGATGGGACGACGCCATCCGTGTAGCCATTCGTGGCCACGAAGACGTCGCGAGCCCGGATCGACCCTCGCTCGGTCTCGATGACGAAGCCACCATCAGCCCTGCTGATCCGCTTCGCGCGGACCCCTTCATGGAGGTCGGCACCGGCTCGATCCGCCGCGGCGGCGAGCCCGGCGAAATAGCGCCCGGGGTGGACCAGCCCACTGCCCTCGACCACGAGGGCACCGAAATACGCGTCGCTCCCGATCTCCTCGTGGATCCGCTCGCGCGGCACGACCGTCGAGCGGACGCCGACCGAGGCGAAGCTCTCCCGCGCGTGCTCGAGCTCGGCTGCGTGCGCCGGTGCGTACGCGAGCTCCAGATGACCGACCTCGCGGAAGTCGCAGTCGATCGACTCCTCCGCGATCAGCCGCTTCACGAGTCGGTATGAGTCGAGCGTCTCCTGGTACAGCGCGCGGCCGGTGTCGTGCCCGTAGCGCTTGATGAGCTGACCGGCGCTCCACTTGTAGCCGCCATGGACGATCCCGCCGTTCCGCGTCGACGCGCCCCAACCGAGCGTCCGCGCCTCGAGAACGGTGACGGCGACGCCGCGACGGGCGAGCTCGCGAGCCGCCGTCACCCCGGCGTACCCGCCGCCGATCACGACGACATCCGCGGTGGCCGGAAGCGCCCGACCCGACCGATCGGGGAGTGCCGGCATCGACGCCTGCCAGTACGGGCGCCGCTCGTAGTCGTCGTTCAGTGGCGCGCTCGCTGCCATCGCAGGAGCGTAGCCGAGCGGATCGACCGCTCGCACGCCGACGCGTCACGACGCGTCACGTCACGACGCGTCACATCGACGCGGGCGCCTCCGACCGACCGGCGCGGATCTTGAAGAAGAGCCACGTCGCAAGCGTGACCTCGCCGTAGATCAGGACAAGCCCCAACGCGATCGCCACGCGCGTCTGCCGAAGCGCATCCAGGTACGCGTCATTCTGGTTGAGCAGCAGATGCCAGAACAGGAACGTTGCCAAGCCGAACAGCCCGGCCCAGACGAGCTTGTTCCACTCGAAGACGGTAGAGCCGTCCATGAACGTGATCGGGATCATCGCGTAGAAGAGGCCCTCGATCCCGGCCACGAAGATCGTTACGAGCACGGCCTGGAGAACGACCAGCCACCACGGTGCGGCTGTCCCCGCAGCCGGCTGTACCGCGGGGATGAGCGCCCACGCGAGCAGGCTCGCGGCAACCAGCGCGAGCGCCGGCAGGATCACGAGTGTCGCCGATTGACGGCGGTCGAGGACCACGGTCCCGAGGAACACGCTCGACGCGACGAAGCCGTAGAGGATGCCCGGCTGGAAGTCCATCAGTCGAGTCAACCCGACGCACACGATCGCGACGACGACCGCCGCGACGTACAACCGCACCGATGCAGGCGCCCGCATCCGCCTCGACGCCAGCAGCGCACCGCCACCCTCGGTGAGGAAGGTGACAAACCCGACCCCGACGACGATCGATACGAACAGCAGCACGCTCGAAGCGTCGAGTCCGAAGTCGGGCGACAGGAACCCATAGACGAGTCCGGTCACGCCCAGGATCAGGGCGACGCGGATGGGACGGGCGACGAACCGCTCACCGGGGACGCGACCGAACGCGGTGCGGATGCCGTGTCCGGCGGCGGTGATCGGATGTATCCGCCGAGCGCCTGTCGCCATCAGCCCGTCGATGTCCTCGCGGTTCGACTTGATCGTGCTGTTGAACAGCGACGACGTCAGCCCGAAGGTCAGCACGACGATGATCGTGAGCAGGAAGTTCGTGCCGAGGACGCCCAGGTCGGTCGAGAACGACGGCGGCCCCTCGATATCGGCGACCAGGGCAGGGACGGGCACGTCCTCAAAGGCCGCGGCGAGGGCCGCAAGCCCGGTACCTCCTCCGTTGTCTCCGGCGCCTGCCGGATCGACCGCGGGTGTGCCCTGCGCGGCGAGGACAGCCCCCGTCGGGCCCGGCGGCGGGGTGATGACGGCTGGTGCGACGATCGCCGTCGGCGAGGCGGTCGGGCTCGGAGCCGGTGACGCCGTGGGCGATGGCGTCGGGGACGCCGTTGGCGTAGCCGTCGCCGTCGCGACCGCCTTCGGCGTCGGCTTGGGCGTCGCGGTCGCGACCGTCTTCGGCGTGGGTTTTGGGGTCGGCTTGGGGGTCGGCTTGGGGGTCGGCTTGGGTGTTGGTTTTGGCGTGGGAGTCGGGGTTGGCGCGTCGATGATGTAGACGCCGCGCGCGGGCTCGATGCAGGCACCCGTCACGGACATCGTGCACGCATCGACGAGGTGGCGGCCGACGGCGTCCGCGCCCGCGGGCGGCGTGACCCCGATCGAGATGGAGCAGGTCCGGCCGAACGAGGCAGTCGTCAGCGGTTGGCCGTCCCAGCCGAACCGGACGGTCGCGCCGGGACACCCCGTGGCGTCCGTCTGATAGGTGATGGTGAAGGAGTCGACGGTCTGGCCGTGCGTCGGCGCGAGGGCGAGCGACGAGGTCGCGAGGACGATGCCCGCGGACAGCACCAGCGCGAGGACCGCGAGGACCGACCCGGCCGCCGTCCGCCATTCCACTCGCTCCCGACGAACCACCCTGGACCCCTCCGCACGTCCCCGGAGTGGACAGCAAAACGCGCTCGGCGACGCGCGTCTATCGACTGAGCGACAGCGCGGGCTAGACGAATGACGATGTCAGGGGTGGCGACGCCACGGCCAGCCGATCTATCACGCGGGTCCAGGATCAACCGGCGCGGGGCAGCTCCCAGCCGGGCTCCGGCCGGATCACCCGGCGAGCCGTCTCGCCGTTGATCCGCGCGAGATGGGCATAGAACCGAGCCCGGCGGTGGGAGAGGATGAGGGGATCCTTGCAGGGACATCCCTCGACGAGGCATCCCATCCGTGGTGGGTGGTTCGGAAGGGGTCGCGTCATCCGATCATCGAGGTCCATGTCCGTGCTCCGCGCCCTCGGGCGCTTGCGTGCTCCTGGGTCGATGGTCTGTCGAGCTCAGGTACGCCGATGACGCGCGATCGATCGAATCCGTTGCAGGCACAGACCGGACATGCACCCGCCCACGTCACACGCGATGCGAGCAGCGTTACATGGAAGCAGTAGCGTCGCAGCCTGGACTAGACCGCGACGAGCGCCGACTCGTACGCGACGCGGCCGCCGGCCAGCGTGAGCAGCACGCGCCCGGGCAGCTCCATCCCGAGCAGCGGCGAGTGCTTCCCCTTGGAGAGGAGCGCGCTGCCCGTGACCGTCCAGCGGTCGGACCGATCGAAGACGACAAGGTCGGCTGGCGAGCCTTCGACGAACCCGCGCCCGCGGCCGACGATCGCGGCTGGGCCCGTCGTCAGCGCTTCGATCGCCCGGGCGAGCGTCAGATGGCCGCCGTCGACGGCCGCGAGCACCACGCCGAGCGCGGTCTCGATGCCCGGGATGCCGTTTGCGGCCGTCCCGAACTCGACGGCCTTGTCGACCTCGGTGTGGGGCGCATGGTCGGTCGCGATCGAATCCGCGGTGCCGTCCGCCAGCGCCACGAGGCAGGCGAGCGCGTCGGCCGGCGTTCGCAGCGGCGGGTTGACACGGAGCGACGTCGCGTAGGGAGCGGCAACGATCGCATCGTCGCGCCACGGATCGCTCTCTCGACCCGCGTCCCAGGCGAAGCGACGCGCCCCGGCGATCCATTCGTCGGTCAATGCGAGATGGTGGGGGGTCACGTCGCAGGTCACCGGGAGGCCTGCGGCCTTGGCCCGCCGGACGAGATCGAGCGCGCCGGTGGTGGAAACGTGGGTGAGGTGCAGCCGGGCGCCGGGCACATCGCGAGCGACCTCGGCGAGGATGGCCAGATCGCGTCCTACGGCGGTCTCCTCGGCCGCGGCCGGCCAGCCGCGCAAGCCAAGCACGGTCGAGATGAACCCGTCGTTCGCCTCGGCGCCATCGGTCTGGGTCGCGTCCTCTGGGTGGTCGACGATCGGGAGACCGGCCGCCCCCGCATACGCGAGCGCGTTGCGCAGGATCGCGGGAGACCGAACGGGCGCCCCGTCATCGGAGAAGCCGACCACGCCGGCGTCCGCGAGCTCCCCGAGCGCGGCCAGCGTGTCACCGGCGCGGCCGACCGTCACGGCCCCGTACGTGAGCAGCTCGACCGGCGAATCTGACGCTCTGGCTGCTCCCCGGACAGCCGCCAGCACGCCAGGTTCGTCGAGCGCCGGTGTCGTGTTGGGCATGGCGCAGACCGTCGTGAACCCGCCATGAGCCGCGGCGGCGAGCCCCGTGGCGACCGTCTCGGCGTCCTCGTTGCCGGGCTCCCGGAGGTGCGCGTGCAGATCGACGAACCCGGGTGCAACAACGACGCCGGTCGGCTCGACGCCAGCGGCCTCCGCGCCCTCGAGCCACGTGACGGTCTCGAGGATGCCGTCGACGACGACGAGTTCGCCGGGTCCTTCCCGTGCGGTGGCGGGGTCCACGAGCCACACACGGCTGAGGTCGAGATCCGTCACGTGTTGCCGCCGGCGAGGAGGTAGAGCAGCGCCATCCGGATCGCGACGCCATTCGTGACCTGATCGGTGATGACCGACTGCGCGCCGGCGGCCACGTCGGCGGCGATCTCGACGCCCTCGTTCATCGGGCCTGGGTGCATCACGAGGGCACCCGGCTTGGCGGCAGCCAGTCGCTGCGCCGTGAGGCCGTAACGTGCCGCGTATTCACGCAGTGAGGGCAGCAGCCCGGACGCCATCCGCTCGCGCTGGATGCGCAGCGCCATCACGACGTCCGCGTCGCGCAACGCTTCCTCGGCCGACGACGTCACGTGGAAGCGACGTGAGCCCCCGACGCCGTGCCTGGCCCATGTCTCGAACCCACGTAGCAACGTCGAGGGCCCACACAGCCACAGGTCCGCCCCTGCCGCGGTGAGCGTCCACATGTTCGACCGCGCGACGCGTGAGTGGAGGACGTCGCCGAGTATGACGACCTTCTTGCCCGTGACGGAGCCCAGGCGCGCCCGCATCGTGTACAGGTCGAGCAGGGCTTGGGTCGGGTGCGCGTGCCAGCCGTCGCCGCCATTTAGGACCGACCCGCCGAACACCTCGGCCGCGAGGTACGGCGCACCGCTGACGCCGTGGCGCATGACGAGCATCTGCGCGCCGAGCGCCTCGAGCGTCCGCACGGTATCGACCAGCGATTCACCCTTCGTCACCGATGACGTCGCGGCCGCGACGTTGACGACGTCTGCCGAGAGGTTCTTCGCCGCGACCTCGAAGGACACGCGCGTCCGGGTCGATGCCTCGTAGAACAGGATCGTCACGTTTCGCCCACGCAGAGCCGGGACCTTCGCGATCGGCCGCGCCAGGACCTCGCGCATGGCGTCCGCCGTGCGCATGACGAGGTCGAGGTCGTCGATCGACAAGTCGTCGACGTCGAGGAGGTGGCGATGACGCCAACCGACTGCCTGGCCCTCGGACCCGTCGTCGAAGGATGGGATGACCAGCTCGCCGGCGTCTGAGGGCCCGTCGAGCACGTCAGTCACGCGACGGGCTCGACCGCTCGGCGGCTCTCGACGACCCGTTCGATGTCGACGCCGTCCTCACCGTCGATCTCTTCGAGGTGGACCCGGACGATCTCCTCGCGCGACGTCGGGACGTTCTTGCCGACGTGATCGGCACGGATCGGGAGCTCGCGATGACCACGATCGACGAGCACCGCCAGGCGGATCGCCTGCGGCCGCCCGAAATCGACCAGCGCGTCCATCGCGGCGCGGATCGTCCGGCCCGTGTACAGGACGTCGTCGACGAGGACGACGGTCCGGCCGTCGATGCCGAACGGAAGGTCCGTGCCCTTTACCACCGGCTGCTGCGCGACGAGCGAGAGATCATCGCGGTAGAAGGTGATGTCGAGCGCCCCGACCGCGATGTCGACGGCTTCGTTCTCGGCGATCGCTTCCGAGATGCGGCGCGCCAGCGGGACACCGCGACGCTGGATGCCGATCAGCAGCAGACCGGCCGTGCCTGCCTGCTTCTCGACGATCTCGTGTGAGAGGCGGATCGTCGCCCGACGAATCTCGTCGGCGGTCATGATCCGGCGTCCGGTCATCCGTACCTTCCTGGCCTCACCGGGCCACGCGGGCGGCCTCACGGGGCCGCAGGCGAAGGGTCAGACCAGAGGATACCGCGCGAGGCGCGCCGGTCGAAACGTCAGTAGACGTGGACGGTGACGTTCGTCACGCCGCTCCAGGACGGGCAGCCACAGATCCGGAAGAAGTCCGGCTTGTACAGGTCGACGACCCGGGCGGGGTCCTGTGGCCCGTAGTCCGTCACGGTCCGCTCGATGCAGCCGCCGCCACCACAGATGATCACCACGGTGCCGCGCGGCAGCCGCATCGCGGTAGTCCCATTGCTGTAGAAGGTGGCCTCGCCCTTGAGCGTGTAGCGGGCGGGCTTCCGTGCCGTGCCCGGAGCGGTCTTGGGCTGGTCGACATGGACGCGATGCGTCGGTCCCGCGTCGGGCTCCTCGCCGGGCTCGTAGATCGCGGTCTCAGCGCTGATGACACCCACGGATCGCTGGGCAGGGTCAAGCCCCGCGATCGTGATCGGCGATCGGGCTTCGCGCGCGGGGACCGAGAACGGCTGGAACGCTCCGGCGGGCACTGGTTCCACGGCGCTGGGGACGCGGGAACCTGCCAGGCCCGGTAGCGATACCAGGGCGAGGGCGGTGCTGATCACCGTCCCTACGACCAACAACCTTGGTCGCACGATAGGGCGGGAACGATACGCCGCCCGGCGGACCTATGCCAACCCCTACGGCGTGCGCGACGAGCCCCCGTCCCTCGTCAGGCCGTATCAGGACGTCAGCGGATGACGACGGGATCCTCGCCCGGATTGCTCTCGACGATCCCGACATCCGTCTTCGACCACGCGGCGATCTGGATCCGGCTTCCCTCGCCACCCTGACCGCGGGGTGTCGCCCAGGCGAGGCGGCCGTTCCCCATCGAGAAGCCAGGTAGCGCTCGCACATCGACCGGAGCGCCGTCGACCCGTCCGAGACGGTCCTTCTCGCCGTCGACGTGGAACAGCGTCAGGCGCCCGACAAGGGTGTCGTCACGATCGGCGACCCATACCGCGACCCATTCGCCGGTCTCATCCCAGCGGATGTCGAAGTCGCGTGGCGCCGACTCTGTCACGACGCGATCGCGCTCGGAACCTTGCGAGCGACCGGCGCCGTCGTCGGACCAGCTGCGAAGTTCGAGGCGGCCCTTGTCAGGGACCCAACCCGAGCCATCGTCCGCAACCGTGAGAGTCCCGACCCAGACGATCGCGCGCGTGCCGGTCGGGTCGACGGCCGGACGCCACCCCTCGCCGGCGTCGCGCTCGTTGCCGTTGGCCGGGTCGAGGCGAACGCTCGCCGGGTCCGACTTCGCCGCCGACGCATCGGTGGGGCGGCTCACGATCATGTCGTTGTGCGACCACGACGCGAAATACGACGCACCGTCGTCGGTCACGCGGACCGCCTTTTCGGAACCGACGCGCCACGCGTAGACGTCGGCGCCCTTGGGCTGATCCGCCGCTCGAGCCGTGAACGCGAACCAGGTGCCGTCCGGCGAGAAGGCTGCCGACTCGCCCACGACCTCGATGCCGCTCGCGATCGCGATGAGACCCGCGGTCGCTGACGGCGTCGCGCTCGGCTCGATCGAGGCGATCGACGCGGTAGGAGTCGGCGTCGGCGCCGACGCGCTCGGGGTCGCCTCGGGCGAGCCTGAGGCCTTGCTGCTGGCGGACGGGGCCGGAGTCGTCGTCCCTGTCGCCGGTGGCGGACTGGGTGTCGCGGAGGTGGGGGCGGCAGGCGTGCGGGTCGGCCGCGGACGCTCGGTCGCTTCGGGCAGATCGACGACCATCACCTCGTCGGTACCCGCAGCGGTGTTGGCGATCGCGACCGCCTTGTGCTTCGTCGGCGAGGCGACGATGGTCTTGGGAGCTTCCGTGAAGACGGCCCCGAGCTGTGTCCCTTCCCGAACGGCGCAATCGGCCTTGTCACCAGCCGCGCACACCTCGTCGACGCTGAGGCTGTACACCGTGCCGGGCCGATCGTTCGAGACGTAGCCGACGGCCTCCGGATCAACGGCGATCGGCGTCGCGTTCGCGATCGTCGGGACCGAGGCGACCGGACTGGCCCCGCCTTGGATGCCCACGGTCGGGCTTTCCTCGCCCTTGACGCCGCCGACGGGTCCGAACGGCAGGTTCGCGGCCGCCAGACCCACGCCGACCATGATCACGACCACCATCAGGCCGGACAACGCCCCCAGCGGAAGGCTTCGACGGACGCTCGCCTCTCGCTTCCGCGCGTCGCGACCCTCCGCCTCGATCGCCGCGGCGGTACGGGCCCACAGGTCCCGCGGCGGTTCCGGCGGCTGGTCGCGGAGCGCGCGCAGGGCCTGGCGATCGGCTTCGTAACCGGCGGCGATGGCCGTGCAGGGAGCGCATCCGGTCAGGTGCTCGTCGAGCCAGGTCGACTCCTCGACCTCGAGCGGGCCGTCGAGGCGTTCGGCGAGTCGTGCACGCGCTCGCTCGTGCGAGTCCGCCCAGTGCTCCGGTCGGCGGCGCAGCCGCGAGGCCCGGCTCATCGGTCGACCTCGGCAGGTCGGCTTCGGTCGTGGCTTCCGTCGCGTGCCGCCTCGACTGCCGCATCGGCTTCCCGTTCCGCTGCCAGGGCCTGCCGGAGGGATCCGCGAGCGCGCGTCAGAAGCGCGCGAGCGGCGACGTGGCTCACCCCGAGCGCCGCCGCGAGCTCGAGGCCCGTGAGATCGTGAAGTTCGGCAAGGAGCAGCGCGGCACGTTGCCGTTCTGGGATCTTCGCGAGTGCTCGCTGGAGGTCACCGGACAGCCGCGCATCCATGACGAGGTGTTCGGCGGAGGGAGCCGAACCGCGAGACTCGCCGGTCCATGGCAGGAACCGGACGATCTTGCGTCGGCGGATCTCGTCGAGCGCGACCCGATGGGCGATCTGGTACAGCCACGCACGCGCGTTTTCGGGCTTTTCGAGCGTGTCGTAGTTCTTGTACGCCTTGACGAAGGCGTCCTGGGTCATATCGGCCGCGAGCTCGGCGTCGCGCATCATCCGGAAGAGGTACGCGTAGATCTCGCCGTGATGCTTGGCGAACAGCTCCTCGATGAAGGCGCCGGCCTCGTCGCGATCCCAGACGCCACTCATCGCGCGGACACGCTGCGGCCCGAGGGCGCTCGCCGGGACGAACCCGGCGCGATATCGCGTCGTGGAAGGATCGAGGGCCACGGTCGCTCCGTGCAGATGGGCTCAGGCCACGCACGTCGGGGGGTACGCACGCCCGTTGCGCCAGAGACGAGGCATCTCCGCTCGATGTGACGCCCGCCGGCGGGCCGGAGACCCATCAACCCGATCCGCCTCCCTCGGGGTCGGCCCGCCCGAGCAGCTCCTCGACGGCGTCCTCCGGTGAGACGGGGTTGACGGGAAGCCCGGTTCCGAGCTCGAGGCCCGCGATCTCACGCAGCCGGGGGTGGATCTCCCAGTGCCAGTGGTAGGTCCCGTCGACCTGCTCCTTGAGCGGGGCGGTGTGGAGGACAAGGTTGTATGGCGGGCCGTCGAGCGACCGCGCGAGGTCGCCGAGGACCTGCCGGAGGGCCTCGGCCGTAGCCGTGATGTCCGACGCACTCGCGCGCGAGAAGTCGGCGTCGTGTCGGCGGGGCACGATCCAGATCTCGAACGGGGACCGCGATGCATACGGTGCGAAGGCCACGCTCGCGGCGTCCTCCCAGACCAGCCGGTCGGGGTGGATCGTCTCCTCGCGCACCAGGCGGCAATACGGGCACTCGCCTTCGCGTATGACGAACCGTGCTGCACCGCCCAGCTCCTCCGCGATCCGATGCGGGATCTGCGGGAGGTCGTAGAGATCGAGGCACAGGTGGTTCGTCCGTGCTCCCGCCTGTGCTCCCCAGTTCTGGACGACCGTCAGGTACTCGGTCTGCGCCTCGCGACGAGCGTCGGCGAGGGCGTCGCGTGCGCCGGTGATGAGTCCTTCGATGAGCTCGCTGCCGACGGCATGGAGCGGGCGATGCTCCCCGGTCGGCGCGATGACGGTCCGCCACGAACCTGTCGCCCGTGCCTGCGCGATCGAGACCTGCGCGAGCCCGTGTTCGCGGTCCAGCTCACGCGCGTCGCCGTCGGTGCCGACGACGTGGAACGCGAAATCCTTGAGCATCCTGGTCCGGACGCCGTCGCCCGGCACGGCACAGTTGCTGCACCCGAACAGGCGGTCATCGACGGGCTCGGCAGCGCGAGCGAACCGATCGCGGTGGAAGGCACGATCGACGACGGTGGCGACCCACCAGTTCGTGATGGGGTCCTTGCGCAGCTCGAACAGACCGCTGGCCATCGGGGTCAGTGGGCGGCGTCGGGCGCTTGACGCTCGAGCGGCGCGTCGATCGCCGACGCGAAGGCTTCCGCGAAGATCCACGCCGCCTTCTCGACCGAGCCGGTGGTCGGCGCGTCCGACCGCCCGAGCTCGCGCGTGATGGACGTCGAGACGACGCCTGGCATCCCGCACGCATCGATCAGCTCGAAGTCACGCAGGTCGACGCTGATGTTCAGCGCGATGCCGTGGTAGCTGATGCCGCGTTCGACCCGCAACCCGAGTGCGCCGATCTTTCGCGGCGTCGCGCTGTCGGCGTCACACCAGCAGCCGGGGTGACCCTCGCGCCTCTCCGTCTCGACACCGAGCGCGCGGCACGTGTCGATGAGGGCGGCCTCGAGCGCGCGAACGAATGGACGCAGGAGCAGCCCGCGCTCGTGCAATCGCACGATGGGGTAGGCAACGAGCTGGCCAGGTCCGTGGTACGTCACCTCCCCGCCGCGTTCGATCCGCTCGACGGCGATCCCGCGCGCCTTCAGTTCCGCGTCGGTCGCCAGGATGTGGGCGGGATCCGAGTTCTTGCCGAGCGTCAGGACCGCCGGGTGTTCGAGCAGCAGCAGCTGGTCTTCGATGCGCCCCGCTGCGCGCTCGTCGACGAGCCGCTTCTGGAGGGCATACGCGTCCCGGTAGTCGATCGTGCGCAGCCACCGAGCCTGCAACGGCGCGTCGCCCGAAGGCGACGGGCGCACGGGAGCGGCAGCATCGAGGAGGGTGGCCACGTCCGCACGATAGCAGGGGGACCCCTTCTGGCTCGTCCACGCGACGAGTGGCCCAGTGGTACCGGTTCGCCGCCGCCGACCGGGTCGCTGCACATTCCGGGAAGGTCGGGTAGCGTACGCCCGCTCACCGTCACGCCTTCGAAGATCGGATCCACATCGCATGTCTGCGTACCTCGTTCGCCCGCGCTCGTCCATCGCCGACCCCGAGCTCGCCCGCGCGGCGACCGTCGACCTCCCCACCGGACGCTCGTTCCGGGATCTGCAGCCACCCCAGGCGCTGCTCGATGCGGTCGCGGCGCTTCGCAAGCCGGCGGAGCCCGAGGTCCCGATCGTCCTCACGCTCGCACCCGTTCCCGCTCGATCCCAGCGGTAGTCCCAAAGCCCTCCGCGGGGCGCCCGGCGCTTCCGGCCGCGCGGCCTGGCTAGCTCGCCTTCGCGGCCGCGAGTGCCTCCGACGGGATGACCATCCCGTGCGCTCCCTCCATCGCCGTCTCGACGCGGCTCGTGAGGGCCGGATCGTCGAACGAGGCCTCGAGGACGACCATCTGGACGTCACCGTCCTCGCCAACCACCCGCCGGAGCGTGTAGCGGATCTCGGTCGATGTCGTCGCCATGAGACGGACGGCATAGGACGCGTCCCGTTCCTGAGCGAACGCGGCGGCGACGGCAAAGGTGGGCTGTCTCCTGAAGCTCCGCATGTGCGCAGGCTGGGCCAGCAAACCTAGATATCGCAATGCGACGTTGGATCAGGTCGCGCGAGTCGGAAGGTCATGTGCGTCGCGTCAACACCGTCGGTCGACGTCAGCTGGCCTCGGTGGAACGACGTCGGAGCGGCGTCGGGACTCGCAACCCCGACGACCGCGCGACCACGACGCCCGCGATACACAGCAGACCGCCGAGGATCGCCACGCCGGGTGGCGTCTCACCGAGCAGCAGCCAGCTGATGACGATCGCGGTCGGTGGGATGAGGTAGGTCATGGCGCCCGCGCGACCCGCGCTCATGCGGGCAAGGGCATACGCCCAGGTCGTAAAGCCGATCGACGTCGGAAAGATGCCGAGGAACACGACCCAGGCCAGGTTGACGGGCTCAGCAGCTCGCGCCTCGTCGATGAGACCCGGTGCGAACGGCAGACACGCGATCACTCCGACGAGACAGGCCAGCCACGTGACCTGGAGGGCCGACACGTTCCGCAGGACCGGCTTCTGGAGCGTGACGCCGGACGCATACAGGATCGCTGCCAGAAGGCAGAGGATCACGCCGAGCGGGGTCGAGGCCGTCGCCGTCGCAGCCGCGGATGTGCCAACGCCGATCACCATGGCACCGGCGAACGCGACCAGGCAGCCGGCGATCAGGCGACGCGGGAACCCCTCACCGAGGAACAGGCCGGCGAACAGCGCGATGAAGATCGGGCCGACCGCGACGAGCATCGCTGCGGTGCCGGCATCCACGAGGCGCTCCGCGACGTTGAGGACCACGTTGTAACCGGCGAACCAGGCGAGGCCGGCGACGACGATCAGACCGAGGTCCCTGGAACTCGGACGCGTCCACGGTCGCGTGACGACGAACGCGCCGAGCGCGAGGACGCCGACGAGAAGACGAGCGAACGCGATCGAGCCGGGCGAGAAGTCGACGGCGGCTGCGCGGATCCCCACGAACGCAGACGCCCACAACACGACCGTGACCAGCGCAGCGGCGAGCGCCTTGGTCTCCGATCGGGCAGGCTGGATCCCGTCCACGCCGTCTCCTCGCCACTCATTCCGTCTTGTCCGAGAGAACCCAGGCCGCGCCCGGATGGTTGCCTCCTGTCAGAACCAGACAGCCACGACGCTCACCGCCACGAGTCCGCCCAGGATGAGGCTCACCGCTCGACCCCCTCGTTCGCCCGACATCAGCCGGGACATCGCTCCGCCGGCAACGGCCCATGCCGCAGCGCACGGAAGGATCACGACCATCATCGTCGCCGCGACTGCGAGACTGCCCGCGATCGCCGGGATCTCGTCCGGACGGAACGTCGTGACGGCACCGAACGCGAAGATCCAACCCTTCGGGTTGAGCGCCTGGAAGGCCGAGGCTTCGACGATGCTCATCGGGTGCGCGACCGTCATCCCGTCGGTCGAGCCGCCTTTGGCGATGCGGTACGCCAGGAGGAGCAGATACGCCGAGCCGACCAGCTTCATGAGGAAGGTCAGCCCCGGGATCGACGTCACGAGCAGACCCACCCCGGCGGCCACAGCGAGGGTCATCGCACCGATGCCGAGTGCCGTCCCGAGGACATGGGGCAGCGTCCGTCGGAACCCGAACGTCGCACCTGACGCCCAGAGGAGGACGTTGTTCGGACCCGGCGTACCGGCACTGACAAGCGAGAACCCGACGAGGCCGACGAGCCATTGCATGGCCGGACGGTAGGCGGCCGACGACCGTCGGTCTTGTACGATCCTGCGATGGCAGAAGGTGCGGTCGACGTCACCGCCTGGCGGCCACCGATCCCCGGCATCCGCGAGGTGCTCCACGCGTCGCTCGCCCACCCCTACCCGCCGCACACCCACGACACCTGGACACTGTTCATCGTCGACGACGGCGCGATCCGCTACGACCTCGATCGCCGGTCCGGTGGCGAGGGGCAGACGATGGTGTCGATCCTTCCGCCACACGTCGTCCACGACGGACGGCCCGCGAGCTCGGACGGGTATCGCAAGCGTGTCGTCTACCTCGAGGCCGATGTCATCGGTGAGCAGCTCATCGGGGCCGCCGTCGACCGGCCGCAGTTCCCCGACCCCACGATGCGCGACGACGTGGCACGCCTCCACGATGCGCTCGCGTGCGTCGACGACATGCTGGACGCTGAGACGCAGCTCCATTTCCTGGTCGAGCGGATGCGGGCCTCATTCGGTGACACCGCTCCGGTCGACGAACCCGTGCCTGACCGTGCCGAGGCGATGCGGGCGTACCTCGACGCCCACCTGTTCGAGCCCGTCACGCTGACTGCCGCGGCGGACGCGCTCGAAGCCTCGCCGACCCAGGTCGCTCGCGCGTTCGCGGCCGCGTTCGGGATCACGCCACATGCCTACGTCGTCGGGCGGCGGCTGGACGCGGCCCGCACCAGGATCCTCGACGGTCAGCCGTTAGCCGATGTCGCCAACGAGGTCGGGTTCTATGACCAGGCCCACCTCACGCGTCGGTTCAAGCGGTTCCTGAGCGTGACCCCTGGTCGCTTCGCGGGGCAGCGCGTCCGGTCTTCATAGCGTCCCCGAACGTCGGCGCCGCCCCGTTTCCGCCGTCTCGCCGCTCCCGCGCTCGACTATCATGGCGCCGCCGTCGGCGGCATACGCCCGTCGCGCAACGCCCACGGCCGATGAGAGGGGATCTCGGATGAAGAACCCGCCGGTCCTGGTCGCGGTACTCGGCTTCTTCGGGGCCCTCGCGGGCTTCGGCTTCCTGTTCATGGGCTTCCGCATGCTCGGGTTCGACTGGTTCGGACTGTTCGGCGACCTGCCCCGGTTCGAAAGCGTCGGCCTGTGGGGGTGGCTCGCGGTCATCACTGGGTTCGCCTGGCTGCTCGCGGCCCTCGGTCTGTGGTCGCTCCAGCCGTGGGCGCGGCTCTTCGCCATGATCATGGCCGGCTTCGGTCTGATCGAGGCGACGGTCGCCTTCTTCCAGTTCCCGGGGACGGGGATCGCCTTTTCGATGGCGATCATGCCGGCCTTGGTCCTCTGGTACTTCTCGACGTCCGAGGTCAAGGCCGCGTTCGGCATCGAGGACGTCGCATACGAGGACAAGGCGCCCGAGGAGAACGGATCCGCCATGCCGCTCGCTTCTGCTGAGGCCGCGCCGAGCGCACCTGAGGCAGCGCCCGCCGCGGTCGCGGCGATGGCCGCAGCGTCGATGACCGACGAACCCGAACCGGCTGCGCCGATGGCACCGATGGCAGCGATGGCCGCGAGTGCGGAGCCAGCGGCTCCCTCGATGGCGGCCTCCGCAAGCCCGGCCGCAACGCGCGTTCCCGTCATCGATGTCGAAGGGATCGGCCCGGTGTACGCCGAGAGGCTCGTGGCGGTCGGAATCATCAACACCGACGACCTGCTAGCGGCTGGCTCGTCCCGCAACGGGCGCGAGAAGCTCGCGGTTTCGAGCGGCATCAGTCCGGACCTGATTCTGGCGTGGGTCAATCGGGTCGACCTGATGCGCGTCCCGGGCGTGGGCACTCAGTACAGCGATCTCCTCGAGATGGCTGGCGTCGACTCACCGGCAGAGCTCGCTCAGCGAAACCCGGCGAACCTCGCACAAACGTTCCAGGAGGCGGTCGCCGCTCGGCCGGGAACGGTCCGGCGGATCGCAAGCGAAGCCGAGATCGCCGAGTGGATCGAGGCGGCCAAGTCGATGCCGAGGGTCGTCGAGCACTGACCCGACATCCCGGCGTCCTGATTCCGGGGCGCGGTCCAGCCCGATCGAAAAGCGCGGGACCACCGACGAACGGTGATCCCGCGCTTGAACGTTCTCTACTGAGTCGCTGGTCGCGTGCCCAGGACCACGGTTGCCTGGGTGGTCTGCCCGTTCCGAAGGATGTCGAGCTTCACCGACGTTCCCGGCGCGTACTGGCTCATGACCAGGTCGAGGGGATGGGTCGCGTCGAGGGCCGCGCCGTCGACCGCGGTGATGATGTCACCGGGTTGGACACCGGCCTGAGCGGCGGGACCACTCTCCACGACGGACGACTCCGCAGGGAGCTGACGGCCCTGGACGAAGGGGTCCTGACCACCTAGACCGAACGGGTCCTCGTTGTTGGGATCCTGGATGCCGCCGTTGCCTTGACCGTTGCTCTGGTCGACCGCCGCGGCCGACGGGATCCACGCACCCTTGTCGACCGGAAGCTTGTTCTCGCTCTGGACGGTCGGGTCGATCGTCTCGAAGCGGATGCCCAGATACGGGCGGGCAAGCGGCTTGCCGGCGCTCGCCTGCGCGAGCAGCGGCTTGGCGATGTCGATCGGGATGGCGAACCCGATGTTCTGCGCCTGGCTCGCCGCGGCCGTGTTGATGCCGATGACCTTGCCACTCGGATCGAGCAGCGGTCCGCCGCTGTTACCTGGGTTGATCGCGGTGTCGGTCTGGATCAGGTTCGACAGGGTCGAGCCGTCCTCGACCGGGATGCTCCGACCAAGGGCCGAGACGATGCCGCTCGTGACCGAGTCGGTGAACGTGCCAAGCGGGCTTCCGATCGCGATGGCCTGCTGGCCGACCTGGATGTTCGACGAGTCGCCGATCGGCGCCGTCGGCAGGCCGGTCGCGTCGACCTTGACGATGGCGAGGTCGGTCAGGGTATCGATGCCGTAGATCTTCGCGTCGAAGGTGCGTCCGTCGTTGAGGTGGACGCTGAGCTTCTGCGGCTGACCGGCGACGACGTGGTGGTTCGTCAGGATGAGCCCGTCGGCGTCGAAGATGACGCCCGAACCTGTGGCCGTGCCGGTGCCGGTCTGACCCGTGGTCGGGTCGGTCGCGGTGACGCCGTCGGCGACGATCGTCACGACGGCCGGACTGACCGCTTTGACGATGTCGACGACCGGCGCCTGGCTGCCGGCCGGGCTGGTGACGGCCGTGTTCTGGTTGGTCGGTTGCTGGGCGGTCGCCGCGGTCGGGGCTGGCGCCTGGTCGTGGGTCGTGGCGCTTAGTAGCGCGAACGTGCCGCCGGACGCGAGCAGTGACGAGGCGAGCACGGCCCCGACGACGAACGCGGGCCCGACGGTCCGCTTCGGCTTGGGCGAAGTGGCTGTCGCTATGGCGTTCGGAGCGGTCGGGCTTGCCGGTGCCGCTGCTGGCTGGGCCGCGGTGGTCCACGGCTCGCTCGATGCTGGGGTGGCCCAGACGGGGGCGTCGCTGGGCCTCGAGGGCCCCGACGGTGTCTGGGGTGGGAATGGTTCGTTCATCGGTTCCTCCCGGCCCCGTCGCACGGTCTTTGGTGTGCGCACATTGGAGCGGGGCTCAGGAGTCGATCGTCCTGCCGCTTTCTGAGAGTCGGCTGATAGAAACCCGACGCTAGCGATTCCTTATCCCGAGCGAAATGTCCGCGACGCGCCACAGGCGCCGTCGGAGCTGGGTCCGCTGCAGCCGCGCAGCCACCCTGCCTGCGGCGGCGCCGGCGCGCGAGTGGATCGGCCAACGGCGCGCCCTTCGCGGACAGTCGATCCACCTCCGCGTTTAGTTATTGACACGTGAACACGAGTGCATACACTCGATTGCAGGGAGCAGCGCGGGATCGTCGCGACATGAGGGAGTCATGAAGGTCCTGGCGGATCGCGAGGTCTGGTTCGTCACCGGCAGCCAAGCGCTCTACGGCGACGACGCGCTTCGCACGGTCGAGGAGCACTCCACCGAGATCGCTCGTGGCCTCGACGCTTCGGACTGCATCCCTGTTCGGGTCGTTCCCAAGCCGGTGGTGGCGACGTCCGAAGCGATCCGGGACGTCCTGCTGGGAGCGACCGCCTCGAACGATTGCGTCGGCGTCATCGCCTGGATGCACACCTTCTCCCCGAGCCGGATGTGGATAGCGGGGCTCACCGCACTTCAGAAGCCCCTCCTTCACCTCCATACCCAACACAACCGCGATCTCCCGTGGGGCGAGATCGACATGGACTTCATGAACCTCAACCAATCAGCCCATGGCGATCGGGAGTTCGGCTACATCGAGAGTCGGCTACGTCTGCGCAGGACGACCGTCGTCGGACACTGGCGAGACCCGGCCGTTGCGGAACGCATCGGTGTGTGGGCGAGAGCCGCCTGCGGACTGCATGAGTTGCGCCGCCTCCGCTTGGCCAGGTTCGGCGACAACATGCGCCAGGTCGCCGTCACCGAGGGTGACAAGGTCGAAGCCCAGATCCAGCTTGGCGTCCGGGTGGACGGATTCGGGGTCGGCGATCTCGTCGCCGCGGTCGACAGGGCATCAGACGACGACGTCGACCGGCTCGTCGGGGTGTACGACGAAAGCTACGAGCTCGCGCCCGCACTGCGGCCCGATGGAGACCGACGGACGTCACTCCGCGACGCGGCGCGGATCGAGGTAGGTCTCCGGTCGTTCCTGGAAGCGGGAGGCTATAGCGCCTTCACGGACACGTTCGAGGATCTCGGCTCGCTCGTCCAGCTGCCGGGCATCGGTGTCCAGCGGCTCATGGCCGACGGCTACGGTTTCGGCGCCGAGGGCGATTGGAAGACGGCTCTCCTCGTCCGGGCGATGAAAGTCATGGCGACGGGCCTGACGGGCGGGACGTCGTTCATGGAGGACTACACCTACCACCTCTCGCCCGATGGATCGATGGTCCTCGGCGCGCACATGCTGGAGGTCTGTCCCTCGATCGCGGCAGGGACTCCTTCGTGCGAGATCCACCCCCTTTCGATCGGCGGTCGCTCGGACCCTGTCCGCCTCGTCTTCACGGCCGGACCCGGCCCGGGGATCGTCGTCGGTCTGGTCGATCTCGGCGAGCGGTTCAGGCTCGTCCTGGATGAGATCGACATCGTGACGCCACCCCAGGAGATGCCGCGGCTGCCGGTCGCGCGCGCCGTGTGGCAACCGCGCCCGGGTCTCCCAGTGGCGGCGGAGGCCTGGTTGCTCGCCGGCGGACCCCATCACACGAGCCTCAGCACGGCGTTGACACGCAGCCACCTGGAGGACTTCGCCGAGATGGCCGGCATCGAGCTCGTGGCCATCGGCGAGGGGACGACCGTCTCCGACATCAAGAAGGAATTGCGCTGGAACCAGGCGTACCACCAGCTGGCGCGGGGGCCGTAGGTCCCGCGCGTGGATCGGCAGCGGGCGCTCGTCCGGTCAGGAGCGCTCGTTGGATCGACCAGAGATCGGGGGGCTAGCCACGTCGATTCGAAATCGGCAAGCCGCGAAGGAGGAGCATGCGACTGGAGGAGATCGGAGACCGGCTAGGCCGAGCACTTTGGTCAGGGGTATGGAGGTTGTCGTGATGATGGACCAAGGCGTGCACCGCGGTGGGGTGGCGATCCTTGTGACCGCCGTACTGATCGCGCTGAGCGCATGCAACTCTTCGGCGTCGCCGCCGGCCAGCGCGAGCGCTGCGGGCGCGTCCGCAGCGCCTGCCGCGCCCGCCGCCGCCGGCGGACAGTTCTGCTCTGGAGTCAACCTCGTGTTCTTCCCGGGTGGGACACAAGGCGGCGGCTTCGAGACCGTCGTCTATAACGGAGCAAAGGCCGCTGAGGCCGCCTTCGGCCCGAAGATCACGTATCAGTGGTCAGACTGGGACCCGAACAAGATGATCACCCAGTTCGACCAGGCCCTTGCGACCAAACCGGACGGCATCGCCATCATGGGCCACCCCGGCGACGACTCGTTCGACCCGCTGATCACGAAGGCCCACGACCAGGGCGTACTGGTCACGGTGATGAATACGGAGCTCCCGAAGGCCGAAGCCACGTATGCGGCATCGGGGCTCGGCTACGTCGGCGCCGTCCTCAAGGACGCTGGCGCCGCCCTCGCCAATGAGGCGATCGCGCGCGGCGGCCTCAAGAGCGGGGACCGTGCGTTCGTTTGGGGCCTGGAGGCCCAGGCCGGGCGCGGCGAGCGAACGAAGGGGATCCACGAGGCGCTCGAAACGGCGGGTCTGACGGTCGACTACCAGGAGATCGACGACGCGACGAACAAGGACCCGGCCAACGGGACCGCGACCTTCACCGGTTACATCTCCTCGCATCCGGACGTCAAGGCGATCTTCATCGATCACGGCAACCTGACCTCGACGATCCCGACCTATATGAAGGCGGCCAATCTCGAGCCGGGCAAGGTCTATGCAGCCGGATTCGATGCCTCCGCCTCGACGGTCCAGGGCATCAAGGATGGGTACATCAGCCTGGTCATCGACCAGCAGCAGTACCTGCAGGGGTTCCTGGCCGTGCAGCAGCTGTGCCTCACCAAGAAGTACGGTTTCAGCGGCTTGTTCGTGAACACGGGCGGCGGCTTCATCGACAAGTCCAACGTCGACGTCATCGCGCCCTTGGTGGAGCAGCAGATCCGGTAGTGGCGAATCTCCCTCCCATCCCAGGTAGCGAGCAGGCCGGCGGGCGCGAGGGCGCCCGCCAGCCTGACCTCGCCGCCGGACCACGCCTCGAGCTGCGAGGCGTCTCGAAGTCGTTCGGCGGCGTCCACGTCCTCGACGACGTCGACTTCCGGCTGGGCGCCGGCGAGGTCGTCGGCCTGCTCGGCGATAACGGCGCCGGCAAATCCACGCTGATCAAGATCATCACTGGCGTCCATCAGCCCGACCGAGGCGAGATCCTCTTCGGCGGCCAGCGCATCGACCGGCTGACGGTCCAGAGAGCGCGCTCCCTCGGGGTCGAGACGGTCTTCCAGGAGCGCGCGCTGGCGGAACAACTAGCGCTCTGGCGGAACATCTTCATGGGTCGGGCCATCACCACGCGGCTCGGCTTCCTCCGCGTCGGCGAGATGCGGCGCGCGACCGCAGAGCTCATGAGCGAGTCGATGGGCTTCACCTCAGCGGCGCTGACTCCCGACACGAGCGTCCAGGGGCTCTCAGGAGGCGAGCGTCAGGGGCTCGCGATCGTACGGGCGCTCCATTTCCAGGCCGACATCATCATCCTCGACGAACCGACGATGGGGCTTTCACTCAAGGAGACCGAGAAGCTCCTCCACTTCGTCGACGGCATCCGCTCCGCGGGCAAGTCGGCGATCTTCATCGATCACAACATCTTCCATGTCTATTCCGTCGCGGATCGGATCGTGGTCCTCGATCGCGGCCGGGTCGCCGGGGAGTTCCCGACCTCCAGGTATTCGCTCGACGAGCTCATGGGCATCATGCGCGAGGTCGCCTCGACCGGGACGTATACCGAGGCGGAGCGCTATCGCGGCGCCGTCACGACCGAGCCTGCCGGAGGGATGGCGTGAGCGCGGTCCCACGGACGGTAGCCTCGCGGCGGGACTCCATCGGATCGCGGCTGTCGCCGTGGGCCTCGCAGATCGGGATCGTCACGGCGTTCGTCCTGCTGTGGCTGGCCTTCGTGATCCTGGCGCCCCGGACGTTCCTCGACGCGCCCATCTACCTGTCGTTCGCCCAGACGACGCCCTACTTCGCGATCATCGCGATGGCCCTGACGATGGTCATCGTCGCGGGCGATATCGACCTGTCCTTCCCGGCGACGATGTCGCTCGGCATGGTCGGCTTCGTGTTCGCCTGGCAGGCGACTGGAGTCGTGGCGCTGGGTGTCCTCGCGGCGCTCGGCGTCGGCATCCTGTGCGGGCTCTTCAATGGCTTCTTCGTCACGGTCGTCGGCATCCCTGCGCTGGTCGTGACGATCGGGACGCAGTTCCTCTTCCGTGGCGTCGCCCTCGTTCTGGTCGGTGGACGGCAGTACCCGCTCGTCCAGACACAGGACTCGATCGCGTATGAGGCGATGGTCGGGAGGATGTTCGGCATCCCGATGGAATTCTTCTGGTTCCTGCTGGTGACCGTCGGGACGTGGATCCTGCTCAACCGCCATCGCCTTGGCCAGAACGCCTATGTCGTCGGGGACAACGCGCAAGCAGCGGCCCTGATGGGAATCCCGATCCGCCGGACGAGGATCGTCCTCTTCGTCCTGGTCGGGCTTGGAGCCGCATTGGCCGGCGTACTGAACAGCCTCCAAGTCGTGAACTACTACCCGTCGATGGGCGACGGCTACCTCCTTCCTGCCCTCGCGGCGGTGTTCGTCGGCGGAACGTCCGTGTTCGGCGGTCGAGGGACCGTCCTCGGCACGGCGCTCGGCGCGTTCATGATCGGGGGTATCCAGGCGGGGCTCGTCGCGGTCGGCCTGAGCGACTACTACCCGAGCCTCGTCTATGGAGCCGTCATCCTCATCTCGGTCTCGATCCACGCCGTCCTGCGTCGCCGCTTCGAGTACTGATGGATCCTTCCCGCGCGCCCACGGACAGCCGCGCTGAGGCTGCCGACGACAGCGATGGTGCGAACCGGTCCGCCGTCGGACGGGACCGGCCCTCGACGATGAAGGACATCGCCCTCGCGACCGGGGTCTCGCGAAGCACGGTCTCCCGGATCCTGAACGACACGCCGCTGACCGTGCCGATCGCAAAGGAGACGCGGGAGCGTGTCCTCGCTGCGGCGCGCGACCTTGAGTATCGGCCGAACCCGCTGGCGCGGGCACTCCGCGGCGCCCCGACGATGCTCTTGGGAGCGATCGTCCGGGATATCACGGACCCGTTCTTCTCGGGCGCGATCGAGGCCGTCTCGAGCGCCGCGCGTGCACGCGGCTACAACATCGTGCTGGGACTCGCCCACACACGCGCGCGCGAAGCGTTCGAACTCGCCACTGTCCTAGAAGCGAGGCAGTGCGACGGGATCATCCTCCTGGGCGACATGGGCGATCAGCCGCGCCTGCTGGAAGATCTTCGGGGCGCGCATGTGCCCGTCGTTGCGATGTGGCAGGGGACGCGACTCGATCTCATCCCGGGCGTGCAGGTCGACAACCACCTTGGGATCCGACTCGCGGTCGCGCACCTCCACGAACTCGGACATCGACGGATCGCGTTCATCGGCGGCCGGATGCTCGGCGACATCCGGGAGCGTCAAGCCGCCTACTCGGAGGCCGTCTCGGAGATCCTCGGCGAGATCCCGCCGGGGTACATCCAGCACGTCATCAATTCCCCGGAGGGCGGGGAGGATGCGTTCGCAGCCCTGCTCCGGACCGAGCCTCGGCCGACGGCGGTCGTTGCATCTACCGATGTCCTCGCGATCGGGGTCCTTCGCGCCGCGCTCCTCCACGGCGTGAAGGTCCCCGATCAGCTCTCCGTGGTCGGCTTCGACGACATCCCCATGGCGACGTCGACCGTGCCCGACCTCACGACCGTACAGATGCCGATCGCGGCCATGGCCGCGGAGGCGGTCTCGTTGGCTGTGGGGACCGCGCACGACCTCGGCGATGGAACGAGCCACGCGGATGGGGGGCTGCCCGAGGCGCGCACGCGCGGTCACGCGACCGTTCGGGTCTTCCCGCCGACACTCGTGGTCCGCGGATCGACGGCACGCGCGTCATGACGGCCGAAGCTCTTCGTGAGCAGGTGCGCGAGGCGAACGCGGCCCTGGTCACCGCCGGTCTCGTCACGCTGTCGTTCGGTAACGCCAGCGGGGTCGATCGCACATCGGGGGTCATGTTCATCAAGCCGAGCGGTGTCCCGTACGACCGCCTTCGAGCCGGCGATCTCGTGGCCGTCGACCTTCGGACGGGCGCAACAGGCGACGGGTCGTCGCGGCCCTCCTCGGACACGCCGACCCACCTGGCGCTGTACCGCCGATATCCCGAGATCGGGGGCGTCGTCCACACCCACTCTCCGTGGGCTTCCGCGTGGGCACAGGCCGGTCGGTCGATCCCATGCTTCGGCACGACCCATGCGGACCACTTCCGCGGCCCCATCCCGATCACGCGACCCCTGACTGAGGCCGAGCTGGGGGCCTCATACGAGGCGGACACGGGGACGGTCATCATCGAGACGCTGGATGGACTCGCGCTCGCGCCGCTGGAGATGCCCGCGGTGCTCGTCCGCTCACACGGACCATTCACGTTCGGCGCCGACGCGAACGACGCGGTGGCCAATGCCATCGCCCTCGAGGCGGTCGCGGCGATGGCCTATCGGACGCTAGCGCTCGAGCCCGACGCCGGCCCGATCAGCGAGGCGCTCCTCGATCGGCATTTCCGGCGGAAGCACGGTCCTGGAGCGTATTACGGGCAGCCGGATCGCGACGGCTGACGGACGGTGGACCAGCGACAGGATCCGGCAGCCCGCGTGATCGCCGCCGGCGAGGCCATCCTCGGGATCGAATTCGGCTCGACCCGGATCAAGGCGTCGCTCATCGCCCCGGACACGACGCCGCTCGCGGCTGGTTCCCATCATTGGGAGAACGTCCTGGTGGACGGTGTCTGGACGTACGAGATGCCCGACATCTGGCAGGGGCTCGCGGCCTGCTACGCGTCGCTTCGGCAGGACGTGCGGACGCGGTATTCGGTCGAGCTGACGTCCCTCGCCGCGCTGGGCGTCAGCGGCATGATGCACGGCTACCTCGCGCTCGATGCGGAGGGTAGGCCGCTCGTCCGGTTCCGGACGTGGCGGAACACGATCACCGGACCGGCTTGTACCGAGTTGACGCCCCTACTGGACTTCGCCGTGCCACAGCGGTGGAGCATCGCCCACCTGTACCAGTCCATCCTCGACGGTCAGCCGCACGTTTCGCAGATCGCCCACCTGACGACGCTGGCGGGGTTCATCCACCAGGCCCTGACAGGCGAGCGCGTCGTCGGCATCGGTGAGGCGTCCGGGATATTCCCGATCGATCCGCGCAGCAAGGATTGGGATGCGACGCGGATGGCGTCGTTCGACGACCTCGTCGCGCCGCGGGCCCTTGGTTGGACGCTTCGAGGCATCCTACCGGGCGTGCTGCCGGCCGGCCGACTCGCCGGCAGGCTCACCGCTGATGGGGCCCGGCTACTCGACCCGACCGGCGACCTCGTACCCGGCGCCCCGCTGTGTGCCCCCGAAGGAGACGCCGGGACAGGGATGGTCGCCACGAACGCGATCCGTCCGCGATCCGGGAACGTGTCAGCGGGCACATCGATGTTCGCGATGATCGTCCTCGAGAAGAGCCTCTCCCGGATCCACGACGGGATCGACATCGTGATGACGCCCGATGGCCTACCGGTGGCCATGGCGCATGCCAACAACGGATCGTCCGACCTCGATGCATGGATCGAGCTATTCGCCGAAGTCGGCGAGGCCCTTGGCGTCGGGTCGCGACCTGATGATGTGTACGCCCGTCTCGTCCCCCTGGCCGCGACAGCCGACCCCGATGCTGGGGGCCTGCTCTCGATCAACTACGTCTCCGGTGAGCACATCACCGGGTTCGCCGAGGGCCGCCCGCTGTTGGCCAGGACAGAGGACAGCAGGTTCGATCTGGCCAACCTGATGCGAGCGATCTCCTTCGCGTCACTCTGTGCTCTGCGGACCGGGCTGGACATCCTGACCGAACAGGAGGCCGTCGTGATCGACGGGATCCAGGGCCACGGCGGGTTCTTCAAGAGCGGCGTGACCGCGCAGCGCATGATGGCCGCCGCGCTTGACGTCCCTGTGAGCGTTTCCGCGACTGCAGGCGAGGGCGGAGCCTGGGGGATGGCCGTGCTGGCCGCGTACATGCTCCGGCCCGATGCCGCGACCTCGCTCGCGGACTTCCTGGACGAGCGGATCGATGGCAGCATCGGCGCACCGGTCTTGCCGGACCCTGCCGACGTCGCGGGCTTCGCCGAGTTCTATGCGCGGCATCAACGCGGACTCGCTGTGGAGCGTGCAGCGATCGAGGCGCTCCCCTGACCGTCGCGTCCCGTCGCGCGGAGTGGATCGTAGGGATGGCTTCGTTCGGCGCAGACTGTCGGTCGTGCAGCACCCGATCGAGATCCGCGCAGTTCGGGCTGACGAGCGCGATGCCTGGGAGCCGCTCTGGCAGGGATACCTGACGTTCTACGAGACCGCCGTCCCGCGCGAGGTCACGGACACCACGTGGCAGCGTCTGCACGACTCAGCCGAGCCGATCCACGTCCTCGGCGCGTTCCTCGACGGTCGTCTGATCGGGATCGTCCACTACCTGTTCCACCGGAGCACGTGGACGATCGGCGACTACTGCTACCTCCAGGACCTGTTCACGGTGCCCGAGGCGCGCGGCCTCGGCGCCGGCCGCGCCTTGATCGACGCTGTCACCGAACGGGCCCGCGCGGCAGGCGCGAGCCGCGTGTACTGGCTGACGCATGAATCCAACGCCGTCGCGCGCGGTCTGTATGACCGCGTCGCGGATCGCCCTGGCTTCATCCAGTACCGGCGGATCCTCTAGCTCGGGGCCGATCGCTCGGCGCCGACCGCTCAGTCTTCGGTGACCGAGAACAGCAGCTCGAGTCCGCGCGGGTCGACCTCGATCCCAAGTCCGGGTCCCGTCGGCGCCGAACCGCGACCAGCGGCAGACCGAGGGTCGTGGCCGGCGACGTGGCCGTCGGTCCAGTCATTGAAGAACGAGACATTGAAGAGGGCTTCCGGCTGTGTCGTGGCAGCCAGGTGGCTCACCGCAGCGGTGATGACATCGCCTCCCCACGTATCCTCGATCGAAACGAGGAGTCCGAGGTCCTGCAAGAGGTCGCGCATCCGCGCGGCACGCGTGAAGCCACCGACCCGGCTGATCTTCAGATTGACAGCGACCGCGCCGGCTCGGTACTTGGCGTCGAAGGCGTCCTTCGGGGTAACGACGGTCTCGTCGAGGACGAGCGGGAGGTCGGTGCCGCGCATCACGGTGGCGCAATCGTCGGTCTCCCGGCACGGCTGCTCGATGAGGACCGGCAGGCCAGCCATCTCTCGGAGCGCCGTCTTGGCCGATAGCATGTTCCAGCCACCGTTCGCGTCCGCTATCAGCACGGTCTCCTGCGGGACGGCGCCGACGACCTTGCGGACCCGTTCCGCGTCCTCGATTGCGTCGTTGCCGACCTTGAGCTGGAAGCGCTTGATCCCGGCCTCGCCACGCCGGGTCACGAACTCGACCATGGACTCCGACGAACCGAGCGGGACAGCCTCATAGAGTGGGAAGTCCGGGTTCAGCACCCCACCCAGGAGGGCCGAGATCGGCAAGCCTGCCCGTTTCCCGAGCAGGTCCCAGCACGCGATGTCGATGGCGCTCTTGGCATACCCCGCGCCAAGGAGGACCTCGTCGAGGCGCCGCCCGATCCCGACCGGGCTCGACGCGTCCTGTCCGATCAGGGCCGGAGCGAGGGTCCGGAGATCGGCGCGGACCCCGTCCGCGTGGACGGGCAGGTAGCGGCTTCCGAGCGGTGTGATCTCTCCCCAGCCGACGATGTCATCAGTCGTACGAAGTCGAACGAGCGTCCCCGGAACCGACGCCGCCGACCTGGCGCCCGACATCACGTAATCGCCGTGGGCGTAGTGGAGCTCGTAGCCGAAACAGTCGACGCTGGCGATCTTCATCTGATCGCCGACTATGCCAGACGCGGCGCCTCCGACGAGACCCGTCGGCCGTTGCCCACGTTCGACCGCTCATCTAGACTGACGCTCTCCAGAGCGGGAGTAACTCAGCTGGCAGAGTGTCTGCTTCCCAAGCAGAATGTCGCGGGTTCGAATCCCGTCTCCCGCTCCAACCCCCCTCTCCCGAACCGGGACCCACCATCTAACAGTGGTGTCTGATCGGCGGCGTCCCTGCGGCGCGAGCCTACCGGGTGCGGCTCGTCAGGCCGCTGCGGCGGTCCTTGTCTTGAGCCGCTCGAGAGCGTCGAGTACGCCGTCCGCGCCGGGGTTGACGCCGATCGGCGAGATGTGGCTCCAGGCGATCTTTCCGTCGGGGTCGATGACGTAGAGAGCGCGCTCGGACTCGCCGTCGTCCTCGCGATAGGCGTTGTAGGCCTTCGAGACCTCACCCTTGGGGTGGAAGTCGGACAGCAGCGGGAACTGGATGTTGCGGTCCTTGGCGAACGCGAGGTGGCACCAGACGTTGTCGACGGAGATGCCCAGCATCTGCGCGTCGTAGCGACGGAACTCATCGATCAGCTCGTTGAAGAGCGACATCTCATTGCTGCAGACCGGGCTGAAGTCGGCCGGGTAGAAGGCGAGGACGACGGGCCGCCCGGCGAAATCGGAGAGCGAGACGCGTTGGTCGGGAGTGTCCTTGAGGTGAAAGTCGGGCGCCTGGGTGCCCACCGCAAGTGGCTCCTTGCGCTGCCTCGGCGCGACCCCGTTCCCGTCCTGCTCGGGGTTGCTCGACCCATCCTGCTCGGGGTTGCTCGACCCGTCGTTGGCCAGCCCGAACTCGCGGTCGTGAGCCGACGGCTTGGTTCGCTGCCAGGCGAAATGGTTGTCGTTCATCCCACGGGCTCCTCGACACGTGACTGCGCTGCTCGACCGATCGCGACCGCCAGGGCCTCCAGCTGGTACGAGCCGTCGTGCCGCTCGCCATTGATGAAGAACGTCGGAGTGCCATTGACGCCGCTGCGTACGCCCGACATGAAGTCATCGCGGACCTTCTGTGCGACCTCCGACGAGCCCATGTCGGCGATGAACTGGCGAATGTCGAGGCCCAGTGCCTGGGCATAGGCGAGCAGGTCGCGATCGCCCAGGTTCTGCTGGTTGTCGAACAGGGTGTCGTGCATCTCCCAGAAGCGACCCTGCATGCCGGCCGCTTCCGCGGCGTACGCGGCGTTGCGCGCGTGAGGGTGAACCTGGGCCAGCGGGAAGTGGCGGAACGCGAACCTGAAGAGGTGTCCGATGCGGCGTTCGAGCTCCTGGACGATCGGATGTGCGAGCCCGCAGTACGGGCATTCGTAGTCGCCGTACTCCACGAGCTCCACGGGAGCGTCAGGATCGCCACGCACGTGGTCGCGGCGCTCATCGAGCGGGATCCTCAGTCTGCTCATGTCTCCACCATCGGGGCGCGGTCGGTCGTCATCGGTGGAGGCTAGGCAACCGGCTCGCCCGCGGCAGTATCCGGCGTTACGCCGCGCCCTCCGGCGCCCCAGCGAGGCACACCGCCACACCACCCGCGGCTCTATGCTTCCCAACCACAACGTGGGGGTTCGAATCCAGTTTCACTCCCGATGGGAACGTGGCCTCAAGGACGTGTGACCATGCCGGACGCTGATCGACCCGTGAGCTTCGCCGAGGACATCAGGCCGCTCTTCCGGGATGACGATCGCGACGCCATGGATTTCGCGTTCGACCTGTGGAACGTGAATGACGTTCGGTCGAACGCCGGCGCGATCCTCGAGCGGCTCCAGGACGGCTCTATGCCATGCGACGGGGAGTGGTCGTCCGACGAGATCGACCTCTTCAGCCGATGGATCGCCACGGGCATGCCCGACTGACCGGATGGCACCCGCGCGATCGAGGCTGACGACCTACCTGGTCCTGTTCCGAGGGATCAATGTCGGTGGCAAGAACAAGGTGCCGATGGCGGAGCTCAAGGCCCTGCTGAGCGAGCTCGGGTACCAGGACGTCAGGACCTACATCCAGAGCGGCAATGCCGTCGTTCGGTCGAACGAGACCGCTGAGACGATCGCGCGCAGGATCGAGGAGGCGCTGCCGACACGATTCAAGCTCGACACTGAGCTGATCCGTGTGCTGGCCCTGTCGCGCGCAGAGCTCGAGGCCGTGATCGCTGGGCGCCCGAACGGCTTCGGCGACCAGCCGGGCACGTATCACAGCGATGCGATCTTCCTGATGGGCGTCGACACCGCCGGAGCGATGCGGGCGTTCTCACCCCGTGAGGGCGTCGACGTCGTGTGGCCCGGCGACGGGGTCGTCTACTCGCAGCGATTGAGCACCCAACGGACAAAAAGCCGGCTCAACCGCATCATGTCCTCGCCGGTGTACAAGTCGATGACCATCCGCAGTTGGCAGACGACGATCGCGCTGATGGATCTGGTGAAAGCCGTGGATGACGGCGAGACGTCCGCGAGTTCGCGATGACCGAGATCGTGTATCCCGTTCCGAAGGGGCCGCTGGCGAATGTGATCGAGGTCCGGCGCGGGATCTACGACGCGCATACCGGCGGCATCGAGCACCGCGAGGCACTGATCTACACGCTCGGCAAGGCCGCCGAGCTCGAGCACCTCGTGATGCTCCAGTACCTCTTCGCGGCCTTCTCGCTCAAGCAGCGAGAGGAGGAGGGCCTGACGCCCGAGGCGCGCGCGGCCGTCAGTCGCTGGCGGTCAACGCTTCTCGAGATCAGCGCACAGGAGATGCTCCATCTCGCGCTCGTCCAGAACCTTCTGACGGCGGTCGGCGCGGCCCCTCGCCTCGCGCGCCCGAACTTCCCGATGCCCGCGTATGCATATCCGGCGGGGGTCCGGATCGAGCTCGTCCCGTTCGGTGAGGCCGCGCTGCGGCACTTCGCCTTCCTCGAGCGACCGGATGGGATGGACGTCGAGGACGCCGAGGGCTTCGAGGCCATCGCCCAGGCCGTCGCCCTGCCTCACGACGAGCAGGACGAGATCGTCCCCCACCTTCAGGAGTTCGACACGATCGGCGAGCTGTACCGGTCCATCGCGGCCGGCCTCGAGCACCTCGAAGGACGCCTCGGACCTGAGCGGCTGTTCGTCGGGCAGCCGAACGCCCAGGCGACCGAGGATCATTTCCGGTGGCCCGAGCTCGTCGCCGTCACCGACCTCGCGTCGGCGCATCAGGCGATCGACACGATCGTCGAGCAGGGCGAAGGTGCGCGCGGTGAATGGCGGGACGCGCACTTCGGGCGGCTGCTCGGCATCCTCGACGACTACCTCGCGTTCAAGGAGGCCGATCCGTCATTCGAGCCAGCCCGGTCGGTCCTGGCTGCCAACGTGCGACCGCAGCCGACCGGCGTGGACGTGCCGCTCATCACCGACCCAGGCACGACCCGCTGTATGGACCTGCTTAACGTCGCCTACGAGGTCCTGCTCCAACTCCTGTCGCGGTACTTCGCGCACACGGATGAGACCGAAGAGCAGCTCCGGATCCTGGCCGACATCTCGGTCGGGCTCATGTTTCGCGTCATCAAGCCGCTCGGCTCCGTCGCGACGACCCTGCCGATCGGCCCCGAACATCCGGGCGTCAACGCGGGGCCCGGGTTCGAGCTCTTCTACCAGGTCGACTACCTGCTGCCCCACAAGCACGCCGCCTGGATCCTGATGGAGGAACGCCTGCGCGACGCTGCGTCATTCGCGCGTCGCTGCGGGATGCTCTGCGTTCCGACCTTGGTCAAGCCACTGTCGGATGCGGCCACGTCGCTCGACAAGTTCGCCGACCAGTTGGCCGCCGCGGGATGAGACAGCCGGAAACCCGGTCGGCTTCATAATCGGCGCCATGGCGCGCGATCCTCTGGTCCTCGCGGAAGAACCGTCCTCGTGGACCGCCGATGGAGGCGCGCTGGATCCCCTCGTCGGTCCGCAGTGCTCGCTTGCTGTCCAGTTGCGCCGGGCGAGCGGTGCGGTCATCGGGAGGACCGCAGAGCTCGACGCGATCGCCCAGGAGATCCGCGAGGCGGCAGGCCGCCTATCCGCGGTGACGCTCGAAGGCGAGCCGGGGATCGGCAAGACGCGGCTGCTGCTCGAAGCGGCCGAGCTTGCGGCGTCGAGTGGGTTCACGTGTGTTGCGATCACCGCCGACGAGGAGATCCGCGGACCGTTCCTTGTGGCGCGCAGCCTGTTCGCGTCGAGCGCTCTCCGGGAGGCGGTCGCGGGAACGCCGGCGGAGCTCGCCGTCCGACGCGTCGTCGAGGCCATCTCGGGGCGTGATGAGCGCGGCTACGAGACCCTCTCCGCGGACGCCAAGCTCCTTCGTGCATTCGATCTGGCCGGCGTCGCGATCGGGGAGGTCGCCTCGATCCGGCCGCTCGCGTTGTTCATCGACGATGTCCAGTGGGCGGACGACGACACGCTTCGTCTGCTCCGCTACGTCGTGCGCAGCGATGCTGACCGACCGATCTTCCTGCTGCTGACGATCCGCCCCGACGAGCTCGCTTCCGTGACGGAGGCCGTCAACTTCATCGCGGACATGGAGCGGATGGGCCTCGTCCGACGGGCGCGCCTCGGCCGGTTCAGCTCGGTCGAGACCTCGGAGCTGCTGAAACGGGTCCTCGGCGGCCCCGTCGAGGCCGCGTCCGCTGCGTCGATGCAGGTCCAGTCGGAGGGCGTGCCGTTCATCGTCGAGGAGCTCGCCCGTACCCACCGCGAGGCCGGGACGCTGCAGCAGTTCGATGGTGTGTGGCGGCTCGGTCGCAATGCCGCCAGGCTCATGCCGTCGGCCGTCAGGACGCTCATCGATCGGCGCGCGGCACGGCTGCCCGGTCGGACGAAGGGGGCGCTCGGCGATGCCGCCGTCCTCGGTCGAAGCTTCAGCCTTCGCGACATGCGCGCGATACGCGCGCGCATCGGCGAGGGCGACGGCACGCCGGCCGGATCGCCGGGAGCCCCGGCCGACGGAGTCGCCGCCGGCGATCCGCTCGCCGATGACCTCGCCCCCGCCGTCGAGGCTGGCCTGCTCCTGGCGCAGTCCGAGGGTGCCGCTGATTACACGTTCGCGCACGAGCAGGTGCGGCAGTTCGCGATGAGCCAGCTGTCGACGAGCCGTCGCCGGCAGGTTCACGCCGCGGTCGTCGACCTCCTGCTCGAGGGAGGCGAACCCGAGGCGGCCGCGCTGCCGATGATCGCGCAGCACGCGCTCGCAGCGGGCGACATGGGCCGCGCTGCTCGCTTCTCGATCGCCGCAGCGTCGGCTGCCCTGGGGTCCAATGCGCCCGAGGAGGCGCTGCGTCTCATCGAGCAGGCCCTTCCCGTCGTCTCCACCCCGGCCGACCGCCGCGTGCTCCTCACGACGCGGGACGACGCGTTCGCCGTACTCCGGCGGACGAACGACCGGCTCGAAGGGCTGACGGAGCTCGCCGCATTGGCCGAGGCGATGCGCGATCCGGAGGTTCAACTCGACGTCCAGTTGCGGCGGGCGTCCGCCCTTCGGATGAGTCACGACGAGGACGCAGCAGCGGAACTCGCCCGTCGCGTCCGCACGCGGGCCGCCGAGCGTGGCGACAACGCGACGGAACTTCGGGCCACCGTCGAGCTCGGCCAGGCGCTCCTGCGGAGCCCGCTCGGCGAGTCGTACGGCGCCGTCGCGAGTGAGGTCGACCACGACGGCGCCGAGGAGGCGTATC
>JBKPMM010000057.1:0-22549 GCA_046732155.1 Chloroflexota bacterium | reverse complement strand
TCGACGAGTTCGAGGTGCACGTCGCCGAGCGGTACCCGGGCGTCGATCCATCCGTCGTCCTCCAGGTCCTCCTCGGTCACGAACGGCTCGCGGGCGAGCCCATGGAGGCCGACGACGAGGACGTCATCGGGTCGTGGCTCGACACCCTCGACGAACTCGTTCAGGAGCATGGGTCCGTCGAGGCAGCCCGCGAATGGCAGCGGGCCGAGGAGCACCGTCGCCTCGAGCAACAGCTGGCGAAGAACGCTGCGGTACGCGACGCCGCCCTCGCCGCGGCCCGTGAGGCTCGACTTGATGAGGAGACCCGCGCTCTGCTCGCGGCTGCCGAGGCGTACCTGCGCGAGTCGGCTGATGCCTGACTTGACCGAGAAGCAGTGGCTGCGCCAGGTCACCGACCTCGCCGGCCTCTACCGCTGGCGGACGTACCACCCATGGCTGTCGATCCGCTCCGAACGCGGCTGGCCGGACCTCGCGCTGGTCCGACCGCCCCGTCTGGTCTTGGCCGAGCTCAAGACCGACCGCGGCAAGACGACGCCGTCGCAGGACGAATGGCTCGCTCTGCTCGGCGCCTGTCCGGGCGTCGAGGTCCACCTCTGGCGTCCCGCCGACTTCAACACCGTTGTGGAGGTCCTCCGATGACCAAGCTCGCACTGCACAAAGCCGCCGACGATCCCGAACCCGTCTTGCTCGCGGACGACGAACCTGTTCCGCCCGGCGCCTCGGTCACGCTCTCGGCCGACAGCCTGGCTGAGTGGGCGTACGGCTATGTCGACGACTACTGGCAGGCCGGCTGGAAGGCCGGCGTGGAGGCCGGTGTCACCGGGCTGGTCGAGAGCATGTCTGAGAAGTGGGGCATCATCGTCAACGACATCGTCCGCCAGCTCCGACCGCAGCTCGAGGCGCAGATCGAGGCGGAGTACAAGGCCCGCGGGCAGGGCGCCCTCCCCCCGATCACCGTGCAAGCCGTGTTTTCGGGGCCACTGGAGATCGCGTCGTCGCCGACGCGAGTCACCCGGCGCAAGGTGATGCGCGACAAGCAGGGGCGCATCGTCGAGACGATCGACGTGGCCGAGGACCTCGACGAGGGCGCGGCATGACCACCTACGTCGTGGGCGACACCGCGGCCAAGCTGCTGTCCCTGTCGATCGCCCTCAACGTGGCAGCCGACCATATCGAGGCCGGCCTGCCAGACGACCACGACACCGCGTTCCTCATCGGTCAGGGCCGGACGCTGGTGAACAGCATCCAAGAGCGCGGAGAGACGATCGAGCCGGGTCTGCCGACCGTGCACCTCTGGTTCGCCGCGTCGGAGTTCATGCGGGCGTGGGCTCGCCACAGCGAGCCCGACAAGGCCGGCGACCTGATACGGGCGGCCGACGGCCTCGACGCGGCCCGTGACCTGGCGATCGACCTCGCTACCTCGATGCTGCCGAAGCTCGACGCATGACCAAGTGGCGCCAGCTGGACCCGTGGGCCGACACCGACCCGGCGATCGTCAGGATGCGCGAGGCGCTCGCCCTGCGACCCGTCGAGCCCCCGACGCCACCCGATCCCTCGAGCGAGGCGCCAGACGGCGCTACGCGGCGCGAGCGGGTCGCTGGGCTGGTCCGTCGCATCGAGGCCGGCGACCTCTCCGCGGTGGCCACCCTCCGCGAGGTGCTAGCCGATCGGTGACCGTGCAACATGTGCAGACCGTGATATATTCCGGCTGACGCCCGACCTGGGACCGACCCTGCCGCAAGGTGGCAAGGACCCGGCGGGGGCATCGACCATATCGACCTTCTGTCACACCTGGCGACGGCCGGCGAGACGGTGGCGAGAGCCCTAACTCTCCCTGCCCTCCGCCGGCCTTCGCGCGCTCAGGAAGTCCTCGGGTGGCAAGGACCATCCAAGAAGGACTGAGCGCGAATGGACATCGAGGACCGAGTCGACCGACTGGCGAACGCCATCGAGTCGCTCAACGCGGCCAAGGTCGCCGCGATCCAGAACACCGTCCGGAACCTCCCAGACTGGGACGCATCTGGCGAGGACTACTACAGCGGGCCGTACTTCCTCAAGTCGCTGCGCGACTGGAAGGTCAACCGCAGCTACGAGGCAGAGGTCGCCGCCAAGGCGATCCTCGGCACGTCGAACGCGACCGGGCAGTCGATCGTCCCGAACGCCTTCGTCGCCCAGGTCGCCGAGGTCAACGCCCAGGTCAACCCGTACCGCGACCTCATGAACGTCGTCCGCGTCCCGGCCGCGTTCGCGGTCGACATCCCGTACGAGACGACTGGGCTCGCCGCCGCCCTCCTGCAGGGCGCCTATGGCAGTAACAAGGACGTTCGCGACCACTCGTTCGGCGAGGCGACCGCCACGCTCTACCAGATCGCCACCATCGTCGACGTCGGCAACCAGCTGCTGCGTGCGTCGGAGGGTGCCGCAGAGGCCAACGTCCGCCGCCGCCTCGGCAAGTACATGGGTCTCGCCGAGGGCAACTTCGTGATCAACGGGACCGGCACCAACCAGCCGTTGGGCATCCTCCAGGCGATCCTCGCCTACGGCGACATCGCGGCCCACAAGTACACCCTCAACTCGGAGACCCGGGTCGCGGCGCTCGGTCAGGGTCTGGGCAAGCTGGAGGCTCGCGGCGAGCGGGCGACGGGCATCGTGATGCACCCGACCGACTACTGGGAGATGGCGATCGAGACGCTCGGCTCGTCGGGTTCCGGCGGCTGGGCGTTCGATGCCGCGACCGGCCCGACGTCGACGCCGGTCGTCACGGCCTGGGGTGTGCCGGTGTACCGCGATGTGAACCTCCCGGTCGGCACCGCGCTCGCCGGCGCCTGGGCTGACTGCGACATCTACATCGGCTCGGAGTTCCGGATCGATGTGTCGTCGGAGGCGGGCAACCGGTTCGACCAAAACGTGACGGGATTCCGCGCTGAGGAGGAGTTCGGGTTCAACGCGACGCCGTATGTTGCGACCGGCAAGTTCGTGAAGATCCTCGGGCTGTAACCCGAACATGAAGAGGCCCCGGTCGGGATATCCAGCCGGGGCCTTCTCCGTGCCCGCTTCAAGGTAGCGGCGGACGCAAACTGAAACGATTAACAGCTCTTGTGCGAACGGACCAACGGGCGCACTATCGAAGTCAGGCAGCGTCACGCGCGCTCCAAGACAGCATCTTCTGCCGGCACCCCTGACGTCTGATCCTCAAGGCGAGGAGTCGAACGATGTCGGAACAGCCGATGATGATGTCCGCGGGACAGATCGCCACCACCAAGGCACCGACTGGGACATCGGTGTGGACCCCACGCGCTGGTCACTACGGCGCTGTCGCCGTCGCGGACGCAGAGCGAGCACACCGGGCCGTGATCGAGAAGCCACTCGATCAGGTGACGGGTAGGCCCCGCGGCCAAACCGCACCACGCCATCGCGTGCGGACGAGCTAGAGCGGTGCACATGTCGTCGCGCATCCTGCTGGTCCTTGTCGCCGGTGCCGCGATCGGCGGCGGGTGGTGGATTCTGTTCGCGATCAACGAGGTCCCCATCGCGGTGATCTACAGCGCCCTCTGGACCATCGGAGTGCTCGTCGCCGCACGCACCCTGCTGGCACTCGGGTTGGGGTACAACCGGCTAACAGCCAGAGAACCAGCGCCCGGCGTCACTCCGGCACCGGACACTGCGGCGCACCTAGGCGATCTCCGTGATCGAGGGGTGATCTCCAATGAGAGCTACGCCAGCGAGCTGGCGAGGTCGGCGCGTTCGGACCCCGTAAAGGGGTGAACTTGGTCGAGCCCTCGGTGTGGCTCGTCGAACGCATGGAGGATGGTCGACTCGGGGGAACGTCCTCAAGGACCGGATCTCGACGTACCGAGATGGCACGCGCGTCGGCTGGGCGAAGGTCAAGGACCGCAGCTGGTACGAGCGCGAGGCGTGGCGGTTCGACCGGCGGTAGGTCTCGAGGACGCCATCGCCTCGGGGACCTTGCCCGCCGCTATATTCTCGATTGGGAAGACCGCCGGGGGGACACGTAGCCCAAGGGGAGGAACCATCGTGAGACGACTTGCGGTCGCCGCTGCGCTGGTCGCGTCGCTCGCAGTGAGCGGTACGGCGCTAGCCGCCACAGGCACGAAGTTTCCCAGCGACCAGGCGGCCTGCGTCGCCAAGGCGTGGGTACCGGCGAACACGTCCCCGGACGAAGCCCGCCTGGGCGCGTTCATCAGCGACTTTGCGCAGACCGGAGAGTGGGGCGACGTAATCAGGCAAGAGGGGTGTAAGTAGGACCGGGAGTTAGCGACGGGGCGGTCGCATCGGACCCGAGTCATTGCCCGACCGCCACAAGGTCATTCCCGAAGATCGGTCGAGCTAGGACTGCACGTCGACCGCTGCGGGATCGACGCCTAGCCATTCAGCGACCGCCGCCCTCGTCGCCTCTAGCGCGGAGCGGCGGTCGATTGCGTCGATCGACAGCCAAGGGTAGCCGAGGACGTACCAGCGGCCGTCCACGCCCTCGAGGACGCGGTACACGGGCGGTTGGCCGCTCCGAATGGCGCGGATGCCAGCCTGCCGCGCGGCATGCTCCTGGGCCGCGGGTGAAACTCGTCGATGCACGGAGTAAGTGTCAGCTAAGGGGCGTTAGCTAGCCTGTCAGCGCCCCGGCTCCGGTCCGCGACTCGCGTCCTCTTCCCCTCAGAGCCAGCCTGTCACGGCCGACGGGGGCATTGATTCACCCCGAAGCCCGCGGCGCTGCGCCCTCCGCCCCGTGATGGGGTGTGTCTCGATCGACCCCAACGTCACCCGTCATCAGTGATCGTTCCATGAACACCCAGTGCGACTTGAACTTGGCCGGGATCTCGCTCTCGGGATAGGGACCGATATCGATGAACCCGTGCGAGCGGTACAGGGCATGGGCCGCGGTCATGAAGTCTGGGCTGTCCAGTCGCACGCGCGCGTAACCCGCGGCCGTTGCCGCCGCGACAAGGGACTCGAGAAGCGCGCGGCCACCGCCCGCACGGCGATACGCCGGCTCGACGTACATCCGTTTGATCTCGGCTGTGTCCGGGCCGATCCGGCGCAGGCAGCCGATCCCGAACGCGTGATCACCGTCAACTGCCAGAGCTATGCGCCCGTCAGGTGGTTGGAAGGCCTCGACCGTCGCTAGGTCGTGGTCTACCGCCTCGCGGACCGGCAGTCGGAACCCGTGACGTGCCTCCAGCTCGTCGTTGCCCCACGTCAGATACTCAAGCCAAAGGCGCTCGATGGACTCGACGTCCTGCGGGATGCGGGCGTCACGTATGCCGGTCGTGCCAGTGTCGGCCATCCATCGTCCTCGTTCTGCGGATGGTGAGGCCGCAATCCTCCCACGCACGCCGGGGCTTCTGCATTTGAGCGGCTCGGGGCGACGGCTGAGGCGTAGCCTCTCACAGCCCCGGCACCGGTCCCGGACTTGCGATCCTGGCATTCCCCCGCCCGCCAGCTCGTCCGGGTCGACCGGGGCGAGATACCTTCCCCTCTTGTACCCCCGGCCGTACCCCCGAGAGGGTGCTATGGAGGGGAAGGCTGTGGACCCACTAGGACGGAATATATGAACGAATCTGGTACTCGTGCGGGGACTGATACGGACTTCGGATCAGTAGGTCGGGGGTTCGAATCCCTCCGGGCGGGCCAGTTTCCACGCATGAAATGACCCCCGACGGGCATCCGTCGGGAGTCTGTCGTCGCCGTGTACCACCCGCTGCACCACTTTCAGGTGCCGGCAGCCCTCTTGCCGCGAGTGAGGGCGCCGTCCATCCGGTGAAGACGATGGTCGGGAGCCGTGTCGCCACGACCGAAGCGCCCGCGGCGCCTGCCGATGGCTTTGCGATACGCGATAGCGGCGACGTGGACATTGTCAGCCTCGGTCGGCCCGTTACCGGAAGAATTACGACGACGGCGAGGGTGCGGCCACCGACGGTGAGGAGGACCCAAAGACGTCCGAGTCGTCCGATCGAGGGTCGGTCGCCGTGCATCCTGCCGCTAGGCCCCCGAGGATCGTCCCCGCCAGCAGCAACGACTGGAGGATCGACTGGCGGACGGGCGCCCGCCGTGCGATTCGGAACGTCGATGGTCGGGTCACGTCAAACCTCTTTCTCGTGGCAGTGCTGCGAGTCTCGTTGACGTTGGCCGATCGGTCATGACGGGGACCGTCATGTGCCAGACAAAGGGCGAGAGCAATGGTCGGCGTCCACGTCGGGGGTGTGTTCCGCGCATGAGCACTGCCAGCCGGGTCGGACCCGGCGTATTACGGCATCCGGCGCTACCCCGGTGGCGTCGGCTCCGGTGTCGCCGCTGGCGTGGGGTCGGGCGTCGGGTCGGGTGTCGGCGCTGAGGTCGGGTCGGATGTCGGCGCCGGTGTCGGCGCTGAGGTCGGGTCGGGTGTCGGCGCTGAGGTCGGGTCGGGTGTCGGCGCCGGTGTCGGCGCTGAGGTCGGGTCGGGTGTCGGCGCTGACGTGGGGTCGGGCGTCGGCGCCGGCGTGGGGTCAGGTGTCGGCGCTGGTGTCGGCGCTGGCGTCGGGGCTGGAGTCGGGTCGGGTGTCGGGGCTGGAGTCGGGTCGGGTGTCGGGGCTGGAGTCGGGTCGGGTGTCGGCGCTGGAGTCGGGGCTGCAGTCGGGTCGGGTGTCGGCGCTGGAGTCGGGGCTGGAGTCGGTGACGCCGGCGACGGCGTCAGGACGGGCGTGGGCGCTGTGCTGACCAGTGGTATCGGGGTCGGGGTCGGGGTAGCGAGGGGCACGGGCAGCGTCGGTTGCGGACTAGCGAAGCCGGGCGCGCCGGGCCCTGGCGGGAACGCCGTCGCCGGGCCGTTCGGAGTCGGCGCTGACGGTGACGAGGACGGCGCAAGGTTCGGACCATCCGATAGCGTGTCCGGTATCGACTGGGTCGCAGCTACGGTGCCCTCACGACCAGCTGGAGTCGCCTGAGTCGCCGACGATCTAGTCGAAGGAGGATCACCCGGATCTGGCGACTCAGAGGGTGCGACGAGATCTACGGGCGCGACCGGGGACGCCGGTCCATACCCTGGCCCGGGATCGATGGGAGCGGCCATCACCAGTGGAGCGAGGGCGACGACGACGATCAAGCCAATGACCATGCCGACGCCCGTCTGCGTTTCCTTGGACGGCACCGTGACGTCCCCCTGACGTACGCCCAGTCTAGACCACCCGTCCATTCCCGACCGCCCGTCGCGCGGAGGTGTCCGGTATACAGCGAACGCTCGGACTGGGTTCCAGGCATCGGGCGAGGCCCGGGACTCAGACACGCTGACCGATTCCCGACTGGCTTACGGCTACGCCTCAGGAGCGATCAAACCGACCCTGGCCTGATTCACGTCGCGACTCCGATCTGCGACTTCTTCGAGCTCGAGCTGAAGAGCGACAGCGATGGACCGGACACGGCGGTGGCGCTGTGCCGATGAACCGGTGTCAGCCGATCGTCAGCGAGACCACGTCAATGCGGCCCTCGTACCAGCCGCCGCCGCCAGCCTTGGCACGGATCGAGAGCTGGCCGGGAATTGCAAGCGTGCCGGTCCCCGCGCTACAGCCGTCCGAGCACCATGCCGGCGACCAGCATGATGCCGAGCGTCGCCATCCAGTCTCGATGGGGTCACCGGCGCGGCGTGGTACGTGGGCCTCACGCTCGCATTTGCCGCGATCGCGGGGGTGCTCATCATCGGTTCGGGCGCCCAGCCGACGCTCTTGGCCTTTGCGTTGGCGCTCCCGCCGGCCCTCATCGCGATCGGTTTGGCGTGGCGTCAGGGAAACGGCGCGCTCCCCCGGCTTCTGCGCCAGCTGACGGTTCGCCCGGGGAACTCGATGTGGTATCTGGTGCTACTGATCCCGCTCGGCGCCTACCTGGCGGTCGATGTCATCGCCGTCGTGCTCGGCGAGCCAGCGGATGGCATGTTCGACAAAGTCTTTCCCGCCGTTCTTATCGTGCCGCTGGTGGTCGTGATACCCGCGATCGCCGAGGAGATCGGCTGGCGCGGCTATGCTTTGCCTCGCACCCTGACGGCCATGTCGCCACTTCGGGCGGCATTCGTCCTCGGCATTCCCTGGGCGCTCATCCATGTTCCCTTGTATCTGCCGGGCCAGATGAACGGCGGGAGCGCCGTGTGGTCGATGCTGACGCAGGTCATCTCGTACGCGGTGATCCTGACCTGGATCTACGTGGGGACCGGCGGGAGTGTGCTTATGACGGGACTCTTTCACGCGCTGGCCAACGGCTTGGTCCCACTTACGAACGGGCTCGATCCCTACGTCGTGTGGGACATTCGCGGCGTCGTATTCCCGATCGTAGCGCTCCTCGTTGTCGCGCTCGGTGGCTTCACCAGGGTCCAGCGTCAGGTCCAGACCGGGGCCGCGGGCTCGGTTACGCGCCCCGCGACCACGTGAGTCGCGAGGTCGGCTAACCCGACAGCTGGCGGGCGCTTTCCCCTTTGGACGCGCCTTGACGCTTTTGCCTTAGGGTCTGATGGCCTCGCCTCCGGTCCGCGAGCGGTGATCCACTTTGTGCGCAGAGACAGCCTGGTGCGGCGGATCGCGGCCCACCTGACTCCCTGCGACGAGCCCCCCACGACGAGGCGGGCGTGGGTCTCACGAGGGCGAGGCTGCCGTCTGTGAACGCCTACCTGACGACCTCGTTGTTGCCCGACCCGGAGCGTTCGGCTTGATCCGGCCGCCATCCGGGTTTGCTTCTGCCGGATCACGAACGTGCCGAAGGCTGCGCCAGGATGCGCCCTACGAGCTGTCGGTGGCGTCGGGCACAGCGCCGGTGTCGCCGAGCGCGGCAGGCGGATCGTCGCGGGTCGCTCCAACCTGGTCGTCGTCGACGTTGTGCCGCTCGGCCATCACCATTCGAAAGCCGTGGGCTCGTGTGCCCGTGATGCGGTAATGGACCGGCACTTCGTTCCCATCGGGTCGAACGACGATGGCCGTCGACTCGAGATAGCCCGCTTCGGCAAGGACGGCAAAGGCTCGCCGTCCCGCATCCTGGTCCCGTTCATGACGCGTGAATGATCCGACGGTCCTGCCGATGATCTGCTCGACCGCGATGCCGACGAGCGAAGCGGCCGCGGCGTTGGCCCCGACGTACGTGCCCGTCGCATCGATGTCGAACTCCGCCACCTCGCTGGTCGCTGACCAGTCGTGTTCGTCCGCCGCGGTCAGTGACCCATCGCGGTACACGTACCAGGCGTGCCGACCGCCCAGGTCCGCCAGCGGCATCCGCTCACGGACTCGTGTGTGCGGATAGGCGGCCTTGACGGACTCCTCGAGTTCTGCAGGGTCGCGCGCAGCGAGTCGCTCGACGGCCCACTCGACGTGCACCCGGAACGCCCGATCGTTCCGTGGGAACACGACGATCTCAGGAGTCGTACTCGATCCGCTCGTGCCGAGCGGTTCTTCTCGGTACGTGATGGCAAGTCCCCTCGCGACTCAACACAACGGTCACAACATCCCCCGGCGGTCCGGGATTCTAGCGCTGACATGAACAAAGGCGAGTAGCTGCCGCTACCGACGCTCAGGCGGCGCGACGCCGCTCAGCACGACGGGTGCTGGCGGAGCCGTCGTGATGGGACACTGAACGGGAGAGCGCCCGTGGGCGCGAGTTCAGCGGCGATCGATACGGCGGCAACATCACCGTCGCAGCCTCGTGTCATGCATCAGTGGATCGTGACGCACTTCGCCCGGCTGCCGGACTGGGTTGCGACACCGGTGATCGGCCTCGTCGCCCTCGACACCCACGACTGGCGATGAGGATGGACGTGGCTGGATCGAACGCCAGGTACGCGAACCCCGGACGGACGATCCGCAATCAGCAAGGACTGGCGCGCCGCCGAAGCCGAGCTTCCGAGACTGACGGGTCGGATTCCTTCGCCGGAGGTGACAGCGCGCGTCGACTCCGTTCGTGCCGAGCACGCAGCCGCACTGGACCGCGAGATCGATCACGCCCGCTCAGTCGAGGAGCGCGCCCGGCGCGATCGGGCGCTTCTCTATCCGTTCTAGCAAGCCTGAGCGGAGCCGCGGCCTCGAGGAAGACGGTCGGCCGTATGTCAGCCCGGTGACGGTCCCATGAGTAGGGACGGTAGGGCCCGGCTCGATCCCGAGTAGCCCGCGTGACGGCCAGTACCTGGGACGGGGGCCCTAGCCCTCGCGAAGCGCACCTGGGGGCCCCGACGTGAGACACCCGGTCGTGGTGCGTCGCGCCCCCTTCTTCCGGGCGGGCCAATCATCTCTGCGTCCCCGGACCCGGCCGCTGGGTCCATGACACGCCAACAGCCAAGGCAGGAACGGCGTCACAGCGGTCGTGCCGCAACCGCCGCCTGCCCACGGAACACCGGCATTGCGACGACCGGTAGGCTTCCGCGTCACGGACCCGACCTGGGTGGATAAGCCGAACGAAGTCAGTGCAGCACATCTCGAGCAGACGTCTCGTCGCATCGCTCGTATTGGTGGTCGTTGCGGCGGCAGGGTGTTCCACGCCATCGCCCTCGCGGCCCGTCACACCTGACGACAAGATCGATGCGGCCATCGCGGAGGTGGGATTCGGCGCGACGCAACAGCTGTTTCGCGGCAACTGCGACGACCGCACTTGCGTCCTCGTCGCCGACGCGAAGGACCCGCGGCGCATCGAGTTGATCGTCCTCGGGCCGGGGGATGTGGCGTCGAGCGCGGGGCAGGTCGGCGCGGAACCCGCGACGATGGACGAGATGGGCACGGACGGAAGAGAGTTCATCTACGGCCGGATCGACGACGCCCGGATCTCGAGGCTCGATCTCGACCTGCTCGACGGCGGGAAGCTGTCGTTCGACGTCGCCGCACCGGGGTACGCGGTCGCCTATCCCGAGGAGCGCGGCCCCGTGCAGGCCTGGCACTTCCTTGACCCCGGCGGCCGCGTGATCCACGAGCGGACAGCGAGCTGATGCCCCGCACGACGCGCGCTTGATCCCTGCGTTGCGACCGGGCCGCCGGTTCACGTCGGGGCGTACCATCCGGACGCCCGGCCGGTAGCTCAGGTGGTCATCGCGCGCAGTGATCGCATGGAGACTTCGCCCCCGTCACCTTGCGGCGATAGCCGGGATGGTGATCGCCGTCGCGGTCGTCGCGTACGGGCTGACCGCGACCGACGCCGTCGGCGCCCTCGCTCGCTGGGGCACGGATCTGCGCGCGATGCAGGCGCTCCCGGCGCGGGTCGTCATCGACGGCTTCCCGGTCGGTCCACCCGTCGCGTGCGAACCGCTCCGATGCCAGACGTGGACGGCGATCGGGGAGACCGCACTCGATCGACGTGACCCGCGCCATCCGAAGGTGCTCGGGTCGCATGTTCACACGGAGGACCTTGCGAACCGGTTCGTCGTCGCGCCAGCGGCCTCGACCCGAAGCCTCACCTATGTGATCGTCGTGTTCGATCTCGAGGATGGGACCCATCGGGCGGTCGGCGTGATCTGTGCCCCCAACGAGTGTCAATCCAGACCGCACTACGACCGTTAGGTTCGCAGCGGACGGCGGTCAGCCGTTTTCCTTCCGACGATCGAGTGCTTCGGCATAGCGCTTGCGCTGCGCTTCGAACTCCCTTGTGAGGGCCTCCGCCTCGTCCGAGCCGGCAGGCGCCGCGAGCAGACGCTGCTCCACGGCTCGCCACTCCTCCAGGATCCGTGCGAGCTCCTTTGCCGGGTGGACGCGCTCGATCGGAGGCACGCCCGCCGCCGCCGGATCGTGAGAGGCCCGTTGCGCGGCGGCCTCCTCTGCGATCGATAACTCGAGGACGCGCTCCGCCGCCCGTCGCACCTCGCGCGCGAGGTCGGGGAACTTGGGATCACTCGGTGCGACCAGGCGCTTCCGCCGCTCGAGCGTGCCCACCTCTGCAACGGCGATCATGAGCTGATCGGACGTCCCCCGGAGGACTTCTGGCTCGAAGGTTCGGTCGTCCCTCATCGCGCTCCTTTCCGTTCGGCGCGCTCGCTTCTGGGTCCTATCGCTTGTGGTACTTCTGGGTCATTGCTCGCACGCACCATCGGGCGGACCCTGCCGCCGACGGGTCCCGTGCTGCCACGATCGCTGGGGGATCGGAACGCGCGCCGGGGCCCTGACCTCTCCTAGACCTCTTCGAACGTCGTCGGGTCGATGTCCAGCGCTTCGTAATGCTTGATATCGAGGTCGTCGATGAGGTCCTCGGCGCCCGGCATCATCCGAGGTCGAGTGACCTCCGGCCCGGTCCAGCCGTAAAGCGACGTGGTGTCCTTCCACTCTTCATAGAGGACGACTTCTTCCATGTCGCCATCGATGCGGCGCGCGAGCTTCACATAGACGAGCCCGGGGTGCTGGCGAAGGATCGGCAGCTGGGCGCGCATCAGCGCATTGAACGAACCGGCCCGGTCCGTGCTGACCCTGGCCGTTAGGACCCGGACGATCACCGCCGCAGCGTAACCGCCAGACCGAGCGGTTCGCGGTACAAGCGTCTATCAACTTCGGCCCGGGGCATACACACGGATCATGGCGCTGCCACGAGCGTTGTCCGCTTGGGCTAGGCGGTCACGGCGGTCGGCAGCCAGCCGGGTTCCGGAGCGCCGAACTTCGACACAAGGTAGTCGCGCGACTCCTCGACGAGCTTGCGCGGCTGATCGAGATCGGCCTTCAGCCTGAAGTCGTCCTTCAGGATCTTGCCGTCGATCATGACGGTGCGGACGTTCGAGATGTCGGCTGCGCAGACGACTGCACCGACCGGGTCGATGACCGGAGCGACGTTGACCGCCTTGGTATCGATGATCACGAGGTCCGCCTTCTTGCCCGGCGTCAGCGAGCCCGTCCGGTCGGCGATACCGGCGACCTTGGCGCCATCGATGGTCGCCCATCGCAGCACCTGCCGCGAGTCGATCAGATCCGGCGTCGGCGTGTTGCCATCGAGGTCCTCGTCCCACGCCGCCTGATGGCGGCGCGCCCGCTCCGACGCGAAGATCGCGTGCATCTGGGTGAACTGGTCGGCCGAGGCCGTCGTGGCGACGTCCGACGAGAGTCCGACGGGGATCCCCATCTTGGTCGCGGTCGCCGCGGGTGCCCAGCCGTGCCCCATCTGCAGCTCGATCTGCGGCGCGAGCGACACGTTCCCGCCCGAGTCCGCGACCATCTGCCACTCATCGTCGAGCAGGTGGGACGAGTGGATGTAGGTCGTGTTCGGGTAGAGGAGGCCCATGTCCTTGAGGGCCCGCAGCTGCATCTTGGTGTAACCGAACCGGTCCATCGCGACGTGGACCGTGATGTTGATCCCGAGCTCCTTGGCGAGCTCCCACTCGAACTTGACCACGTCCGGCTTGCAGAAGTTCGTGCCGCGCGTCGCGAGCGCCATCGTGATGAGCGCCTGGTCGTCGCTCAGGATGTCCCTGCGGACGCGGCGGGCGTCTGCGCCGTCGATCCGTTCGATACTGCCGCCGTAATCCGGCCCGAACCACCACGCCTGGATCGACGTGTTCGGGAAGCCGAACGCGAACACCGACCGGATGCCCGACTCCTGCAGCCCGCGGATCGCTTCATCGGCGTGCTCTGGGGTGTTCATGATGTGCGACCAGTCGACGAGCGACGTGATGCCCGCGTTGATGCATTCGAGCGAGCCCCACAGGTTGCCCGCGTACACATCGTCGGGGCGGTAGTTCGGGGCGAACTTGTCGAGGATCGCACCGAAGTAGGCACCCAGCGTGTAGTCCGGCGCCGACGTGCGGATCGATGTCTCCCACGTGTGACGGTGGGTGTCGACGAACCCCGGGATCACGATGTCGCCGGTCGCGTCGATGACGGTCGCACCCTCGGCATCGAGGTTGGGGCCGATCTGCGCGATCCGGTCGTCCTCGATGAGGATGTCGGCGTTCGGAAGCTCGCCGAGCTCGTCGTCCTGGGTGAGGACGATGCCTCCCTTGATCAGCGTCCGGTTGCCCACGTGCCTGTCCTCCTTCGCAGCGTCATGTCGGTCGATGGTGCGCATCGGGTCGTCGGTCCCCGTCGATCAGGCAGTCGCGCCCTCCTGTGCCGTGCGCTCATCGCGCAGATACGCGGCGACCGCGGAGAAGTCCCTATCGCCCTGTCCAGCGGAAACGAGTGCATCCATGACGGCAAGATCCACCTTCGACTGGGGCAGGTCGAGGTCCAGATCAGCGGCCAGGGACTCGATCAGGCGAAGGTCCTTGACCGCCAGGTCGGCGGCGAACGCGACCGGCGTCGTGTCAGGCTCGAGGAAGGCCGCCCGTTTGTAGCCGACGTACGGCGCGCCGACCGCGCTGGCGGCGAGGACGTCGTAGGCCCACTTGCGTTGGATACCGGCGCGCTCCGCAAGGACGAGGCCCTCGGACAAGGCCTGGTTGAGCCCGAAGATCACGGTGTTGACCGCGAGCTTCATCGCAGCGCCGGTACCGAGGGGCCCGAGGTGGAAGACCCGGTCGCCATAGGCCTCGAGGACCGGTCGCGCTCGCTCGAGATCACGCAGCTGCCCGCCGACCATCAGCGTGAGCCGTCCGCTCTCGGCCAAGGCGACGCTCCCGGACACCGGCGCGTCGATGACGCCTGCGCCCCGATCACGGATCGCCCGTTCATGGCGGCGGATGACCGCCGGCGGCACGGTCGAGCTGTCGACGAGCACGCTCCCCGGTCGCATCCCGGCGATGACGCCGTCGGGAGCCTCGTAGACGGCGTCGATGGCAGCGGCGTCCGACAGCATCGAGATCGTCACATCACTGACCGCAGCCACCTCCCCGGGGGTCTCGACCGACCGGCATCCGAGTTCCGCGGCAAGCGCGTCGCACGGCGCCCGCGTCCTGTTCCACAGCATCACGTCGAAGCCGGCCGCGCGGATCGCGCGCGCGATGGCGCTGCCCATGCGTCCCGTGCCGACGATCCCGACCTTCGTCATCGCGATCTCAACGTGCCTCGTCGAGGCGCCGCGTGACGGTCTCGACGATCCGGTCGACGGATGGGATCGCCAAGTCCTCCAAAGCCGCCGCCGACGGCAGCGGGATGTGCGGCGTCGTGATCCGCACCAGCGGTGCATCGAGGCTGTAGAAGCCCTCGTCCGCTACGAGCGAGACGATCTCGGCGCCCCAACCGCCGACCCGCGGGTTCTCTTCGATCGTGAAGAGCCGGCTTGTCTTTGCGACAGAGGCGAGGATCGCCTGGGCATCGAGTGGGATGAGGGAACGAAGGTCGATGACGTCCGCCTCGATGCCGTGGTCCGCCGCCAGCCGATCGGCGGCGGCAAGAGCTCGCGGCACCATCGCCGCGAGCGCGACGAGCGTCACGTCCGAACCGTCGCGCAGGACGGCGGCCTTCCCGAGTGGCACGACGTGTTCACCCTCCGGGACGTCGCCCTTCTCAGCGAACAAGGCCTTATGCTCGCAGACGATGACGGGATCGTCGTCGCGGATGGCCGCGGCCATGAGCCCCTTCATGTCGGCTGGGTTCGCGGGGGCGACGACTTTCAGCCCGGGGATCGCCATCGCCCAGTTCTCGATCGACTGGCTGTGCTGCGCCCCGAAGCGGAGGCCGGCGCCGTTCGCGGTGCGGAGCACGAGGGGGAGCGCCACCTGGCCGTCGGTCATGTATCGGGTCTTGGCGATCTGGTTCGCGACCATGTCCCAGCTCACGGCGAAGAAGTCGCTGAACATCAGCTCGGCGATCGGCCGCAGGCCGGTCATCGCCGCACCCATCGCCGCGCCGACGATCGCTTGCTCGCTGATCGGCGTGTCGCGGATCCGCTCGGGCCCGAACCGGTCCAGCAGTCCCTCGGTCAGCTTGAAGACACCGCCGGCCGCCCCGATGTCCTCACCGAGCATCACGACCATCTGATCGCGCTCCATCTCCTGGGCGATGCCGGCCGCGATCGCGCCGCGATACGTCAGTTCCGCCATCGCGAGCTCCCGTCGGCCCAGACCTGGGTCTCGAGAACGTCGGCCGTCGGCTCCGGCGCACCCCGAGCTTCTTCCTCCGCAGCGGCGACCTTCGCCCGTGCCGCTTCGTCGATCGCATCGAGGTCGGCCGCTGGCACGCCGGCGGCCTCGAGCCTCGCCCGATAGGCCGGGATCGGGTCGCGGGCCATCCACGCCGCGACCTCGTCGTCGGGCCTGTACTTGCCGGGATCGGCGCGCGAGTGGCCGCCGTGCCGGTACGTGACAGCCTCGATCAGCGACGGCCCGTCTCCGGCGCGCGCCCGGGCGAGGGCGTCCGTGGCTGCGCCATGGACCGCCTCGACGTCGTTGCCGTCGACGACGATCGGCTCAAGGCCGTAGGCGCTGGCACGATCGGCGGCCGGGCGCGGGACCGCGGTCACCGCACCGATCGGCGTGTACTCCATGTACTGGTTGTTCTCGCAGACGAACACGACCGGTGCCTTCCACACGGCGGCCATGTTCAGCGCCTCGTGGAATGCCCCGATGTTGGTGGTCCCGTCGCCGAAGAAGCACACTGCGACCTGGCCCGACTTGCGGTACTGCGCCGACCATGCCGCCCCGAGGGCGATCGGCAGGTGCGCGCCCACGATCGCGTACGAACCAAGAACGCCGTGCTCCACGCTCGTGAGGTGCATCGATCCACCCTTGCCGCCGAGGAGCCCGGTCGCCCTCCCGAACAACTCGGCGAGGATCGGCGCCAGCGGGACGCCCCGCGCGATGTTGTGGTTGTGGCCGCGGTACGTGCAGAAGGTGTAGTCGTCGGGACGCATCGCGACGCCGAAACCGGCGGCGACCGCCTCCTGGCCGACGCCGAGATGGGTGGTCCCGCGGACGAGCCCCTCGAAGAACAGTTCCTGGGCCCGCGTCTCCAGGAGCCGGCACTCCTGCATGATCCGGTACAGGGCGAGGCCGGTCTCCCGGTCGAGGCTCGCAGGGGCGGCGGCGACGGTCGCCATCGATCGGGGCGTCAGTAGGCGTTGGCGACGAAGAGCTCGTCGCTCGGGAAGCGCGTGATCACGCGCGGCCCGTCGGCTGTCACGACGACCTCTTCCTCGATCCGCGCCGCTGAGTAGCCATCCTTGGCGGGGCAATACGTCTCGAGCGCGATGACCATGCCCTCCTTGATCTCGACCGGGTGGTCGATCGAGTTCAGCCTGCTGATGATCGGCCGCTCGTGGAGGAACAGCCCGACGCTGTGGCCGAACTGAAGGCCGAAGCACTCCATCTCGTTCGAGAAGCCGAACTCCTCGGCCTTCGGCCAGACGCTCGCGACCTGGTCCGTGCCGGTCCCCGGTCGCATCAGCTCGATCGATGCGTCGATCCACTCCCGCGCCCGCTTGTATGCGTCGCGTTGAGCGTCCGTCGCCATGCCGACCGTGAACGTTCTGTAGTAGCACGTCTTGTAGCCGACGAACGTGTGGATGATGTCGAAGAAGGCCTGGTCGCCGGGCCGGATGAGGCGATCGCTGAAGACGTGCGGATGCGGACTGCAGCGCTCCCCCGAGACCGCATTGATGTTGTCGACGTGCTCCGAGCCCATCTCGAACAGCCGGTGCGTGACGTCGGCGACGAGCTCGTTCTCTCGAACGCCCGGCTTCAGGTGCTCGGCGATGTACTGGTACGCGCCGTCGACCATGGCGCACGCTGTGTTCAGGAGGATGATCTCGTCGATCGACTTGACCTCGCGCGCGTCAAGCATCACCTGCTGCGCGTCACGGACCGTGAGGCCTTCCGCTTCGAGCGCGGCGACCATGGGCGGCTCGACGACATCGACACCGATCGGCATGTCCGTGGCACCTTCAGCCCGAAGGATCCCGGCGATCTCCTGGGCGGCCCGGCGGAACAATCCCGCGTCAGGCGCCACGGCGCCTCGCAAGCCGATCATCCCGGCGTGGATGTTCTCGGTCCGCAGCCACGGGCAGTTCAGCCGGTGGTGCTTCGCCGCGGAACCGAAATCCCAGATGTGCGGGTCACCGCCGCGCGACAGCAGGGCGTAGCGCGTCATCTTGTCGCGCGCCCACTCACCGATGTGGGTGCTCGTGACGTAGCGGATGTTGTTGAAATCGAAGAGCAGCATCGCGCCGAGGTCCGAGCCGGCGAGCGCCTGCCGTGCTCGACCGACGCGATATGTCCGGAGACGGTCGACGTCCCAGCGCTCCTCCCAGTCGACGTTCATCGACCCGGGCGAGGGGATCGGGCGACCTTGAGCGACGATCGGCTGGACGGTCGGAGCGGGTATCTCGACGGTCGTCACGGAACACCTTCCTCCAGTCGTCGGCGCGCGGGCTCCTCGTCGCGCTGCCTTGACACGGCCTTCAGTGTCGCTCTACGTTGTTCAACATCGTTGCACAGCGGACGTCGGGCCGTCCAGCCCCAGCGGAGGGACCCGTGGAAGGTTCACCCACCCGCAGCGGGCAGCCTGGCTACTCCGCGATGGGCGACCATCTGCGGGCCGCTCGCCGGCGACGTCATCTCTCCCTCCGCGATCTCGCCGCTCGTATCGGCCTGTCACCCAGCCTGATCTCACAGGTCGAGACCGGGCGTGCCAGGCCATCGGTGAGCACGCTGTACGCGATCGCCAACGAGCTCGACGTATCCCTCGATGAGCTCCTGTTCAACGACGCGGAACGCGGAGGACGGAACGGCGAGCCGCCACTCAAGGTCATGCCGGCCGGCTCGCCAGCCTCGACGCCACGCTCGGCGACCGCGGCGCCCGTGCAGCGTGGCGACGACCGGAAGGTGATCCGCCTCGCATCGGGCGTCGTGTGGGAGCGGCTGACGACCGACTCCGTCCCAGGCATCGACTTCCTCTACGTGACGTACGAGGTCGGCGGGGCGTCCAGCCCGGAGAACGAGTTCCAGCGGCACGGCGGGCACGAGTGGGGGTTCGTCATGAGCGGGCGGCTCGGGGTGACGATCGGCTTCGAGGAGCATGAGCTCGGGCCCGGTGATTCGATCTCGATCGATTCGACGGTCCCGCATCGGCTGTACAACCGGGGGACCGTGCCGGTCCACGGGATCTGGTTCGCCCTCGGTCGGCGGTCGCTGGACGTCCCCGGTCTTGGCGACGAGTGATGGGAGAGCGCGTGAAGCACGTCGTCGGGCATCTCGACTGGTCGTTCGCTGACACTCCGCCGGCGCCCTCAGCGACGGCCAGCGGCCTCGTACGACAGCGGTTCATCGGATGGCCCGAGGGCGCGGTCCACACCGACCTATCCGCGATCGTGCTCCATCCCGGCGGCTGGCTCGCGCCCCACGTCCACAGCTACGAGGAGGCCCTCTACATCCTCGAGGGCGAGGCCCTGTCCCTGAGCGGCGAGCGCGTCTACCGCGTATCGAGCGGGGACTACACGCTGATGCCGACCGGGATGCGCCACGGGCTCGCGAACACCGGATCCGTGCCGGTCCGGTTCATCTCCCTGAACTCACCGCAGAAGCAGGACCCCGGCAGCGACCGCGCTGACACGTACTTCGAACCGGCGCAGGACGTGGCGGCCTGGCAGGCGATCGCCGAGCAGCCGACGTTCGGCGACCCGACCCTGCGGTATGTCGGGCACTACGAGGGGACCGGACCGCAGCTCGAGGCGTTGGCGGTGCGCGACCCGGCACGGGGGCGCGCCCCGGCCGGGGCCGACACCGCGATCCTCGCCTACAGCGGCATCTCGGTGAAGATGCTGGTCGATCGCACGTTCGGCGCCGATCACACGACCATGTTCACGGTCGACTACGAAGTCGGTGGATCGGCCCAACAGCACGACCACCCGTTCGAGGAGGCGTACGTCTTCCTCGCCGGCGAGGTCGAGGCCGAGCTGGACGGCCAGACCTACACGTTCCGATCCGGCGACTGGGCATTCGCGCCGGTCGGGTCCGTGCATGGCTTCTACAACACCGGGACAGAACGGGTCCGCTGGCTCGAGACACAGGCGCCGCAGCCACCGGCACGCAACTCGTATCGGTGGGTCGCGAGCTGGGAGAAGTACGCCGAGCGGCTGAAGACGAGGTGACGCGCTGATGGGAGATGGAGCCGTCGTCGTCGTCGGCGGGACGCGTGGGATCGGACTCGAGCTTGTCCGCCACTACGCCGACGCCGGTCGCGAGGTCGTGCTGCATGGCCGGTCCGAGACGGTCGCGGACGCGGTCGCCGCTGCCGGCGGTAACACGCGCGGGCTGACGTTCGATCTCGCAGAGCCGCACTCGATCCGCCCCGCGCTGGCCGATGTGGGACCGGTCGACCGGCTGGCCCTCGTGGCCATCGATCGCGATCAGAACTCGATCGCGGACTACGACATCGACAAGGCGGTCCATCTCGTCACGCTCAAGCTCGTCGGCTACGCGACGGTCGTGGCGGCGCTACGGGACAGGCTGTCCGCCTCGTCGTCGATCGTCCTCTTCGGCGGGATGGCCAAAGAGCGGCCGTATCCGGGGTCCACTACCGTCACGACCGTGAACGGCGGCGTCGTCGGGTTGACGCGGACGCTGGTCGAGGAATTGAAGCCGATGCGCGTCAACTCGATCCACCCGGGCGTCGTCGGGGACAGCCCGTATTGGGCGGAGAAGGCTGCCGCTCTCGAGCGCTATACGTCGGAGACGCCGATGGGTCGGCTGGCGCGGATGGACGAGATCGTCGATGCCGCCGTGTTCCTGTTGGAGAACACGGCGGTCAACGGCGTCGACTTGATCGTCGATGGGGGTTGGCACTGCCGGTAGCCGCACCGCGGCTTGCACCTCGCCTTACGCTCGCGCGGCGCCTTCTCTTCCCCACCGCTTCAGCTCGGCGTCCATGTCGAGCGGCATGACCGCGCCTTTGTTCTCGAACTCGCCCCACGCCTCGCGCGGGACGCGCCACATGATCTCGAACTCGTTCCCGTCGGGATCGGCGCCGTACAGCGATTTGCTCACGCCATGGTCCGACGCTCCCGTCAGCGCGCGCTCCTCGGACAGCGTCCGAGCTGCCGCCGCCAGGTCGTCGATCGTCGGCACTTCCCACGCGAGGTGGTACAGCCCGACCGAACCGCGCTGCGGTCGCGGCGCGTCCGGCCCGACCGAGAAGAGGCCGAGGTCGTGATGGTTATCGCCCGCAGCGGCCCGCATGAAGACGGCGCGGCCACCGAAGGCGCTCTCGACGACCTCGAACCCGAAGACGCGACCGTAGAAATCGGCTGCCTTCGTGGCATCGCGGACGTAGAGGACGGCGTGGTTGAGCCGGGCGACGGGGATGCTCATCCCCGCAGTGTGCACCCGCTCCGCGGTGATCTCGGTGGTCACTTCGCGCTACCAGACTCGGTCGCTTCGGCGGCGACCGTCTCCGGTGCGCCGACGAGCTTCCAGCCGGATTGCCAGGCACCGCCGTTCTCGGCATTGAGCGTGATGTTGAGGAACGCCAGGCCCTCGAGCTGTCGTGCTCGCTTCAGCGGGCCGACATCGACGGGATGCAGACCGATCGACTCGACGAGCTCGAGCACCGTGGCCTTCGCCGTCTCGTCGTCCGCAGCCACGTAGCCGTCGAGCTGGACGCCATCGGCGGTCGGATCGGCTTGGTTCGAGGCGAAGAGCGTGTTGAACGCCTTGACGACCGGGCTGCCCGGAAGCATCGACGCCAGGTCTTCGGCGTTGGACGACGAGGTGTCCATGTCGAGGCCCGTCTCCGTCGGCGCCATCCGATTGGTCACGTCGATGACGGGCTTGCCACTCGCGGGCTCGCGGATCTCGGCGGCGACTTCAGCGATGCTCGTCGCAGGGACGGCCGTGATGACGACGTCTGCCTGATCGACCGCTGCGGCGTTCGATGAGCCCGCGTCGGCGCCGCTCGACTCCGCGGCCTTCGTCGCATGCTTGGGATCACGCGCGGTGATGGTGACCTTGTGCCCGGCGCGGGTCAATGCCGTTGCCAGCGCTGTGCCGACGTTGCCGGCTCCGATGATCGCGACCTTCATGTCGCTTCCTCCGTTCTACCCGGGCGATCTGCTCGGGCCGTTCGTTGCTTCTGCAACCATATCGGACCGGTTATACTGCTGTCAATAACGTTTTGGTGAGGGCAAAGTCAGATGCAGACTGGACAGGCTGGTACCGAGGAGCGCCGGAGCCGCATGATGGTCGGACCACAGATCCGCAGGTGGCGTACGTCGCGCGGTCGGACGCTCTCCCAGGTCGCCGCGAGCAGCGGCGTCAATGTCGGGTACCTGTCGCAGATCGAGAACGAGAAGGCGTCGCCGTCCCTGGCCGTGCTCGGGCTCATCGCCGACGCGCTCGACGTGCCCCCGGCCTGGTTCCTGATGGGTGACGTCCCCCCGCCCGTCGTCGTCCGGGCTGATGAACGTCCCGCGACGGAGGCCCCGCTGGGCCGCGTGGAATACGTCGATGGACGCGGCTCGCGCGACGTGACGATCATCGAGGGCACCGCGAAGCCCGGCGGCCGGGTCGGGATGCACTCGCACCCAGGCGACGAACACCACCTCGTGCTGCGAGGCCGGTTTCGGATGACCCAGGGCGACCACACGGTCGAGCTCGGTCCCGGCGACTACCTGCGCTGGGACGGCTCGGTCCCGCACGAAGCGGAGGTCGTCGGCGATGAGGAGGCCGCGCTGCTGATCGTGCGCATCCGTCCACGCG
>JBKPMM010000056.1:0-15760 GCA_046732155.1 Chloroflexota bacterium | reverse complement strand
ATCCGTGGACATGCTCGCGGGGCAGCCATGGGCCGGCGATCGACCAACGGGGCGAGCGACCGACGTCGTTGCCCCCAGGTTCCCCAACGGATGACAGACTTCCGCCTTGGAGAGCCTGTTTTCCGCGCCCCGGCCACTGGCAACGGCCTCGTCGGACTACGATAGGTCGGAGCGTGTGCTCCATGGCGAGCCGGGGGACATCGAGACGTCACCGAACGAGGGAGACGACCACGATGCTGGATGCGCTGATCCTGTTCCCCAGGGAGGCCGATCCTGAACTGCTCGACCAAGGCATCCCTAAGATCGTCCACCTGATGAAACAGGCTTCGGGCCTGCGATCGCTGCGAGTCAGCGAGGGTGAACTGATGGCCCGCGGCGGCGCACCGCCATTCTCGCGGGTGATCGCTGCCAGCTTCGATTCGCTGGCGGACTGGGTGACCCTCGTGGGGGTCCTCAACAGTGAAAAGGGCCTGGCGTCCGATGGGTTCGACCCGCTCGTCATGTTCTACGACGCGCGGGATGCCTGACTAGGCAACCCGGGGGTTCGTGTTTCGTCGGCCCAAGTTGCAGCCAGTAGCGGCAGCGACGCGCCGACGAGGCACGACGAGCGTCGGCGGTCGCCCTGAGGTGGGATCTGCCGACGTTCATGGCGCGCAGAGCGAGCCGTGACCTTCCAGCCGATGGTCGCTTCGGTGTCGTCGGCGGTCGCCGCGTGGCTCGAGGCGACGCACTCTGGACGATCGTCAGGTGACCCCATTGTCTTCTGCCCGATGACCGTGGCCGGTCGGCGCGCCACGTTGGCCGCTGACAGCGCACCACGGAGTACAGGCATGCACGCCACAAGAAGACCATCGCTCAAGGACCGGTTGCTCGCCGCGTATTGGATGATCGTTGGGATCGTCGGTCTGGGCCGGCCGATCGTCGATCGGCGTTCGATGTTCGGCGACGACCCGAAGAACGATCCCTACAGCATCGACTACGACCCCTCACGGCGTCGGTAGCGGCTCACTGCATGAATCTCCTCGCCGTGCCAAGGGATTCCGTTATGTTCGGAGACGTCGACCAGCGCGCAGACAAGGATCGCGTGGATGAGCGCCGCGGTCGTACCGAGGCCCATCGATAGTCCGGGTGATACCAAAGGCTTTGCAGCATGCTGGTGGATATCCCGCATGCGCCCGGACAGCCGAGTCGACGCCGTTCACCTTGCCGCCACACCACGAGGAGCGCCGCGACGAACGCGAGGAAGACCACGCCCGTGAGCACCGTGAACAGAGCTGGCCGCATCACGGTCCGCCCGGTGCCCGAACTCAGGCTGGAAGCCCACGTGCCAAGGCAGAGTCGACGAGCGGCGCGGTCGCCTCAACGAGCGTCTCCGCGCCGAGTTCATCGGTGGTCGCGAAGAGACTCCCGGGCGCCGGCTCGGTCGCGGCCTTACTCGACCCGAACTGGAACGGGTCCTGCGCCGCTATCCGGAGGACGTCGGCACGGGTTGACGCCGCCGGCGAACCGCCCGGCGGACGATGGGTCGTGACGTCCGTGTACTGGGTGTGGTGCGCCAGTCGGCGACCTTGAACCCCGCCCGTTCGAACATCGTGAGGGTTCCCCGGTAGGCGTCTGCTGACGCGATCCGCTGACCCTCCGCGACGTCCACCGGGTATGCCTCGAGCAACCTGGCTCCGTGGCCGCGCGCGTAGTCGACGCCGGCGTCCAGCAGTCGCGTGGCGACGCCCCGGCCGCGCGCCTTCTTCCCGACCACGAAGCACACGATCGACCAGACGGGCTTGTCGTCGAGCGGCTTCAGGACGGTCGAATACGCGAGGCGCTCGTAGTCCTCGCGCGGCCCGATGCTGATCCATCCGACGGCCTCGTCGCCGTCGTATGCCACGAGCCCCGGTGCGCGGTCGTCGTCCGCGGCGGCGTACGTCGCCGCCTCCATCGCCGCGCGATGGCGTTCCTTCCCGCCCTTGGAGAAGTCGAAGCCGCGGATCCTGAAGTAGGCGCACCAGCACCACTTCGGGTCGCCGCCCTGCTCGAACAGCGAGGCGAGGTCGGGGAGCCGCTCGGGCGTCAGCGGGCGGATGTCAAGGTCTGTCGTCATCGACGCGCATCGTAGGTCGGCGTACCTGACACCCGACGTCATCATCCGGTCGCTTCGCAAGGGCACCCGCACGTTTGACGCTCCCGAGGGGCAGCCGTACGCTCCGCCGGTGGCCGAGACCTCGCCCGTGCGGGGTCGGTGGACCTTCCGCCACGTCCCGCCGACACCGCGATCGATCGTCGAGTTGATCCGTGCCGGCACGCTCGATGCGGAGCTGGCGGCGACCCTGTGGGTGCTGATCGAAGGACGCGTCCCGTTGATCGTCGCCGCTCTCCCGCGGCTCGCCGGCAAGTCCACCCTCCTCGACTCACTCCTGATGTTCCTGCCGCCCGGGACGCGGACCGTGGAGCTCGAGGGGGCCACGGAGACGTTCGACTGGCTGCCCCAGGCCCCGGAGCTCGGCTGGCGCCGACCCGCCTCGCCCATCCCCCACGACCAGCCGCCGATCCGGCCCGACGACACCGTGCTGCTCATCCCGGAGCTGTCCGACCATCTGCCCTCGTACACGTGGGGGGCTGAGGCTCGCATCGCGGTCCGCGCCGCTAGCATCGGCTACGGGTTGGCGGCGACGATCCATGCCGACTCCCTCGATGACGTCTTCGAGCAGCTGCGGCGGCCGCCGATCCTGCTTGGGGACGACGAGCTGTCGCGGCTCGGCGTCGTCCTGATCCTTCGTCCCGTCGGTGACGGACGCCGGCGCATCGTCGCCGCGCACTACGTCCGTCCGACCGCCCGTGACGAGCACGGCCACGTCCAGCGCCTCGGACCTGCCGTCCTCGCGACCTGGGACCCAGACCGCGATTCGTTCGAGCATTTCGGGTGGGGCATCACGCCGGAGCTCGCGCTTCGGGTGGGGCGACGCCCTGGCGACTTCGAGCTCGAGGTCGATCAACGCCGCGACTACCTTTCCGGTCTCGCGGAGGCCGGCATCACCGACATCGACGCCGTCCGCGCCGCCATCGACGGCTACCGCGCTACCGCCACCCTATCCACCAGCGTTCCCGCTACGAACTGAGGTCCCCGCGATGTCCATCACCGAGCGCGCAACCACCATCGCCGAACTCCGTGCGAGCGGCTGGCGCTCGCGGACGGTCAAGGACGAGCTCCGCGCGAACCTGATCGCGCGCCTCGCCGACGGCCGCGAGGTCCTGCCAGGGATCGTCGGTTATGACGACTCGGTCATCCCCGCGATCGAGAACGCGATCCTTGCCGGTCACGATCTCGTCTTCCTCGGGGAACGAGGCCAGGCCAAGACGCGGATGGCACGCCTCCTCGTCACCCTCCTCGATGAGTGGCTGCCCGTGCTCCGGGGCGGTGAGCTGAACGACGATCCCTACGACCCCGTGTCACCCGCGGGACGTGCCGTCGTCGAGCAGCAGGGTGACGCGGCCGCGATCGACTGGCTGCCCCGCGACCGACGCTACGCCGAGAAGCTCGCCACGCCGGATATCACGATCGCCGACCTGATCGGTGAGGTCGACCCGATCAAGATCGCCGAGGGTCGCTACCTGTCCGACGAGCTCACGTTGCATTACGGGCTCATTCCTCGATCCAACCGGGGCATCGTCGCGATCAACGAGCTGCCGGACCTCGCGGAGCGCATCCAGGTCGGTCTGCTCAACGTCCTCGAGGAGCGCGACGTCCAGATCCGTGGCTTCACGGTCCGCCTGCCGCTCGATCTGTACGTCGTGGCCAGCGCGAACCCGGAGGACTACACGTCGCGCGGCCGGATCATCACGCCGCTCAAGGATCGCCTGGGCTCCCAGATCCGGACGCATTACCCGCGCTCCCTTGACCAGGAGCTGTCGATCGTCGCGCAGGAGAAGCACCGCTTCGATCCGGGCGCGGGACACGGCGACAGCGCGACGCCGACGATCGTCGTGCCGCAGTTCATGGAAGAGGTGGTCGCCGAGATCACCCAACTTGCGCGACGCTCCCCGGAGATCAGCCAGCGCTCGGGGGTGTCCGTTCGGGTGTCCGTCGCGAACATGGAGGTGCTCGAGGCCGCAGCGCTGAAGCGGGCGGTACGGCTCGGCGAGCCCGTGGCGGCGCCGCGGGTGAGCGATCTCGGGGCTGTCGTCGCATCGACCGTCGGCAAGGTCGAGCTCGAGTCGGTCGGCGACGAGGCACCCGAGGAACGCGTCGTCGAGCGGCTCATCACGAAGGCCCTCTACTCGACGTTCAACCGCCGCGTGACGCTCGACGACCTCGACGCCATCGTCGAGGCGTTCGAGGACGGCTTCATCATCGAGACGGGGGAGCGGACGCCGTCGCGCGAGTACGTCGCGTGGCTGCGCGAGGTACCCGGCATGGATGACGCCGTCGGGCGACTCGGCTCCTTCGATGTGACGGACGGCGCCGAGGAGCCGGCCGTCGTCGCCTCTGCCGTCGAGTTCTTGCTCGAGGGCCTCCACCTCGCGCGGCGCCTCAACAAAGAGCGCGTCGTCGGCGGGACGATCTACCACCGCTAGGCCGACGCCGAGTCGACCGAGATGACCGCCTATTCGCCCGACCCGCGCGACCTCTCCGGCCGCGTCCCGCGCTCGAACGATCCCATCGCCGAGCTTGCGAGGCGCGCCCGGTACTCGCGCTGGGACGGCTCACAACGGCTGCCCGACCTCGATGCCGACGAGATACTCAAGGCGCTGTCCGACGACGTGATGGCCGAGGGCGACCTCGCGGAGGCGCTGCGGAGGCTGATGGAGCGCGGCTGGCGCAGCGGTGACCCGACGCGCCCAGACATGGCGGGCCTCCAGGACCTGATGGAGCGCCTCGCTCGGCGGCGCGAGGACCTGCGCGAGAGATACGACCTGGGTGACGTGCTCGGCGACATCCGGCGCGAGCTCGAGGAGATCGTCGCGCAGGAGCGGACGGGCGTGGAACGCCGTCTCCAGAACGCTGCCCAAGACGCGCCCGACCCCGACACGGCGCGTGCGGCGCAGGATCTCGCGTCACGCCGCCTCGACAAGCTCGACTCCCTCCCGCCCGACCTCGGTGAACGGATCCGTGATCTCCGCGAGTACGACTTCATGGAGCCGGACGCGCGGCAGCGCTTCGATGAGCTCGTCGAGCGGCTCAGCAAGCAGGTCCTCGACCAGTTCGTGTCGGGGATGAGTGACGCGATCCGGTCGATGACGCCCGAGGACCTCGCCGCGAATCGCGAGATGGTCCGCGATCTCAACGAGCTGATCCGCGAGCGCATCGGCGGCCGGGAGCCCGACGTCGGCGAGTTCCTGGCGAAGCACGGCCAGTTCTTCCCGGGTGCCCAAACCTTCGACGACATCATCGATCAGCTTGCGCAGCGCATGGCCGCCATGCAGTCGCTGATGCGCTCGATGAGCCCGGAACAGCGTGCCGAGCTCGAGTCGATGATGGAGGCGCTCCTCCGCGACGACCGGCTGTTGATCGATCTTGCACAGCTCGCCTCGAACCTCGACCTCTTGCTGCCCGGCGGGCTCGGCGACCGTGTCCGCTTCACCGGCGACGAGTCGCTCTCGCTGGACGGTGCGCTGGCCCAGATCGGCCGTCTCCAGTCGATGGAGCGGCTCGAGGACGCGCTCATGGACATCGAGGGGCCCGGTGATCTGGCGTCCATCGACCGCGACCAGGTGCGGGACCTGATGGGCGACGACGCCGTGCGCGACCTCGACGCGCTCGACGACCTCGCGCGCCGGCTCGAGGAGGCCGGCTATCTGACGCGCGATGGCGAGCGGCTCGAGCTGACGCCGCGCGGGACGCGGAAGATCGGCCAACAGGTGCTCGATGACCTGTTCTCACGTCTGCAGCGCGACGCGTTCGGTGGGCATCGGCTCGACCGGCATGGTCGGGGCGGCGAGCGCGAGGAGACGACGAAACCGTACGAGTTCGGTGATCCGTTCCATCTCGATCTGAAGGGCACGCTCTCGAACGCGCTGTTGCGCGACGAGAACGCGCCGGCGGTCCTTGCGTCGCGTCGAGCGGGGGACGATCGCGCGATCCGCCTGACGCCCGACGACTTCGAGGTCTACCGCTCGGAGCAGCTCACCCGGACGGCGACGGTCCTCCTCGTCGACATGAGCCGGTCGATGCTGTTGCGTGGCTGCTTCCTGGCTGCCAAGAAGGTGGCGGTCGCGCTCGACACGCTGATCCGGACCCAGTATCCGCGCGACCACCTGACCGTCATCGGGTTCGCGTACTACGCCCGCGAGATCCGGCCGGGTGCGCTCGCCGAGCTCACGTGGCATGGCTACGAATACGGCACGAACCTCCAGCACGGGCTGCTGCTCGCGCGCCGGATCCTTGCTCGCCAGGCAGCGGCGAACAAGGAGATCGTCGTCATCACCGACGGCGAGCCGACTGCGCACTTCGAGAACGGCCAGGTCGAGTTCAGCTACCCGCCGACCCGCCGGACCATCCAGGAAACGCTGCGCGAGGTTCAGCGCTGCGCGCGCGAGGGCATCACGATCAACACGTTCATGCTCGAACGATCGCGCGCGCTGGCCGAGTTCGTCGCGCACATGACGAAGTTGAACCGCGGGCGTGCCTTCTACGCGACGCCCGAGCGGCTCGGGGAATACGTCCTGGTCGACTTCGTCGGGCGGCGAACCCGCAACGTCGGCTGACGCGCGCCTAGAGCGCGACTCGGGTTCCGTCAGAACCTATATTTGGCGCCGTCGTCGGGGTGAAGGGGCCGTCACAGAGGGTGCGATGAATATCTGGATCGCGATCTTCCTGTTCCTGCACGTCATGGGGGCGATCATCGCCTTCGGACCGGCGTTCTCCGCGTTCCCGGTCATCGGGCAGATGGCGGGCCAGGAGCCGCAGCACGCGAACTTCGCCGCCCGACTGAACGAGAGGATCTCGAAGACCCGCGTGATCCCGTTGGCGATCTTCCAGGGCATCACCGGTCTCGTGCTGATCTACCTGACCGGGGTGAACCCCTTCGACCAGCTATGGCTCGGTCTGGGGATCGTGCTCTACGTGATCGCGCTCACCTATGCGCTCGTCGTGCAGGGCCCGGCCGCGCGACGGGTCGTCGAGCTCACCTCGAGCCCACCGCCGCCGGGTGCCGCCGGTCCGCCGCCGGAGCTGATGGCGGCGGTCAAGCGTGCTCAACAGGGCGGGATGATCCTCGGGATCCTGATCGTCGCGATCGTGATCCTCATGGTGACGAAGCCGACGCTCTAGGCGCGGCGGTCAGCCGCGCGCATGGGCACCGAGTCCGGCAGCGGGCCGCGCCGGGGAATCGAGTCCCCGTAGCGGGCCGCGCGCGCGCACCGAGTCCCCGTAGCGGGCCGCGGGCCCTGGCACCGAGTCCCCGCAGCCGGCCGTCTTGCATGGGATGCACGAACGGTCCAACGATCCGGCGGAGAGGACGCTTCCTCCGACGGTTCGTGCACGACATGCAACGTGCGTCGAAGGAACGGTCGCCCCCCGTCGATCGATCGACGGCTCGTGCGTCCGGTGCAACATCCGCATGACGTGACATCTGTAACGAGCCGCTGATGGGCCCGTAGCGCAGGTCGCTACCATGGACCCGAACGCACGAACGAGGAGAATCCCGCCGATGCCCCACGTCGCGACCAGTCCCGCGGATCTCATGGCGACGATCGAGGGTGCCGCCCATATCGATGGCGGACGCCTCGTCATCGACGACGAGAAAGCCTTTCGCGACGTCGCCAGCCGTGATCTGGCATGGACGGCGGCATTCGCCGACGACGCGACGAAGCAGGCGGCCCAATGGTTGGTCTGGGAGGCGAGCCAGGAGCTCGGAGCTCTCTCAGCGAGCATCCATGAGCTGTACATGGCCCGCGGGCGCGGCGAGGTCCACGGGTTCACCGTGCCGGCCATCAACCTTCGCGCGCAGACCTTCGATATGGCGCGGACCGTGTTCGAGACCGCGCAGAGCGCGGATGTCGGCGCGGTCATCTTGGAGATCGCTCGGAGCGAGCAGACGTACACGTTCCAGCGACCGATCGACTTCGCGACCTCCGTCCTGGCCGGCGCGGTGGCCGCGAACTGGCGCGGGCCGGTGTTCATCCAGGGCGACCACTATCAGTTCAACGCCAAGAAGTACGCCGCAGACCCGGAGTCGATGACCGAGGAGATCCGCAAGGCGTGTCGGCTCGCCATCGACGCCGGCTACCTCAACATCGACATCGACTCGTCGACGTTGGTCGATCTCTCGAAGCCGACCGTTGATGAGCAGCAGCACGAGAACTACACGCGCGCCGCCGAGCTCACCGCACTCATCCGCGAGATCGAGCCGGACGACGTCACCGTCAGCGTTGGCGGTGAGATCGGCGAGGTAGGGCACCAGAACTCGACCGTCGAGGACCTCCGCGCCTACCTGGACGGCTATCGAGCCGAGCTGGAACGACGCGCGCCCGGCGCGATCGGCATCTCCAAGGTCAGCGTGCAGACCGGGACCAGCCATGGCGGGGTGCCGCTGCCCGACGGGAGCATGGCCCAGGTCAAGCTCGACTTCGAGGTGCTACGTGAGCTCGGCGAGGTCGCCCGCTCGTACGGGCTGGCCGGCGCTGTCCAACACGGCGCCTCCACCTTGCCCGATGAGCTGTTCCATCGCTTCCCGGCCGTCGAGACCGCCGAGATCCACCTCGCGACAGGGTTCCAGAACCTGCTCTACGAGCATCCCGCGTTCCCCAAGGAGCTCCACGAGCGGATCCGGGAGTGGTCCTTCGAGAACGCCGCGGACGAACGCAAGCCCGACCAGACGGACGAGCAGTTCGTCTACACGACCCGCAAGAAGGCGATCGGGCCATTCAAGCGCGAGTTGTGGGATCTCGCGTCACGCGACGAGATCCTTGCCGCGCAGCGGCGGAAGTTCGCCTTCCTGTTCACCGAGCTTGGCGTGAACGGGTCGCGCGAGATGGTCGAGGCGTACATCCGGCCGGTCGAGGCCCATCGGCCCGTCCCGGACTCGCTGAAGGAAGTCGCCGCGGCCCGCTGAGCGAGCGGGGCGCCGCCGCGGGCGTCCGACCGTCGCGCCGCCGCGCGCTGAGCGAGCGGCGGCCCTGCGCGCGCGTCCGTCCGACCGTCGGAGCACGAAACGATCCTGTTCGAGAGCTCGACCCATAGCCGGAACGCCCGTTGACGCCCGGCACCCCGGTGCTTATCCTCGCGCGCACGGTCGGGCGGTGAGGGAAGCCCACACGATCGGTCCTCGCGTCCACAGCCACTCCGAGAGGTCAGTCTCGCGCCCCAGCGCGGAGGCGCGGTGGTAAGGAGGGAACCGTGGCGGGTGCCGTCAACCCTGAGGACATCGCGGCGCGCGACGACGCGCACCTGCAGTCGCTCGGGATCAAGCCGGAGCTTCGGAGGACCCTCGGGTTCCTGTCGAACTTCGCGGTCGCGTTCAGCTACATCAGCGTTTCGACGGGAACGTTCACCAACCAGGCCGTCGCGTTCGGAGTCGGCGGTCCCGCGATCTTCTGGGCATGGCCTTTGGTCATCCTCGGCCAAACGTTCGTCGCGCTGAACTTCGCGGAGCTCTCCAGCCATTTCCCGGTGGCTGGCTCCATCTACCAGTGGTCGAAGCGTCTGTCGCATCAGACCCTTGGCTGGTTCACGGGGTGGATCTACTTCTGGGCCGGGGTCATCACCGTCACCGCGGTCGCCGCGACGGTGCCGCTCGTCCTTTCGACCATCTACCCGGACCAGATCAAGCTCGCGGATCCCTCACCGATCCCCTCGCTCGACATGCAGTCGTTCATCGGTCTGATCGCACTGCTTACGACGACGCTCATCAACGTCTTCGGCGTGCGACTGCTCGCGATCATCAACAACATCGGAGTCGGCGCGGAGATCCTCGGGATGCTCGTGTTCGCGCTGATCCTCTTGTTCTTCGCAAATCACCAGCCGGTATCGGTCCTCTTCGACACGTCATACACGACGAATCTCGCCGACGGCAGCTATCTCCCTGTCTTCCTCGTCGGCATGTTCATGGCCCTATTCGTCGTCTACGGCTTCGACACGGCCGGAACGTTCGGTGAGGAGACGCTCGATGCGAGCCGGCAGGCGCCGCGAGGCGTCCTGTCGGCCATCTGGCTATCCGGCATCGTCGGCGCGATCTTCCTCCTGGCGGTGACACTGTCGTTCCAGGACATGGCAGCGGCCGTTGCTACTGGCCAGGCCTTCGGCTTCCCGATCGCGGACACGATCAAGCAGAACCTGACGTTCGGCATCGGTGGGATCACCCTCGGCGATCTCTACCTACTCGTGATCCTCATCGCGGTGTACGTCTGCACACTCGCGATCCAGGGCGCCACCGTGCGTCTGATGTTCTCGATGGGTCGCGACGGCCGGCTACCGTTCGGGGGGACGTGGGGCAAGGTGAACGAGACCTTCCGCACACCGGCGAATGCCTCGGTTGCCGTCGGTGTGCTGGCCGCGATCCCCTTCTTCGTCACGGGCGCTGGCGCGGCGATCTACATCGCGATCGGCGCGACGGGGATGATCTACATTTCGTACTTCCTGTGCAATCTTGGGGTCCTTTTCGCGCGCACACGAGGTTGGCCGCATAAGGGAGCCTGGTTCTCCCTCGGCAGCTGGGGAACCATCATCAATATCCTGGCGCTGGTCTGGGGCGGGTTGATGATCATCAATATCGCGATTTGGACGGACACGAGTCTGTTCGGAGTCTTCGGCAACGACCTTCGCAACACGTGGTCCAACCCGTTCATCAACACGTTCGTCAAGATCGGCGGCGTGGTCCAGGAGGGCCTCCCGGCGTGGCCGGTCTTCGAGACCCTGGTCGGTACGGTCGTCGTCCTCGGTGCGGTGTACTACGCGGTTGCGCAGCGAGGCAAGGTCGAGTCGATCCAGATCCCCGTGGATACCGCGACTGGTGAGGCTGTCATCGGTTGAACTGAACCTTCCCGGGAGGAGGAGCTGCGGCGCGGCGTGAGCCGCGCCGCTCCTTATGACCGACGACGCGACGCTACCTGCCGAGCTCCACGGCGAGCTGCGTGACCACCTGGTCGCCGCGATGCAGCGAGTCCCGGACCTCGCGGGCCATGAGCTGAGGCTTAACGCGCTCAGCGGTGGGATCACGAACCGCAACTTCCTCGTCACCGTGGCCGACGTCGCGGAGCGGTACGTGATCCGGCTCGCCGGCAACGACACGCACCTCCTCGGTATCAGCCGGGAGGTCGAATACGCGGCGACGGTCGCGGCTGCCGGTGTCGGCGTCGGGCCGGAGGTGACCGCCTTCATCCGACCCGAGGGCTACCTGGTCACGCGCTTCATCGAGGGCTCCGAGGTGCCGATAGAGCAGGTCCGCGAGCCCTCGACGCTCGTCCGCGTCGCCGACACCCTCCGGCGCATCCACGACGGGCCGCCGATCCCGGGCCTGTTCGTCCCGCTGCGGATCGTCGAGGCGTACAAGGCCCTGGCGGGCGCCCGCGGCGTGCGGATCCCGCCCGAATACGAGCTGGCGGCCGCGATCGGCCGGCGCATCGAACTCGCCTGTCTCGCGGATCCGATCGAGCTCATGCCGTGCCACAACGACCTGCTGAACGCCAACTTCATCGATGACGGTTCGCGCATCCGGATCGTCGACTGGGAGTACGCCGGGATGGGCGACCCCTATTTCGATCTCGGCAACTTCAGCATCAACCACGAGCTGACACCCGACGACGACGCGGCGCTGCTCGCCGAATACCACGGCTCGGTCCCGGCGGGCCGGCTCGCCCGCCTGTCGTTGATGCGCGTCGTCTCGGACTTCCGCGAGGCGATGTGGGGCGTCCTCCAGCAGGGCATCAGCACGCTCGACGTCGACTTCGTGGCGTACGCCGGCGAGCACTTCGATCGACTGCTGGCGAACGCGACGACGCCGGCATTCGAACGCGCGCTGCGCGAGGCCGCCGGGGACTGAGCGTCGGCGTACTTCGAACTCGCGCTGCGTACGTGTCGCGCGGACCGCTGACGACGCCGCTACCGTTTGACGTCGTGAGCGGGGATCAGGCACGCGTCGTCGTCATCGGTGGCGGCATCACCGGCTGCAGCGTGGCCTACCACCTCGCGCTCGCCGGCTGGTCCGACGTGCTGCTCGTCGAGAAGCACCAGCTGACATCTGGCTCGACCAACATGGCGGCGGGGCTCGTGACCGCCTTCAACCCGTCGTCGACGATGATGTCGTTCCGCCGCTACAGCATCGAGCTCTACGAGAAGCTTGGCGTGTTCCGCGCCGTCGGAAGCCTGCGGCTCGCGTCCTCCCGTGCGCAGCTCGGCGAGCTGCAACGGACCGCGAGCCGAGCTCGAGGGATCGGCCTCGACGTGGACGTGATCGGCCCGGATGAGGCGCGGGCCCTGCTGCCGGCCGTCGCCCCCGACGATCTCTACGGCGCGGTCTACCTGCCCGGTGACGGCCATCTCGACCCACACGAGGCCACGCACGCGCTGGCCGATGCGGCGCGGGCGCTCGGTGTGCGGATCCGCCAGGGCGTCCGGGTCACGGGTTTCGAGCTGTCACCCCGTCGCGAGGTCCGCCGCGTGCTGACGGACGCCGGCCCGATCGACACCGAGCTCGTCGTCAACGCCGCAGGGATGTGGGCGCCACAGGTCGCGGCGATGGTCGGCGGGTTCGTCCCGTCGACGCCGGTCGACCACCAGCACATCGCGCTGCGTGCCGTCGCCGGTCACGAGCTAGCGCGCGACATGCCGTGCTTCCGCGACCCCGACAACCTCGTCTACGGGAAGAGCGAGAGCGGTGGCATGGTCTTCGGCGGCTACGAGCTCGACCCGGTGTCACGCTGGGAGGACGGCGTCCCGTGGGACCACGCGGCGCGATCGCTGCCGCCCGACTTCGAGCGCTTCGCGCCGTTGATGGCCGGGGCAGTACGGCGCTTCCCGTTCCTCGAGGACGCGGAGGTCGTCCGCCTCATCTGCCACCCGGACGCGATGACGCCCGACGCCAACCCGCTGCTAGGGCCACTGCCGGGCGTCCGCGGGTTCTGGGTCGCGGCGGGCCTGTCGCTGAACGGCTTCGGCGGCGGTGGCGGTATCGGTCGGGCGGTGGCCGGCTGGATCACGGCCGGCGACCCGGGCGCCGATATCGGGCCGTATCGCGCGTGGCGGTTCTCCGAGACGTATCGCGATCCGACGTTCGCGGCCGGGCTCGGGCGCGAGACGTATAGCGACTACTACCGTCTCCGGTTCCCATACGACGCCGATCTCTACGGGCGGCCCCGCCGCCTCTCGCCGTTGCACGGACGACTCCAGGAGACGGGTGCGGTCTTCGGGACGAAGGCGGGCTGGGAGCGGCCCGATCAGCACCACCCCGGTCGTCCGTGGCGACGTGCGGGTCGCGATCAGGCCGCCTATGGCTGGACGAAGCCGCCCTGGTTCGATCGGGTCGTGGCGGAAGGCCGCGCCGTACGCGAGCGCGTCGGGATGATCGATCTCAGCTCGTTCGGCAAGATCGATGTCGTCGGTCCGGGCGCGCTCGGGCTCCTTCAGCGCGTGGCTGCCAACGACCTCGATGTGCCCGACGGGAACGTCGTCTACACGCCCTGGTGCGACGAGCGCGGCGGAATGGTCGCCGACGTCACCGTGACGCGGCTCGCGAGCGATCATCTGCGGGTGGTCACAGGTGCGGGGTTCGTCGCGGGCGATCTGTCGTGGCTTCGCTGGCAGCGCGCGCACGACGAGGTCGCGGTGATCCGTGACGTCAGCGCTGACTACGCGACGATCGGGCTGTGGGGGCCGCGAGCGCGCGACGTACTCGCGGCGGTGACGACCGATGCCGTCGACGATGCGGCGCTGCCGCTGCGTCGGGCCGTCGTCGTGCCGATCGGTTCGGAGGGGATCCCCACCCTCGCCGCGCGCATCAGCTACGCGGGGGAGCTCGGCTGGGAGCTGACGGTCGCGGCCGATCGAGCCGTCGGCGTCTGGGATGCGCTGTGGTCTGCGGGCGCCGACCGCGGCCTCGAGCCCTTCGGGTACCGAGCACTCGATGCGCTCCGGATGGAGAAGGGCTATCGCTACTACAGCACGGACATGACCATGCTCGAGACACCGGACGAGGCCGGACTCGGCCGGTTCGTCCGGTTGCGCAAGGACGCCTTCGTCGGGCGCGACGCGCTGATAGCCGCCCGCGAGCAGGCGACCGGCGTCGGTGGAGGCCCGGCCCGGCGGCTGACCACCCTGTTCATCGGCCCCGACGACGCGTGGCGTCCGATCTATGGCGGCGAGGCGGTCCGCGCGGACGGGGAGGTGATCGGGCGGCTCCGCAGTGTCGCCTACGGGCCGTGCGTGAACCGCACCATCGCGACGGTCTATCGACCTGCCCATGCCGCTGACGAGGCGAGCCTGACGGTCGACGTCTTCGACGAGCGCGTCCCCGCGACGATCGCCGCCGACGTGCCATGGGACCCGACCGGCGAGCGGATGCGCGAGTAGGCCTCCCGCCCGGGCACGACTCAGGAAGCGACGGCGGCGAGCCAGTCCTCGAAGTCCGGGCCGTCGATGGCGGCCTCGGCGCGGCCCCAGCGCTCCTCCGCCCACCCGAAGAAGTCGTAGTCGATGGTCGAGATGGCGGCCTGGATGGCGGCCCACAGCGTCCAGCCAACGTCCGACATGATCATCTGGAGCCGCATCCGGGCGAGGAGGGCGTCGGTCGCCTCGCCGAAGTACGCGGCGCACAGCTCGCGGATCCGGGCTTCGTCCCAGCCCTGCTCCTGGCACGTGTTCCCGAGTTCGAACGTGGGGTCGTTGTTGCCGCTGTACTCGTAGTCGACGAGCCATAGCCGCTCGCCGTCGTCGAGGTAGTTCTCGGCGAGCAGGTCGTTGTGGCACGGGACGCTGGGCAGTGGATGGACGCCCAAGGCGGCCTCGATGCGCGGTAGCCTGTCAAGCCGGCTCCGATAGCCCGCCGGGATCGTGATCGAGCGCTCGTCGACGACGCCCAGGTAGCGCTCCGTCGTGCGGAACATGTCGAAGTCGTCCCGGAACCGTGGACCCGCATGGAGCTGTCGAAGCGACGCGGCCACCCGCGTCGGGATGCCGGGCGCGCCAAGCGTTTCGATCGACATCGTCCGCGCATCGACCCAGGCCAGGATGAAGACATCCCAGTCTGGAAGCTCGTGGAGGACCGCTGGCCCCACGCCGGCTTCAGCCGCGGCGCGCGTGTTGTAGCGCTCGTTCGCTCGATCGACCGCGAGCAGGTCGGTGGCGGCGCCGGGGATGCGGACGAAGTGCGGCGTCCCGTCGACCGTGACCTTCCAGTTCGCGTTCGTGAGGCCCGCGGCGATCGGCTCGGCGTCGACCTCACGGCCGACCCACGCCGGGATCGCGGCGATCACCTGCTCGATCGTCGGCATCACGGTGTCGATGACCCTCCTGCCGGCAGGGTATCTGACCGGGTGGGTCAGAGCTCGCCCGATTCCATCATCGACTTGAGTCGATCGAGATCGCGCCGGAACGTCCGCGAGAAGGACCTTGTGAGAAGTCCGCCGAACGGCCGCAGCCAGCCGCGCATCGCGAAGTCCCAGTGCCAGTCGACCCGTGTCGCGCCATCGACCGGTGTGAACGTCCAGGACGAGCTGAACGGGACGGGTGCCTCGACGCTCCGGACCGCGATGGATCGCTCGGGCTCGAGCGCGGTGACCTCGATCTCGTTCTGTGTCGTGCCGCCGCCGAGACGCCGCACCGTGGCTCGGCGTC
>JBKPMM010000055.1:0-11632 GCA_046732155.1 Chloroflexota bacterium | reverse complement strand
TGGGGCTCGTCGAACGAGCGAGCCGCGGCGACCGCGAGGCGTCCACCTCGCTGGTCGCCCCGTAGGGACCGCGCGGTCCCGCCTTCCACTACGCGGTCCGTCAGCTGCGGGCGGTGCTCGATGTGCGACTACGCGGAGTTCTATGTCGAGGCCAACGGCAAGGCCACACGTTCACGTGGGGCAACGACACATTCGACACGACGCAGCACCTCGACATAGACGACTTCAAAACCCTCCTTCGGACGGTGATATGTTCGCCGGGTCTTCAGTCCGCCGGCCGACCCTGGCGCGAGCCTTAGACTGGCCTCCTCGACCGAGGAGGCCAGTCCGCATGTACTACGTCGCGCACGGCAGCCTGCCCCGTCAGCGGCACACCCAGCACCGCGGCCCCGACGGCAGCCTGTACGCAGAGGAGCTCTTCGGGGTCGAGGGGTTCAGCGGCCGAAACTCGATCCTGTACCACCTCGTGCCGCCGACGCAGACGCACAGGATCGAACCAGTCAGGCGCGTCGAGCTCGTGGCTGCCGATGATGGCCTCCACCGCCATCGCCTCACGAAGACCGGGGCGGTCCCACCAAAGGGCGACGTGATCAGCGGTCGGATACCGCTCTACTTCAACAACGACGTCGTGTTCGGCATCGTCCGACCCGCCGAGCCGATGCCCCAGGGCACGTTCTACCGAAACGGGATCGCCGACGAGATGCTCTACATCCACGAGGGCACGGGTGTCTGCGACACGATCTTCGGGCCGCTGCGCTACGGGCCGGGTGACTATCTCGTCCTGCCGATCGGCACGACGTGGCGGCTCGATCCCGACGAGGGATCGGAGCAGCGGATCCTGTACCTCGAAGCGCCGTCCGAGATCGAACCCCCGCGGCGCTATCGGAACGACTACGGGCAGCTCCTGGAGCACTCGCCGTATTCGCAGCGCGACATCCACGCGCCCGATGAGGCAGCGCCGCGCGACGAACACGGCGACTTCGTCATCCATGTCCGCTCTGCGGACCGGATCACGGCATACCACTACAAGCACCACCCGTTCGATGTCGTCGGGTGGGACGGCTACCTATGGCCGTTCCAGTTCAACATCGGCGACTTCCAGCCGATCACGGGTCGCGTCCATCAGCCGCCGCCCGTTCATCAGACATTCCAGGCTCGGAATTTCGTCGTGTGCTCGTTCGTGCCGCGCAAGTTCGACTACCACCCGCTGGCGATCCCGGCCCCGTACAACCACTCGAACATCAACAGCGACGAGGTCATCTACTACGTCGCCGGCAATTTCATGAGCCGCCGCGGGGTGGAGATCGCGTCGTTCACGCTCCACCCCGCGGGAATCGCCCACGGGCCGCACCCGGGCACGGTCGAGGCATCGATCGGCAAGGAGGCGACCGAGGAGCTTGCCGTGATGGTCGATACCTTCCACCCGCTCAAGGTCACGCAGGCCGCGATGGACCTCGACGACGGGAATTACCCGTTCACGTGGATCCCGTCGGAGGACCATCACGCCCACGTCGCCGAGCTGAGCGAACGCGGCCCGGAGGCGTTCCCCGACTGAGGCGACCCTTGGTGACCGGTGCCCGACGTCACCGGACCAGCGGCGACCCCGGCCGGACGAACGGGCCGATATCGCGTCGGCAGGACGACCCCGAAACTCGCGGCATGCGTGCACGCCGCTGGTTGGAACTCTCCGTGGGAGCCCTGGTCCTCGGGCTCGTCTGCGGGACGACCTCGGTCGATGCCTACGCGCCGCCCAAGCCGCGGCCGACCGCCTCGCCCCGCATCGTCGACTGGCGGACCTTCTCGCGCCGCCCGATCCCACCGGGACCGGCGCTTCGCGGCGCGTCCGGCTGCACCGTATTCCCGGGTACGAACGTCTGGAACATGCGGATCGACGAGCGTCCCGTCGCCGCGAACTCGGCGACGATGATCGCCGCGGTCGGTCTCGACACGGGTCTGCACATGGACTTCGGCTCGTATGCCGGGTACGGGATCCCGTACCAGCTCGTGACGGGTGCGACACCCAGATCGACCGTCGCGTTCGATTACGACGACGAGTCGGACCACGTCGGCTATCCGATCCCGGCGGTCCCGTTGATCGAAGGCGGACCTGGCGCGACCGGCGACCGCCACATCCTCATGGTCGACGCCGACGCATGCCGCCTCTACGAGCTCTACAACGCCCGGAAGGTCAGTGGCACCTGGCATGCCGGGAGCGGCGCGACCTGGGATCTTCGGTCGAACGCACTCCGCCCAGACGGTTGGACGAGCGCCGACGCCGCTGGGCTGCCTATCCTGCCTGGACTGGTCCGATACGACGAGGTGGCCGCCGGGGCGATCCGGCACGCGGTTCGCCTCACCACGCCAGACACGCGGAAGGCCCACATCTATCCGGCACGTCACGACGCGAGCGACTCCTCGTCGGCCTCGCTGCCGCCGATGGGCCTTCGAGTCCGGTTGAAGGCGTCGGTCGACGTCTCCGGTTACTCGCCGCAGGCGCGGACCATCGCCGACGCCCTCAAGCGCTACGGGATGATCCTCGCGGACAACGGTTCACCCTGGTACATCAGCGGCATGAGCGACCCGGGGTTCGATGACGACGTCCTGCACCAGCTCGACGACATCACCGGGCGCGATCTCGAGGTAGTCGACACCTCCGGATTCGTCAGCGGCTAGTCCGCGATCACTTTCCGGCCGCGCGAACGCGGTGCGCCGCGCCGACTGACCCGGCATCATCAGGCCGATGGCCGACCTCAAGACGCGGATCCGTTCCGGCGAGACGCTCATCGGCGTGTTCTCCGACCTCGCGTCACCGCTTGCGGTCGAGCTCTGCGGCGAGGCGGGCTTCGACTGGGCGGTCCTCGACCTCGAGCATGGAGCGGCGACAGAGACCGACCTTCTCGGCCTCCTCTATGCCGCTGCCACGACGCCGATGGCGGCCGTCGTTCGCGCCCAGTCGGCGGAGCGGCTCCGGGTCGGGCGCGCACTCGACCTCGGTGCGGAAGGCGTGATGCTGCCGCAGCTCAAGTCGGTCGACGAGGTACGTGAGGCGGTCTCGTTCCTGCGCTATCCGCCGGTCGGGCAGCGGGGCGTCGCCCTTCGGACCCGTGGCGGAGGGATGGGCTCACTGGGGCATTCCGACGTAGCCCGCGTGGTGAACGACCGTATCGTCGGGATCGTGCAGATCGAAGCGGCGGGCACGGTCGCGGACGCCGACGCGATCGCGGCGCTCGATGAGGTCGACGTACTGTTCGTCGGCCCGGCCGACCTCTCGCACAGCCTCGGCATCCCCGGCAAGTTCGACGAGCCGCTGTTCCAGGACTCGTTGCGTGCCGTCGTCGAGGCGTGTCGCTCGCACGGTAAGGGGGCCGGGATCCTGATCTACGACGCGGCTGGTCTGCCGCCGCTCATCGAGATGGGGTTCACGTTCATCGGCCTCGGCTCGGAAGGCTCGTTCGTCTCGAGCGGCGCCCGAGCGATGCTGGCGGCCGCCGGGCGGACCGCGTCGGCATAGTTTTCGATACGGAAGCCGGCTCCGACGACCGTCGACGGACGTCCGGATCAGCCAGTCGCGCCGACGGCTCGCGGGATCGACCAACGCAAAGCCGCGCGTCGCGGGGTCGCTGCCGCAGGATGCGCGACGAGGTCGGCGGCGCGGAACGGGAAGGCGATCCTGATCAGATCCCGATGGTCGCGTACGACGGCGTCGACCTCATCGCTGGCGAGCGCCACCACGACCGAGATCCGCCGCCGAGGTCGCCAACCCCGAGCCGCCGCGAGCTGCCAGGCCATGCGCTCGTACCATCCGAGCTGACGCTCCAGAGCACCCAAGTCATCGAGTCGGGTCTTGATCTCGATCACGAGAAGCGTGCCAGTCCGGCGGTCGAAGGCGAGAAGGTCGATCCAGCCGTGCGACCGCCCGTGGACGATCTCGACCTCGCGAGTCGTCTCCCAGCCTTGGTTTCGGAGACGTCGATCGACATAGGCCGAGCACCGAGCATGGACGGATCGCACGATCTGTCATTTCGGGAGTGCAGCTCTGAACGTTCGATCGGATACCGTTCCCGCCAGGAACGTGACGGGCGCGCCACGCGCCCTACAGCCGATACCGCTACACCTCCGCCTCGAGCGGCGTCGCCGGCTCGGGTGCGCCCTTGGGGCGTGGCGACGTCTGCGCGATGATCACGCCGATCAGGATCAGCGCCGCCCCGGCGAGCTGGATCGGTGCGAGCGTCTGGCCGAGGAACACGAAAGACAGCACGACGATGATCAGCGGCTCGATCGTGCTGACGAGCGCCCCCTTTGCCGCCCCGATCCGGCGCGCGCCCGCATAGAACGTCTGGATCGCGAGGAACGACGCGACGAAACCAACCGCCGCGAGCAACGGCCAGGCGTCGGTCGGTATGCGCGACGGGTCGAGCGGCCGACCCACCACCGCCCCGGCGACTGCGTAGACGAGGGCGGTCGCGGTCATCATCAGCGCCGTCGTGACCGCCGCATCGCCGGCCGATGTCGCCGCCTCTGGCGCGTCCGTCGCGAGCCGGTCGCGCCGCTCCCCGGACAGCCGCGCCGACAGGATGATCCAGACCGAGTAGATCAAGGCCGACGCCCAAACGAGCAACAAGCCCTCGATCGGCGGTGCGGACTCGACGTCGATGCCGCCCAGGGCAAGCACCGTGCCGAGCACGGCGAGGCCCAGCGCGATCCACGGTCGTCGCCCCGGCAGCCGGGTCGCGAACCGCAGTGACAGCACGGCCACGATCACGGGATAGGTGTACACGAGGACGCCGGCGAGCGCGGCAGGAACCGTCTCGAGCCCCGCGTAGTACGTCCCCGCATTGCCGGTGAACAAGGCACCGAGCCCGAGCGCCACCACCAACGCGCGCCGCGGCATGCGTCGGACAGACGCGCGCCGGTCGGAGGACATCGCCACCCAGATCCAGCCGAGGACCGCCCCGAACAGGAACCGCCACTCGACGAGCGTTAGCCAGTCGATCCCCGTGTCGTAGATCGGGCGGGCGAGGACGCTGCCGGTCGCGTACCCCGCTGCGGATACGACGACCAATGCGATCCCGGTGGCGCTCCGTCGGTCCATGGCGCCGGAGGCTAGCAGCCAACAGGAGGCGCTGTTCGACACGCCCGCCGGGGCCCGTTTCGAGCGGCGACGGACTACACTTCGAGCGTGACCGACCTCACCGAGAGCGCGGTCGCTCGTCGCGTCCCGACCCTGACGGATGAGCGACTTCGCGTGCTCAGCCGACGCCAACCCGTGACCGTCCCACCGGGCACGACGCTCGCCGATTGTGTCCGGGCGATCCAGCGCACAGGGACGGGCGATTCGGTGTTCGTGTGCGACCAGTCGGGGAGACTGCTCGGTGTCCTGACGGAGCGCGACATCTTCGCGCGCATCGTGGTCGGCCACGTCGACCTGTCGGGTCCGGTCGAGTCACTGATGACGACGGAACCAAGGACGCTCGATCTCGACCAGACCATCCGGGACGCGATCGAGCTCATGCAGACGGGCCGATATCGGAACGTCCCGATCGTCGACGAGGGAGGCCGACTGGTCGGCGTCGTCCGGCAGGTCGACATCATCAAGTACCTAGCGGAGTCGTTCCCGGAGGAGCTGCTCAACCTCCCGCCGCGACCGCACCAGAAGATGAGGCAGCCCGAAGGCGGATGACCACGACGAAGGAGCACGAACTCCCCGTCCAGGAACTCGAGCGAGTCACGATCAGGTTCGCCGGCGACTCCGGGGACGGGATGCAGCTCACCGGCACCCAATTCACGCGGACCGCGGCGGTCTTCGGCAACGACATCAGCACGCTCCCGGACTTCCCCGCGGAGATCCGGGCGCCCGCCGGCTCGCTGCCCGGTGTCAGCGGGTTCCAGATCAGCTTCAGCTCCACGGACATCCACACGCCGGGCGACCAGCCGGACGTGCTCGTTGCCATGAACCCGGCGGCGCTCAAGACGAACGTCGGCGACCTGCCCGCGGGCGGCGCCCTGATCGTCAACAGCGATGCGTTCACGCAGGCGAACCTGAACAAGGCGGCGTACGCGTCGAACCCACTGACCGACGGCTCGTTGAAGGCCTACACGGTCTTCGAGATCCCGATCTCGACGCTGAACGAGCGGTCGCTCGATGGCCTCGACATGACGACCAAGCAGAAGGACCTCACGAAGAATTTCTTCGCGCTCGGCCTGATGTTCTGGCTCTACGAGCGAAGCATGGACCCGACCCTCGCCTGGATCGACTCCAAGTTCTCCGCTCGCCCCGTCATCGCCGACGCGAACAAGCGTGCGCTCAAAGCCGGCTACGCCTACGGCGAGACGACCGAGATGTTCCACACGCACTACCGCGTGCGGCCGGCACATCTGCCGGCTGGGACGTACCGGAACATCACCGGCAACGAAGCGACCGCACTCGGGTTCCTCGCGGCCTCGAAGCTCGCCGGTCGGCCGCTGTTCTATGGCTCCTACCCGATCACGCCCGCATCGGACATCCTTCACCAGCTGTCGGGTTACAAGACCTTCGGCGTCAAGACCTTCCAGGCCGAGGACGAGATCGCGGCGATCGGCGCGGCCATCGGCGCAAGCTACGGCGGCGCGCTCGGTCTGACGGCGAGCTCAGGCCCGGGCATCGCGCTCAAGAGTGAGGCGATGGGACTCGCCGTGATGGTCGAGCTCCCGCTCGTCGTCATCGACGTCCAGCGCGCGGGTCCGTCGACCGGTATGCCGACCAAGAACGAGCAGGCCGACCTGCTCCAGGTCATGTTCGGCCGCAACTCCGATTCGCCGCTGCCGATCGTCGCTCCAGCGACGCCCGGCGAATGCTTCGACTATGCGATCGAAGCGTGGCGGCTCGCGCTCAAGTACATGACCCCGGTCGTCTATCTGTCCGACGCGTTCCTCGCCACGGGCTCCGAACCGTGGCGCATCCCGTCGACCGCCGACCTGCCGTCGATCGGTGTGCCGAACGCGACCAAGGGCGACGCACCGTTCTACCCGTACCTGCGCGACCCGGAGACGCTGGCACGTCCGTGGGCGGTCCCCGGCACCGCCGGCCTCGAGCACCGCATCGGCGGTCTTGAGAAGGCCGACATCACGGGCAACGTGAGCTACGACCCGGAGAACCACCACCGGATGCAGACGCTGCGCGCCGCGAAGGTCGCCGGGATCGCCGACGACATCGCACCGCTCGAGGTATTCGGGCCGGCCAACGGTGATCTGCTCATCCTCGGCTGGGGCTCGACCTATGGCGCCATCCGGTCCGCGGTCGAGCGGTTGCAGGCGGAGGGCCACTCGGTCGCGCACGCCCATCTCCGCCATCTGAACCCGTTCCCCGTAAACACCGAGGAGGTCATCCGGAGCTACCGGAAGGTGCTCATCCCGGAGGTCAACCTCGGCCAGTTGCTGATGCTCATCCGTGCGCGCTACCTCGTCGATGCCGTCGGGTACGACCGGGTGCGCGGCAAGCCGTTCCGCATCGTCGAGATCGTCAACGAGGCGGTACAGATCCTCAAGGGGCTCGAATGACCACCGACACGAACGGCGCCGCAGCGCCGCGCACCAACGGCGACCAGCCCGCGCTCAGCCCCGAGAATGCCCAGGTCATCGCGCTCACCCGGAAGGACTTCGTGTCCGACCAGGAGGTCCGCTGGTGTCCGGGCTGTGGCGACTACTCGATCCTCGCGCAGACCCAGAAGGTGATGCCGGACTTCGGGTACAAGAAGGAGGACATCGTCTTCATCTCGGGCATCGGTTGCTCCGGCCGGCTGCCGTACTACATGAACACATTCGGCTTCCATACGATCCACGGGCGGGCTCCGACGCTCGCCACGGGGCTCAAAGCCGCGCGGCCCGACCTGATGGTGTGGGTCATCACGGGCGATGGCGACGCGTTGTCGATCGGCGGCAACCACGTCATCCATTCGATGCGCCGAAACGTCGACATCAACCTCGTCATGTTCAACAACCGCATCTACGGGCTGACCAAGGGTCAGGCATCGCCGACGTCCGAGTTCGGCAAGCGGACCAAGTCGACCCCGATGGGAACGATCGATACGCCGATCATGCCGCTGACCATCGCGCTCGCGTCCGAGGCGTCGTTCGTGGCCCGTTCGGTCGATACGCACACCGAGCACCTCCAGAACACGCTGGAGCGCGCCGGTCGGCACAAGGGCAGCTCGTTCGTGGAGGTCCTCCAGAACTGCAACATCTTCAACGACGGCGCGTGGCGCGACTTCACCGATCGTGAGGTCCGCGAGGATCGCATGCTGTCGCTCGAGCACGGGAAGCCGATGATCTTCGGTAAGGACCGCGACAAGGGCATCCGTCTCCGCGGGCTGCACCCCGAGGTCGTGACTATCGGCGAGGACGGCGTGACCGAGGCCGATCTGCTCGTCCACGACGAGGCGGCCGAGGAGCCCTACCTCGCGCTGATGCTGTCCCGGATGTTCTGGCCCGATTTCCCGGTACCCGTCGGCGTCTTCCGCGCGGTCACGCGACCGACGCACGACCAGCTGATCGAGGGGCAGATCGCCTCGGCGGTCGCGCGCGCCGGCGAAGGCGACCTCGACAAGGTCCTCAACGGTGGCGAGACATGGACGGTCACATGATCGACGGCGGCGCCGACGGGATCCTCGCGGGCCAGGAAGCCGGCGATGACGGGATGCGCTGCCCGGTCTGTGGCTTCGTCAACCTCGTCGGTGCCGATATCTGCGACAACTGCGGCGCGGACATCTTCGGCCACGACACGCCGATGCAGGCGCCCGCCTTCAAGGGCCAGCTCCTCGGGGAGCACCTCGATGAGCTCGGGGCGCCACCACCGATAACGGTGACCCCGGACACGGCGCTGGACGTCGCGATCGCGCGGATGGCCGAGGCGGAGGCCGACTGCGTGCTCGTCTTGACCGACGACAGGCTCGTCGGGATCTTCACCGACCGCGATGCCGTCGTGAAGGCCGCCGGCAAGCGGCTCGCGTCATTCCACGTGCGTGACTTCATGACGCCGGACCCTGTCGTCCTCCGTCACGACGACCCCATCGCGGTCGCGATCCACAAGATGGCCGTCGGCGGGTTCCGCCACATCCCGATCGTCGAGGATGGGCGCCCGACCGGGGTCGTCACGGCGCGCGACATCTTCCATCACCTCGCGCAGGCCATCGACTGACAGGTCCATGGCCCCACGCATCGCGATCCTCGCGCAGGACCTGATCTGGTCCGACCGGCTCGCACTCGCTGTCGAGGCGGCGGGCGCGACGCCGGAGCGGTCCAAGACCGCCCCCGAATTCGATGCCGCCCTCGAGGGCGCCGACTTCGCGATCGTCGACATGACGGCGACGGCGTATGACGCCCTGACGGCGATCGAGCGCGCGCACGCGACCGGCGCTCGCGTGCTGGCGGTCGGACAACACGACGACATCGATCTGCGCAAACGGGCCATGGCTCGCGGTGCCGAGCGCGTGTTCGCCTACCGCAAGATGTTCGAGGATGGACCCGCGACCATCGCCACCTGGATGAGCCGTCCGCTCGCCGGCGAACGGGTCGGATGATCAGCGAGCGCCCGACCGTCCCAGCGAGCCGGTTCGCCGAGCGTCTCGAGCGGGCCGTCGCCGCGACAGAGGCCGCGGACCTCGAGGCGATGTTCATCGGCGTCGGATCGGACATGCGCTACCTGACCGGGTATGCCGCGATGCCGCTCGAGCGCTTGACGCTTGTCGTGCTCCAGCCCGGCGCCGCCCCGTTCATCGTCGTCCCGCGGTTGGAGCTGGGCGCCGCCGAGGCCGGCATCCAGACCGAGATCGAGATCCGGACCTGGGATGAGACGGATGACCCCTATGCACTCGCGGTCGCCGGGATAGCTCGCGCCGGCCGCGTGGCGGTGTCCGACACGATGCTGGCCATGCATCTGTTGCGGATCCAGACCGCGCTCGGCGAGGGGCCAGCGTATGTCCCTGCGTCGAGCGTCCTCCGGGATCTTCGCATGATCAAGGACAGCGATGAGATCGCGTTGCTCCGGGCTGCCGCCCACGCCGCGGATCGTGTCGTCGCCGCGATCGTCGGCGGGCGGCTCGTCGGGCGCACCGAGGCCGATGTTGCGCATGAGGTCCGCGAGCGACTGATCGACGAGGGGCACGAGTCTGCGATGTTCGCGATCGTCGCCTCGGGTCCGAACTCGGCGTCGCCGCATCACGAGGCCTCCGAGCGCGTCATCCAGGCCGGGGAGCCGATCGTGCTCGACATCGGCGGAACGCTTGGGGGCTATGGGTCGGATATCACGCGAACCCTATGGGTGACCGGCGGCGACGATACCGGCCGCCCTGATGGCGAGTTCACCGAACTGTTCGGGAGGCTCTACGAGGCGCAGGCAGCGGGCACCCAGGCCGCTCGTCCTGGCGTCGCCTGCGAGGCGGTCGACGCGGCCGCTCGTGCCGTGATCGATGCCGCCGGCCACGGCCCGGCCTTCTTTCACAGGACCGGGCACGGGATCGGGCTGGAGGGGCACGAGGATCCGTACATCGTGGCGGGGAACAGGCTCCCGTTACGTACCGGGATGGCGTTCAGCATCGAACCCGGGATCTACTACCCGGGCCGCTACGGCGCCCGGATCGAAGACATCGTCGTGTGCGGCGAGGACGGTCCGATCGTGCTCAACGACGCCCCCCGGGAGCTCGCGGTCGTCGACGGCTGACGAGCCACGTGTCGCCCAGGTGACCGGGCCGCCGAGGAGCCTGCGGTATCATCGGCCGAGGTCGTATCCGAGCGACCGACCCTTCGACACTAGGATCCAATGCCCACCATCGAGCGGCGACCCACGGCCGCCGACCACGATCGCCGGTCTTCCGGCGCACGGCGGCTACGCCCATGAGCCGTCGACATCACGGCCGTCCTCACCACGGCCGGTATCGTCACGAGGGACCACGTCCCGACGCAGGTCCCGTGCGTCCGGCCGCCTCGACGCCGGAGGCAACCCCGCCGGACGGGACTCGGTCGACACCTGTCGAGCCCGCCGGGACGATCGAATCTATTGCGCCCGCCGAAGCCCAGGCCGGTCCTAGCCCGATGAACGGCGCGCATCCGTCGTCAGATGGGCCTCGCTCGAACCGTGCGCCCGTACCCCACGGCCCGAACGGCGCGCCCGTGACGTATACGAACGGGAACGGCCACGCTCAGAACGGCAACGGCCACGCCGCTCCGACCGGTCACACGAACGGGAATGGACAGGTCGGCCAGAACGGTGGCAACTCCGCCGGCTGCACGGCGCCACAGCTCCGGCGCTTCATCAAGAGCCGCCCCTACGTCCCGATGCATGAGCTCCGCCGCCGTTTCGCGATCGATGGGAATGACGACGATGTCACGCCGGTCGATCTCGAGGGATCGAAGGTCTACGTCGGGCTCCCGCCAAGGGAGGGGTCGCTCCTCGGCGAGCTGCTACGCGGCGGCGAGATCGGCTATGAGCTCTCATTCGACCCGCTAGCGCCGATCGTCGTCGGCGTCTACCCGATGCGCCCGGTGCCGCGGAGCTAAGCCGGCACTCCCTGATCGGGCTCGGCGACCCCGGTCGCCGCGAACTCGCGGGCGCGACGCGCCGAGATGACGTTCCCCTTGGCCTCGAACAGCGCGCACGCCT
>JBKPMM010000054.1:0-8276 GCA_046732155.1 Chloroflexota bacterium | reverse complement strand
GGCGCGGCCCCGACCTCGCGGGCTTCCAGAGCGCCCCGGCCGCTTCATCCCGGCGGCGGGGCGCTCCCGTTGCTACGTCTGGTCCTGTGGCGTCACGTCGCCCCGGTCGATGTCGTTGATCGTCTCTTCGCCGCGCTTGCTCGCGTCGCCGAGCTGTTCCTGGTCACGGGCGAGGCTGTCGAGGACGCTCTTCGTGTGTTCTTCGCCGCCGTCAGGGGCGCATCGCCGCGAGCTCGCCGGCGAACCGTGGCAGACGTGGTACGTCTACAGCGACGGGTTGTACCCACCCCCGAGGGTTGATTGCGGGACCTCGAATCGCGATGCAGACGCTCGTCGCCGAGATATCGGCGGCATGGCGGCGCTCAGAACGCGTCGCAGCGACTCTCGACGGCGGACGTGCGGAGGGCGCTCCGGTCGATCGACCCTAGCGGCCATCTTTGACGCTCTCCCAAACGGCGCGCACACTGGGCCTTGAAGAGCGTTACGTTGGGCTTCCTCCAACCGGCTACATGCGATCCCTTGCAGGGGTCATTCTCGCGTGCAGGATCTGGGCTCTCCCGAATGCTGAGCTGGCAAGCTCCGGAGAGTCTTGGAGACCTCACATGATCAATAGCCGCGGGCCCACACCCTTGACCATCGACTCGATGCGGAAGACCGCGCTCGTCGCGGGGGTCCTCTACCTGATCACGTTCATCGCGGTCGGGACGTTGACCCTCTACGGCCCCGTGCTCAAGGATGCGGGCTACATCCTGAGCTCGGGCAGCGACACTGGCTTGCGCTGGGGCACCCTTCTCGAGGTGATCGTCGCCCTGGCCGGCGTCGGTACCGCCCTGGCGCTGTTTCCGGTCGTCAAGTGGCAGAACGAGGCCTTCGCGCTTGGGTTTGTCACCACGCGCGTCATCGAAGCGGGCTTGATCCTCGTAGGTGTCGTAAGCCTGCTCTCGCTCGGTACGTTGCACGAGGTGGGCGCGGCCGGCGGCGCCGATGACGCCTTGCTTCTGACCACCGGCGCGTCCTTCGTCGCGACCTACAACGCGGCGTTCCTGCTCGGACAGACCCTGATGCCGGGGATGAACGCCGTGCTCCTGGGCTATCTGATGTACCGGTCCGGTCTCGTGCCACGGCTCATTCCCGTGTTGGGGCTGATCGGCGGTCCCCTGATGATCTCGTCCGTGATCGGTCAGATCATCGGTGTCAACGAGCAGTACTCCATCTGGTCCGGGATCGCCCTCATCCCGATCTTCATCTGGGAATTCTCGCTTGGCCTGTGGATGACCTTCAAGGGCTTTCGCAAGGACGCCCCGCTGATGGTCGAGGCCGCTGCTGAGACGGCGAGCCTGGATAGCGCGGGGCGGACTGCTCCGCGGATGGCCGCCGATGTCGCGACGAAGCCCGGCCCGGCATGATCGCTCACGCCGCGCCGATCGGAGAGTGGCCTCGATGCGTCTTGCTAGCGGATAGCTAGCCAACCTCGGCCGCAGGCTCAGCGACGCCACGTCAAGCGGCGCTGCCGCAGCCCTAACGACGGCTGCGCCCTCTGGTAAGCGGCGAGTGGTTGGTGTGGCCTGCTCGCACCGAAGCGCTAACGAGATCGGCCTGCGGTCGTTCATCGATCAGGCGAGGGTTCCGTAGCTGGTCTTACCCCCGGCGACAGGTACGAAAGCGGGACTCTCGCCTTTCTGCGCCCGGACACACCAGTGGTCCGACGACCGCGGCTCTCGTGTCGTCCCGCTTCGTTCGACCGCGGCTGGTCGTAGCCGAGCACGCACTAGGCCTCCCCGGCACGCACGGCGCGCCGCCGCTCACGATGAGGATGAGGTCGTTCGAACCGAACTACTTTGCCTGTGGACAAATGTTCTAATCGAAAGTACTATGGGTCTTCAGACCAGTGTGAAGCGGGGGGACATCGCTTCCAGGTTCTCCGTTGGCTGCTTCGCAGCCTCGACGTCGCAGAGCATGACGACTGTGGTCTCCACCGCCGACGCGATCGTTCGCACGCGTCGGTGAGGTGGCCGATGCTCGAACCCGAGCCGGCCGTCATCGCGACCGTGTTCCCGAAAAGGGGTCCACCCATCATGTTCAGACGCACTTTGTTGTCGTCTCTCGCCGCCCTTGCGATCGTCGCTTTGGGCGCCACGTCGGTGCTCGCCGCGAGCCCGCACATCGTCGGTTCGCCGACCGCCACCGTGAGCGGCAACACGCTCACCGTGACCGCATCCGTGGCCGGTCTCGGCAGCGTCACCAGCGTCGATCTCACGCTCAGCGGAACGATCGACGTCAATTCCCGCTGCTACACCAGGAGCGGCAACAAGCCCCAGGCTGCCAACAAGCAGGAGACCATCACGGTCGACTCGACCGGGACGTTCCCGGTCCGCAACGGTCGGACCAACGCGACGTTCACGGTCTCGCCGGTCTCGACGCTGAGCTGTCCTCCCGGGCAGCGCGTCGTTATCGAGTCGTTCTCGTACGACCTGTCGATCGACTACCTGGGCGAGTCGCTCGGGACGTTCTCGGGTTAAGCGGCCTCACCGCCGCGTCGAGCGACCCGGCGGTGATCAGTCGGCATCGTGAGCGCCGACCAAGAGGCGAGCCGGACGGCTCGCCTCTTTCGTTTGCGGTCCAGACCGCGACCGGGACCATCGTCCCCCTAACACCCAGCGACTAGGTGTCGCCAGGTCCCCAGCTCGGCGCACGGGGTGACGACGCTGCCAGCGAAGGATTGACGGTCGGTCAAGGTCAACACCCCGACGCGCCGGTCGGCGCCTATGCGGCCCCGGCCCCGGCTCCGGTCCGCAGACTCGCGATCCCACGGCCCCCCTCTGGGCAAGCCTGTCGCAGCCGAGCGGGGCATCATCCCGCCTCCGTTTCCCACTGGACCTCGTGGCCCGTGCGGTTCTTGCGCCCCTCCGGCGAGCAGGCCGCCGATCTCTTAGTGCCGCGCCCGGAGGCCACGATGGCTCTCCGGCCGTCAGTCCCGGCCCGGCGGATCAGCCGGAGACGTGGATCGTCACATCCTGGCCACTGATCGTCAGATCGTAGGAGACGCTCTCGAAGACGACGACCGGTATACCGGCCGCATCTCATCGGCGGCGGACACGCCCGGGTACGTACGGTTTCAGCGTCGCCGACGGGACATAGGTGCTATGGCGTGCGGTCTGGTGCGCTGGAAGACTATGTCTCGAGATGCGCGACCCCTACAAGATCCTGGGCGTCGGTCACGACGCGGATCGGCACACCATCCAGGTGGCCTATCGTCGCCTCGCACGCCGCCATCACCCTGACTTCGGTGGGGACCAGGAGTTGATGGCCGTCGTGAACGAGGCATGGGCGATACTCGGCGATGCCTCCCGTCGCGAAGCCTTCGATGGGAAGCGGTCCCGGAGGCCCGCCCCCCAACCGATCGTCACACCGGAACCGGCCGGACCGCTCGCGGCTGCCTCAGAACGCCGCCGGCCACGCGGAGACGGTGCGCACGAGACGACGGTCGATTTCGGACGATATGCGGGTTGGACGATCCGGGCGCTCGCGATCGAGGACCCGTACTACCTCGAATGGCTGATGCGCAGCCAGGCCGGCCGGATGTACCGCGCTGAGATCGTGTCGACACTCCACGCGCGACGAGAAGCACAGCTCTCCATGGCGTCCACGGCGCCGAAGACGACAGCGACGGCGACGAAGAGCAAGAAGTCGACGAGTCGGTCGCGATTCCGTCGCGGAGGGTGATCCGAGTCCGCGAAGTCCTAACGCCGGCGGCGTGCGCTCGTTTCTATCGATAGGTTCCTCGGCGACTCCTGGGGGGAGTGTGGCCGAGGAGCCTTGTCATGTCCGGCGATCCGCCCGCCCACCTACCGGAGCGTCACGGCCGCCGTCGGCACCCAGTAGCCGGTGAGTGTTCCGGCGTTGATCCGCGTGTACCGCCGCCCGCCGAACATGGCCGTCTGGTCGAAGGGCGCGCTGCTCTTGGCGCTGAGCGACACGGACCTTGACGTGTTCCGGATCCCATTCGCGTCGAACCGGTAGCCCACCGTCCTGCCGACCGGGAACACGGCGGTTCGGCTCGGGTAGTAGCGCGCTGTCTCGTACTGACCGGTGGCATGCACGCGTTCCGCGCGCTCGGCGATCCAGTAGCCCTTCAAGGTTCCGGCCGTGATGTGGTAGTAGAGCCCCCGACCCTTGATCCGGGTGTACCGGTCGGACGGCGCGGTCGACGCCCGGCTGAAGCGGACAGCCTTGCTGCGGACGATGCGGCCCTTCGAGTCGAACACGTACCCGGTCCAGGTCCCAGCCGCGAACCGGACGGTCGACCGGAGGCCTTCCGGATAGTCCGCCCGGTACGCGTCGGAGACGCGCGCGAACAACGCGTCTGCCGTGACCGAGTGCACTGCGATGAACTGGTTCGTGACGATGCTGTGGTATTTGACGTCGAGGACGTGGTGGCGGAGGCAGTACGCGCTGAGCCACGCCTGCGTCCGGAACCCATCCGGGGCGAACGCCCCGCCGTATCGACGAGCCGTCGTGACGCCGCCGTCGAACAGCAGCGTGGTCAGCGGATCGCCAGTCAGCGTCGCGTAGTCGAACAACCCGAATGTGGCGAACATGTGCCCGTTCAGGGTGAAGTCGGATGTATTCGGCGGATCTGCCGGGTACTCCTCCAGCCACAGGTAGCCCGCGTCGTCGATGTGGGTCACCCACGGCATGCCGGCCTGCGGCCCATTCCGGAAGCTCGCGACGGTCCCCGTCGCAGCCGCCAGCCAAGCGTCGTCGTTCGTCCGCTCGTAGAGATCGACGAACAGGCTCAAGGCCATCCCCTGGGCCATCGCGCTGTACCACGGCGCGTGGAGGGTCTCAGTGGCGCGCCCGTGGAGAGCGAAGTCGAACGGGTAGGGGAAATACCACGCGCCGCGCGACACGACCTTGTCATCGACGAGGCGCGTGGCCTGCGCGATCGCGCGATCGAGGAAGCGCTGATCATCGGTCAGGTCGAAGCTCGCAACGTTCGCCAGGCCGTACTGCGCCTGGGCGACCGGATGATCGAATAACGTCGTCCCGATCCGGATCATCCGGACGCCGTCGGCGTCGTGGATCCCCGTGTCGTCGATCGGGACGGCCGACGCGAGCGCGTATGGATGTGCAGCCCGGGGCACGGATTGTTGGACGTATCCGAGCGTGGCGAACGCCGGGAAGGCGGTCGTGCGCAACGAGCCCGACGTGCCGGTCGCGTCGGACTGCGTCCGAAGGATCGCTCGGACGTCACGGGTCGGGCGGCTCGGCGTGCCGTCGGACGGCAGGCCCGCGCCCACGCCATCGAGGAGCAAGCCGTCATCGATGCGGTCGGTGCTTGCGCTGGAGCGCTCAGCCTGCGAGGGCGGTGTGACAGTCGACGCTTGCGATGCCATCACGTTGCCGTGAGCGACGACGGGCACGTTGCCGTGAGCGACGACGGGAGACGGGGAGACGAGCACGGCGAGGAGGAGCGCGCTCGAGGCGATCGTCCGCCAGCGGAGGGCGAACGTCACGGGTCGCGTGGATGACATTCGAGCGAGAGGATAGCGGGCCCGTCCAGTCCGCTGCCGGCCCTACTTCGCCCAGGACCCTCGCTGCACGCGGGGCTGACCGAGTGCTTTGCCCACCCGCCGACCGAGCAACGCGACCGTCGGCATCGGGTCGCGGACAGACAGCACGCCGAAGTCGCGCGTCCCCCGCCAACTTCGGATGACGGCTCCGACTGACGTCTCATGACGCCGGACGCGCTGCCACGACGCCCGGGCTTCCCGGAACGGGATCATGCACTTGCGGCCATCGACCTGCTCGGGTTGCGGCCCGAGAGGGATGCCCGCGAGCGTCGCGTATAGCCGCCATGACCCGTCGACGCCGCACGCATCCGCGAGGCCGAAGTTCGCGGGGATACGGACGTTGACCTCGATCAGATACAGCTCGCCGTCACGGGCGTTCCGCTTCGTCTCGCACGACGCGATGCCGTGATACCCGACGTGATCGAGGAGCTTGCGGCTCATCGCCATCGTGTCCGGCACGTGGGCCGCCTGATTCAGGGAACCGACGCCGTAATCGAGCGGCCACTGGCGGATCTTCCGACGACCGTACTCGAGCGTGTACGAGCCGTCCTCCCCGCGGACCGTAACGGCCGCTTCGAGCCGGCGTTCTTGGCCGGGAACGATGTCGCTGACGAGGAAGTCGATACCGGCGTCGAGGAGCCGATCGCCGCGCTCCCGGAGATCGCGCCGGGTGCTCACGAGGACCGTGCCGAACCCGATGTTGATCTTCGAGTGGTGTCCCAACCGCGCCTTGAGCACCCGAGGGAACCGGAGATCGGGGAGCAGGGCGAGGAGATCGCCGCGGTCGCGGACGTGCTGGAACTGAGGCACCCGGATGCCGATCCTTGCCGCCATGCGATAGAGCGAGAGCTTGTCCATCAGATCCGCATGCACGCCGTCGTCGGACTCGAAGCTGCGCAGGTTCGGTGGCAGGGCCCGGCGATGCTGGGTCAGCCACTCGCTCGCTGAATCGGAACCCGACAGGACGACACCGCCACCAGTCGCCGCCAGCTCGCACAGCGCGTCGTACCAGGGTGCGGGCTCTCGGAGCGGCTCGGGGAGCACGACGCCATCGACCCCCCGACTCGCCGCGACGTAGCTGTACTCGGGGCTCGTGAGAACGTGGACGTCGACGCCGTTGCGATGGAGGGCGCGTGCCACCGTCAGGCACCCATCGTTGGGCTGCAAGATGATCGCGCGCGGCGGGGCCGAGTCTCCGGTCGTCCGCTGGGGCGGACTCATCAGGTCACCGGTTCGGTGGTCAAGTGGGCATCCTCCTCCCATCGAGCCAGGCTCGCCCCAATGATGCCCCCTAACGGCTAACAGCCGCTTACGCGAGTGGTCGACTCGACGCATAGAGGCTTGCAACGCCATCGTGGAGCGTCTGGTTGCTCGACCCTCGCTGCTAGACTCAACGCGATGGCCGCCGCGATGGCGCGCCCGACCGGAGGAGGGGCATGGATCTCGCTCCCATCATCATCATCGTCATCGTCGCCCTGCTGGTCGTCGTGGCGATCGGGATCTACAACGGCCTGGTCCAGCGACGTCTCCGGATCGACGAGGCTTTCGCCCAGATCGAGGTCCAGCTCAAGCGGCGCCATGACCTGATCCCGAACCTCGTGAACGCCGTCAAGGGCTACATGGGCTTCGAGCAGAAGGTCCTGACGGACGTCACCAATGCGCGAGCGAACGCTGTCGCGGCAGGGAGCCAGGGCCCGGCGCAGCAGGCGGCGGCCGAGAACGCCCTGACCAGCACGCTCCGCTCGCTGTTCGCTGTCGTCGAGAACTACCCTGAGCTCAAGGCGAACCAGAACGTCCTCGAGCTGCAGGAGCAGCTGACGACGACCGAGAACCAGATCTCGTTCTCGCGCCAGCACTACAACGCGACGGTCCTCGACTACAACACCTCGATCGCGACCTTCCCGAACGTGCTCATCGCCGGGCCGCTTGGGTTCACGAAGCGCGAATTCTTCGATGCCGAGCCCGAGGCCGCCAACGTCCCCAACGTCGATCTCAGCTTGAGCTGATCGCGGCCTAGCTGAGCGGCCGCCGCGCGAGGGATCGTGGCCGGCGAATCGTTCTACGACCAGATCGCCGCCAATCGGCGGAACTCGTTCCTGCTGGCGGCGTTCGTGGTCGTGCTGCTTGCGCTGCTCGGGGCGACGATCGGATACGCGCTGTCCGGGTCAACGCAGGGCGCTCTGGCGGTCACCGCGGGTGCGGTGCTGCTGGGCGCCGGGAGCGGCGCGTTCACGTACTTCGCCGGCGACTCGCTCGTGCTGGCGGTCAGCCAGGCGCGCGAGGTCGACGAAACGCAGGCACCGCAGCTGATGAACGTCGTGCGTGAGCTGGCGATCGCGGCGAACGTGCCGATGCCGAAGGTCTACGTGATCGACGACACGGCGCCGAACGCGTTCGCGACCGGGCGCGACCCGGCACATGCGTCGGTCGCGATCACCAGTGGGTTGCTGGAGAAGCTCGACCGGGAAGAGCTGCAGGGCGTCATCGGCCACGAGCTGTCGCACGTCCGGAACTTCGATATCCGCTTCTCGCTGATCGTCGCGGTGATGGTCGGGGTGATCGCCGTCCTCGCCGACTTCTTCCTGCGGTTCACGTTCTGGGGCGGCGCGCGCTCGCGCGGCGGCGATCGTGAGGGGGGCGGCAACGCCGCCCAGGCGATCATCATGATCGTCGCGATCATCCTCGCGATCCTCGCTCCGCTGA
>JBKPMM010000053.1:0-5501 GCA_046732155.1 Chloroflexota bacterium | reverse complement strand
TCACCCCGGCTGCTTCGGCTAGGGACGTCCGGCCCGCGAGATCGAGGGCGTCCGGGACGGCTTCGACGATCGGTGCGGCCAGGGGGCGTTCCTTTGCCGTCCCGATGACGACGACCGGGCGTCCGGTCCGCGCCCGAAGGTCGGCCGCGGCGCGCGCGAACGATGTCGGGTCATAGCGGCGGGCGCTGCAGCTGGCACCAGGCGCGATCACGATCGGCGCCGCGGCGCTGTCAGCCGCAGACCGCACGAGACGCCGGCTCGTCTCCCGGGCGCCGCCAGGCACACGCACGCCGAGGCGCGTGTCCTCGACCGATATCCCCATGGCGCGAACGAGATGGGCGTTGCGCTCCGCCTGGTGGATCGGCGTGGGGCCCGGGATCGCATGGCTCAGGACGCCGCCGGCGAACGACTCCTCATGCCCGACGCGGATGGGGATCCCGGCCAGGTAGCACGCATAGCCCGCCGCGAACGGGGTCTGGCTGAAGCTCGTCAGGATGAGTGCTGCGTCAGCGTGCAACGCGCGGAGGCGTTCGATCGCCGCGTACTCACGGTCCGGATCGAACGCGAGCGAACCGGACGCGTCCTGCCACATCGCGCGCCAGCGCACGACGTCGTCGAGCCAGGGCAGGAGCTCGGCAGCCTCAGCGCCGACCGGCGACGCGACGAGCGTGAGGTGCGCCTTGGGGTGGGCTGCACGCAAGGCCCGGATCGCAGGACCGGCGAGGATCACGTCGCCCGCGTTATCGAGCCTCAGGATGATGATCCGGCGTGCCTTCCCCAAGACGTCAGACCCGATGTCCCGCGCACCAGCAGCCATCGGCTGCGCGGAGTCGTGCTGGAGCGCGGCGACGGGATAGGACACGGCAGGACTCTCGCGACATGTACCCGGGGGCCTGAGAAGCAGTGTCGGCCCGAGCCTGTCGCGTGGTGGGAACGGTGCGGTCCAGACGGTTGCAGAAACGTATCTCTGCTTCTTGGACCCCAGGGCGGCTCGCTCCGCGCCAGCGTTAGGACGTGCAGTGCACGGGAGTCACCCGCAACGGCCACCCAGCCTCATGCAACGTTCCTGCAATACGTCGGGTCCGGCGGGGGCCCGATGATGTCGCGTGCGATGGCCACCAGCGGTAACCCAGTCGAACCCGCGCTGATCACCATCCCCACGTCCGATGCGGCGTTCCGGGAGCACGTGCACACCGTGGCTCGCGGCGCGACGCCCGTCGAGCTCGAAGCACGCCTGCGCCGGGTCTTCCCACGTGTCGTCGTCCGCGAACGGATCATCTCCGGCGCACCTGGCTGGTACGTCTACCGAGACGGCGCGTGGAGCTCATCACTGACCGGCGACTGGTACGACGACCCGCGGCTTCCTCGTGTCGTCGTCTCCGACGACGGTTGGGTCCGCGAAGCGAGTGCGACTGCCTGTGGACTGCTGGGCATCGAGGACGAAGATCCCTCGACACACTACTTCACCGACTTCGTCGTGCCCGGGACCCTCGACGATGCGGTGAACCTGTTCCGGATCATCGCGAGCGGGAAGGTCCTCGACGCGACGATCCTCGTCCGTCCGACGACCGGCGACATCGTGGCCCTGGACATCCACGCCCGCCTGGTCGATGAATCGATCGTCGCCGTCTTCCGGCTGGCCGACGACGTTCCGGCATCGCGCGAGACCGACATCGTCGGCAGGCCGCCGAACGTCCGATTCGTCCCCGCGACCGACGTGGCGTTCCGGAGCTACGCCAAGCGCGCGATCGATCGGATGCCCGAGGCGACACCCGACGGTCTCGCGATCAGGCTGCACCGCCTCTATCCGCATGCGACCGTCGAACAGGTGGCCGATGGATGGGTCCTACGGCGCGATCACGAAGCGACCGACGCCGATGGCGTGGGATGGTGGCACGCGGCCGACCTCCCGCGCGTCCGGTACGACGCCGAGGCGCTTATCCTCGAAGCTAACGGTGCGGCCGAGGCGTTCTTCGGCCAGCAGATGGTCGGTCACTACTGGCAGGAGTTCGTGACACCCGGATCGACGGACCAGGTCGGCATCATGCTCGACATCCTCGCCGAGATCGGCGCTGCCGAGTCGCGCTTCCGCATGCCGCGCGGCGACGGTCACCTCCTCGACTTCGACTCGTACACCGAGGCCCACGGTGACGAGTTCGTGACGGTGTTCCGCCGGGCCGACGGTCCGTGACGCGTCTGCGCTGGTTCGGACACGCGACGGTCAGGCTCGAGCTCGATGACGTGCAGTTCCTGTTCGACCCGTTCCTCGTCGGCGGCATCGGTCCGGTACGACGTCGCCGCAAGTCGCCGGATCTGGAGGTCGCCCCCGTCGACGCGGTGCTCGTGTCGCACGCGCACCAGGACCACCTCCACCTCGGCAGCCTCCGACAACTCGACCGCTCGACGACGCTCGTCGTGCCTCGGAACACCGGGCGCCTCGTCCGTGCGCAGGGCTTCGACGACGTGCATGAGGTCGATGCCGGAGACGAACTCATGATCGGGAACGTCCGGGTCAGGACGGTCCCGGCGGCCCACGACGGACGGCGGATGCCGTTCGGCCCGGCGGCGCCCGCGGTCGGCTATGTGCTCGATGGGAACGAGCGTGTCTACTTCGCGGGTGATACCGACCTCTTCCCCGGGATGGCGGATCTCGCGGGAGACCTCGATCTCGCCATCCTCCCGATCGGGGGCTGGGGTCCTACCCTGCGCAGCGGTCACCTGAACCCCACCACCGCAGCGTCGGCGCTTCGTCTGTTGCGACCCCGAACGGCAGTCGCCGTCCACTGGGGAACGCTATGGCCGGTCGGGATGGGGCGCGTCCGACGCCACCGCTTCGATGAGAGCGGCGACCGCTTCATCGAGGAGGCGCAGGTGACAGCGCCGGAGGTGATGATCCCGGTCCTCGCGCCTGGCGACTCCTTCGAGGTCCCGCCGCGTCCTGCCTGAAGCCACCGCGGCCCAGTGGTTTGCGACGACGCTGCAACGGCGCGCCCGGACAGCCTACGGGAGGCATGCTGATGCCCCGCGCAGCATGAACGCTCGCCTGAGGTTCGTTGATGGTGCCGAGCGCGGTCGTGCTGAACCCACGGAACGACGAGGATTTCGTCGCCTTCGCCGAGTCGATCCTCGCCGAGGGTGAGACCACGCCTGCGACCTTCCAGCAGCGCCTCCGCGAACGGTATCCTTCCGCCGTCGTTCGTCCACGCGAGCTCTCCAGCGAGCCGTTCACGTTGTGGTACTGCTACCGCGACGGCAAATGGACACGGCCGTGGTAGCCAGGAGCTGATCGGGTCCATGTCGGATCTGGAAGGGGACTTCCGCGCAACGTCCGAGGACATCGCCGCGGACGCCGCGCGCCTGAAGGAGATCGAGGAGCAGAAGACCGTCCTCGATCCCGGAGACCCGCGCGCGCTGGAGCTTGCCGAAGAGAGTGAGAGGATCGCGCGGCGCCTCGTCCCGAAGACGGTCGCCGAACGCGAGATCAGCGATGAGGCGAACGGCACCGACCCGGACCGGTCGCCCTAGCTCCCCTAGGACGGCGCCGCCTTCGGCACCGTCGCAGCCTGGCTGACGTCAGGCGCCGTCGGTGACGGATCCTCTCGGACCATCGCCGCGTCGTCCGGATCGAAGACGTGGAGGATGAGCCGCCACGTCACGGCGACCACACCCAGGAACGGGACGATCAGGAACATCCCGAGTATCCCGGCGATCTGACCGCCGGCCGGGATCGCGAGCAGCACGATCGCGGGATGGAGGCTGACGGTCTTCCCGTAGACCAGCGGCGCCACGAAGTTGCCCTGGACGATATTGAAGACGAGCGTGTAGATCGCCATCAGAACGATGTCGGTGGGCGTTCCGACCGCTACGGCGACCAGGAAGCCGATGAACGTCGTGATCGCCCCGCCGATGTACGGGATGAAGTTGCCGAAGAAGGTCAGGACGGCGACCGGGAAGGCCAGGGGCAACCCCAGCAGCACCATGATCAGCCATTGCGTGACGGCAGCGAACAGCGCGATGGTCCCCGTCCCGATCATGTAGCCATTGAGGATCCGGGCGGATCGTCGCGCGATGTCGTCGAGCAGGTCGCGCCGGCGTCCTGATACGCCGCCGAGCGCGCGGTCCCACCAGATGGCGCCATCCTTGAGCAGATAGAACGTGAGCAGCAGCGCCAGAAGGATCGCGACCAAAAGTCCGACGACCTCGGAAAAGATCCCGAACACCTGGGTTGTAAGACCGGAGCCGAACGCCGCGACGATGTCCACGAGCGGGTCGACTCCCGTCTGTCGGGCTCCCGTCTCCGCGACGTCCCGGGTCTGGACCACCGACCCACCGATCGCGACGATCGCCAGCGCGGCAGCACCGAAGACGACGATGGCGCTGCTCACGGTCGTCGCGAGTGCTGCTTGACCCCGGCCTAGCCCCCGCGCCTCGAGCGCTGCCACGCCCGGCACCAGCGTCGCGGCAAGGACGAGCGCAAGGACGAGAGGCACGGTCACGCCAGGAACGGCGACGGCGGCGCTGATCGCGATCGCGATCAGGGCGGCGATGATGAGCCCGCGCCAGCTCCACTGAGCGAGTCGGTCCAGCCAAGTCGGCACGAGATTGCTGGTCGACGTCTCGCGCCGCGCCCCCTCCAGGATCGTCGTCAACGGCGCGGCGAACGCTTCGACGAGGATCACGGCGGGAACCGCGGCGGCCAGGCCGATGAGTCCGAACAGGGCTGCGCCGGCCGGCAGGGCGATCACGACGAGAGCGGGATGGCGCGGCAACGGGCGGGTGACGGCCGCGTGCAGCAAGCGCCGCTGGAGAAGGCCGACCGCGATCATCAACCCGAGCACGACCGTCGCGTCCACCACGCCGCGGGTCGCGAGCACCACGAGGAGGACGATGCTCGAGGCGATCACGGGTCCGATGTACGGGACGAAGCCACCAAGGAAGACGACGATGGCGAGCGGCCCGGCAAGCGGAACGCCGAGGAGTGCGAGGTAGATCAACGCCGCCAACGCGTCAGCGCCTGCGGAGAGAGCAGTCCCGCGCAGGTACGCGCTCACGTTGTCGAGTGCGACGGCGCCGTGTTCCGTGACGACCGCCTGCTGGGTCGGATCGAGGTCGCGGATCGCAGTCGACCACGCCTTGTCGTAGTCATACAAGACGTAGAACGTGAGAAACCCGCCGAGGATGACCACGGTTGCCGCATCGGCGATCGAGCCGATCAGGCTGCTGGCTGCGCCCCCGAGCCATTCCTGGAAGTCCGTCACAGAGCCAGCGATGATCGCGACAGCGTCGTCGGGCACCCCGACACTCGAGAGGAAGGTCGTGATCGCGGTGACACCCTGACGGACTGAATCGACCATCTGACCGACGTACGGCGCGAACGTCAGCACGATGATCGTGACGCTCAGCGCAAGCGCCGAGAGGGCGACGACGCACAGGACCGCTGCGGCCTTGCTCGCAGCCCAGCCACGTCCCGTCCTCACGTATCGATATGCCGGGGCCACGCT
>JBKPMM010000052.1:0-6042 GCA_046732155.1 Chloroflexota bacterium | reverse complement strand
CCACTCGTGCCGGCCTACCTCGGGCAGTTGAGCGCGATCGCGGTCGCGGGTGGTGGCCTGCCACGTCCCGGCCGCTGGCTTGCAGTCCGCCACGCCATCGCATTCGTCTTCGGCTTCACCGCGGTCTTCGCGCTGCTTGGCTTGACCGCGACGTACCTCGCACAGGGCCTCGTCGATATCCTCCCCGTCCTGCGCGTCGTCGGCGGGGTGATCCTCATCGTCCTTGGGCTGAGCCTGGCGGGGATCCTGCACATCCCGGCGCTCGAACGGACGTGGCGCCCGCTCGATGCCGGTGCGGCAGGCAGCCTCGCAACGACGACCGGCTCGATCGCCCTGTCGACCGGCACGCCGGACGGCCGACCGAGCGTCGGTGATCGACTCGGGGGCGCGCTCGTCGGCTCGAACGGCGGACTGCTGGCGTCGCTCGGGCTCGGCTCGATCTTCGCGATCGGCTGGACGCCGTGCATCGGGATCATCCTGGGCGGGATCCTGACGATGGCCGCGACGAGCGGCACGGTCGCCCAGGGGACGCTGCTGCTCATCGCGTACTGCATCGGGCTCGGGGTGCCGTTTCTGATCATCGCCCTCGCGTACGACCGGGCGCCGACGCTCATCCGACCCCTGCTGCGACACGGTCGGACCGTGTCACTGATCGGCGGGCTGCTCGTGTCGGCGATCGGCGTGGCGATGGTGCTTGACCTCCTGCGCCTGGCTCCGCGCTACTTCCAGTTCCTGACGGCGATCTGACGTGGCCTCCGAGGGCCAGGCGTCGGAAACGCCGCGGCCGACCTTCACGCATCGACCTGCCCGTCACGGACTGATCGGGCCGTTCAGCGGTCGACAGCTGCTCGCCGGCGCGATCGCGGTGCTCGTGATCGCCATCGTCGGCGTCATCGTGACGACTCCCCTCGGCAACACGGCGAACCAGCCTGACCTGATCGATCCGCTGGCGACTCCCTTCGTCATCGGTGAGGCCCCGGCGCAGGGACTGCAGGCCGGGCAGCAGGCGCCCGAGATGACGATCGACCTCGGGGACGGCAGTACGTACCAGCTCCAGGACTTGGACGGGAACCCCGTCCGGCTCGCGGATCTGCGCGGGAAGGTCGTCTGGCTCAACTTCTTCGCGTCGTGGTGCCCGCCGTGCCAGCAAGAGACACCGATCCTGCGCTCGCTGTCCGATACGTACCGCGCCCGCGGGCTCGAGGTGGTCGGGATCAGCGTCCAGGAGACGACCGCGGCGGATGTCAAGGCGTACGCCGACCGATATCGACTTCGCTACACGATCGGCTTCGACGGCTCCGGGAACGTCTTGCGCGAGTACCGCGTGTTCGCGCTGCCGACCCAGTTCTTCATCGATACGAACGGCGTGATCCAGCAGGTCGTGAGCGGCCCGGTCGACGAACAGGGTGCGAGAGCGCTGATCGAGTCGATGCTGCCGCAGGCCGCATCACCCTCGGCCTCGCCGACGGCGTCCTAGATCGGGACGAAGCGGAACCGGTCCCGATCGCGCTCGATCCGGCCGATCGGGTGCTTGGTCTCGTGCGACAGCACGACGTACCAGCCCTCGTCGGCGGCTTCGGCGAACAGCTCGGCCTTCTTCGAGACCGAGTCGAGCGGGAAGTCGTCGAACGCCGTCACCCAGCGCGGGTTGGCTGCCCACGGGCGCATGAACAGGTCGCCGAAGAACACGAGCGTTTGTGCCCCGTCGCCGGTCCCGGTCGCGACGACCGCCTGATGCCCGGCCGAGTGGCCGCCCGTCGGGACGACCTTCACGCCCGGGATCAGCTCCTTCTCCCCGTCCGCTTCGCCTTGCATCCCCCACGCTTTGACGAGTTCGAGCTCGGGCTGCACGTACGAGGCGACCAGTCGCGGGTTGTCGCCCAGCGCGATGTCCCATTCGGCCTGCTGGGCGACGATCGCGGCGTGCGGGAACGCCTTCTCGCCGTCGGCCCGCAGCAGACCGCCCGCGTGATCGAAATGCAAGTGGCTGAGGGCGACGTACGAGACCGTCTCAGGCAGGAACCCCGCCGTCTCGAGCGCGGGCAGGATGGCCGGGCCGTCGTACGCGCGCATGGCGCGCGTCTTCTCGTCGACCCGCTCGCCGATGCCGGTCTCGACGAGGACACGCCCAGACGGGTTCTCGATCAGCAGACAGTTGAGCGCCTGGAGGATCCGGTTGTCGGAATCGATCTCGTCGGTGACGAGGTCGTTCCAGAGGAGCCGCGGCACCGGCCCGAACAACGCACCCGCATCCGAGCGGAATGAGCCCGCCTGGATCAGCGCGACGCGCGTGCCACCGCCGAGGTCGGCCAGCCAGTCGACGGAATCGTTGATCGCCATCGCTAGGGCTTCTTGTCGTTGGTCCCGTCGAAGTCGCGGTGATATGCCGACGCCGTTGGTTCCTTCTGCCCCTGGTAACGGGACCGGAGCTCGGGCGAGCCGTAGGGCCGCTCGACCGCGGACGACATCTTGAAGAACGAGATCTGCCCGATGCGCATGCCGTAGTAGAGCGCGATGGGCAGGTTCGCGACGTTAGATAACTCGAGCGTGAGATTGCCTTTCCATCCCGGATCGACGTATCCCGCGGTCGAGTGGATCAGCAGCCCGAGGCGGCCCAAAGAACTTTTCCCTTCGAGCCTGGCCACGAGATCGTCCGGCAGCTCGACCCACTCGAGCGTCTGGCCGAGGACGAATTCCCCGGGATGGAGGATGAACGGTTCGTCATCGCCGACCGTGAGGAGCTCAGTCAGGTCGGGTTGCGGCGCCCGGACATCGATGTACGGATAGCGGTTGTTCCGGAAGACGCGGAACGAGCGGTCGAGATGCAGGTCGACCGATGACGGCTGCAGGTCCTGGGCGTCGTACGGCTCGATCCTGACCCGCCCGTCATCGAGTGCCGCGCGGATGTCGCGATCTGAGAGGACGCTCACGCGACGGGCTGCCCTTCACCTTTCTCGGCATACAGGCTGTCGACCTCGCGCTTGAGATCCTCGAGGTCCTCGAAACTCTGATAGACGCTGGCGAACCGGATGTACGCGATCTGATCGAGCGCCCGGAGCGCCTGCATCGCCAGCGCGCCGACGCGCGATGACGGCACCTCGGTCATCCCCTCCGCACGCAGTTCCGCCTCGATGCGGTCACCGGCGATGCCCGCCGCGTTCTCGGGTACGGGCCGCCGCGTCAGCGCCTTGCGCAGCCCCGTGACGAGCTTGTCGCGGTCGAACTCCTGCCGCGTCCCGTCACGCTTGACGACGACGAGCCGCGCAGCCTCGATCCGCTCATAGGTCGTGAAGCGGGTCGAACAGGCCGTGCATTCGCGTCGGCGCCGGATGGTCGCCGAGTCGTCGAGATCGCGCGAGTCGACGACGCGGGTATCCCGGTCGCCGCACTGGGGGCAACGCATCGCTCTCCTGTCGTGCCATACCACTAGGACTTGTGGTGTGGCACGAGCATACCACTACATGGTGTGGTCCAGAGCGGTCTGTCAGGGAGTCATGCTCAGGGACGAGACGTCGGCGCCGGCGCGGACCCCTCCGGCGCGGTCTCGACCGGCGGGACCTCCAGCTCCTCGGCGGCGGCCGCGTGGCGGACGATCGCCTCACGCGCGTGGACGAGGTTCAGATATCCGCGCTTGACGGACGTCTGCGCCTCAAGCTCCCGGCCCCGGCGCCGTGCCTGCGCGAGGATCGTCGCGCCGTGACCGACCATCGCGAGTGCCCTCCCCGCGCGCTCGAGGTCCTCGACGATCGCGTCCCGGATCGGCTCGCCGGCCTTGGGCCCCTTGAGCGAGCGGGCCTCCTCTGCGTACCGCTCGACCGCGTCGGTCGCCGCCGCGATCGTCGGCGGCAGCTCCTCGGCCCCGAGCTGGCCGCGGCGCATGGCATCGATACGCCCGACCGCGCCCTCGAGCGATTGGTCGATCCGGGTGGTCAACTCACGTACCGCGGAGCGGAAGTGCTCGACTTCACGCGTTCGCGCCACGATCCGGCCTGCCCTGCGCAGGACGACCAGGACGCCGAATGCCAGGGCGGCGAAGGCCGCGACCGGCAGCAGGACCGTGAGCTCAGCCATGCTCAGCAGGCCCCATGACGTCAGCCCGAGCGCGCCCGCAACTGGGCGAGCAAGGCGTTGCCAACCTCGACCAGGTCACCGATCACGATCATGTCGGCGAATTCGGCGATCGGTGCGTCCGGATCGCGATTCACGGCGATGATCGTCGATGCCGTCTGCATCCCGACCTTGTGCTGGATCGCGCCGCTGATGCCCATCGCGAGGTACAGCTGCGGCTTGACGATCTTGCCCGTCTGACCGATCTGCTGGCTGTATGGGATCCAACCGGAATCGACCGCGGCTCGGGTCGCCCCGACGGCACCACCGAGCGCATCGGCGAGATCGCGGATGAGCGCGAACCCGTCCGGCCCACCCACGCCGCGGCCGCCGGCGACGATGATCCGCGCGTCATCGATCTGGGCGGCTTTCGTCTCCGCATCGAGCCGGTCGACGACCGGGACCGCGGGCTGGGTGAGCTCGCCGGCCACCGTCGCTGCCTCGACCTGGCCGGTCGACCCCGAAGGCTCCGCAGTCACGCTGTTCGGACGGACGGTGATGATCCCCTTCCCATCGGTCAGCGCGCTTTCGGTGATGAGCTTGCCGCCGAACACGCTGTGACTGGCAACGGGACCGTCGGTCGTGCCCTGCACGGCGGTCGCGTTCGCCAGGACGCCCCAACCGGTCAGCGCGGACAGAGCGCCCGCGAGATCACGGCCCTCGGGTCCCGCGCCGGTCATCACGATGTCCGGATCCTGCGCCTCGATGAGCGCGGCCAGGCGCTGCGCCACGATCATCCCGGCGGCGTGATCTGCCGTTGACGGTTCCGTGAGCGCCAGCACCTTCGGAACGAAACCAGCGAGCTCGTTGGCGGCCGGACCGGGATCGGCGGCCACGACGACCCCGATGACGTCGGCCCCGCCTATGCCCTCAGCCACCAAACGGGCGAGCGTGGCGACCTCTGTGCTCAACTTGGTCAGCGAACCGTCGGCGGCGGTCTCGCCGTGGACCCAGATGGTGGCCATCAGATGAGCCGCCGCTCGGCCAGCAGGTCGACGATCTGGCGTGCCGCTTCATCGGGTGCATCGCGGACGACCTTCGTCGCCCCGCGCGCGGCCGGTGGCCGTGAATCGACGACCTTCGTGAGCGCACCGCCCGACCCGACCGTGCCGGAGTCGATTCCGAGATCGTCCAGCGTGAGCGTCGTGATCTCCTTCGAGCGCGCCGCCATGATCCCCTTCAATGATGGGTACCGTGGCTCCCCGAGCGCCTGGGTGCCGGAGATGAGGGCCGGCATCGGCGCCTCGAGGACATCGTAGCCATCCGCGGTGATGCGCTTCACGCGCACCGTGCGAGCGCCTTCGTCGGGGTCGATCGAGGCCGCGTAGGACAGGTACGGCATCTGCGTGAGGGCGGCGACACCCGGCGGGACGACGCCTGCCACACCGTCGGACGTGTCGACGCCGGCGAACACGAGGTCGAACGAGAGGGTCTGGAGCGCCGCAGCGAGGATGCGCGTCGTCGCGACCGTGTCCGAGCCGGCGATCGCGGGATCCGTCACGAGCACGCCGCGCGTCGCGCCCATCGCCAGCGCCTTGCGCATCGTCTCGGGCGCGTTCTCCGGCGCCATCGTCAGCAGGATGACCTCCCCCTCGCCGGCCGCTTCGATCAGCTTGAGGGCCTTCTCGAGGACGTACTCGTCGTTGCCGTTGACGACGGCCGGGCTGTTACCCCGATCGAGGCGTCCATCCGGGCCGAGGCGTTCGCCGCCCGACGCGGGATCGGGGACGGGTTTCGTGAGGACGACGATGCGCACAGGCGGACTCGAACCTCCCTGGGTCCTGGCGTCGGTCAGTCGCCCTTGCCGAGCAGGGACCGCGCGATGACGAGCCGTTGGATCTGCTGGGTCCCCTCGTAGAGCTGGGTGATCTTCGCGTCACGCATCATCCGCTCGACGGGGAACTCGTCGATGTAGCCGTAGCCCCCGAGCACCTG
>JBKPMM010000051.1:0-13851 GCA_046732155.1 Chloroflexota bacterium | reverse complement strand
GGGTGGGAATCGGCCGCCGCAGTCGGCGCAGGCGACATCTCGTCGTGCGTCGAGTAGGGCTGCCTGTTCAGAGCTCCACGGTCCCTCGCTGTCGGACCCTGACGCGTGTGATCTCCATATCGCGGTTCCGCGCGTAGTAGTCAACGTTCGCCGCTCGCTGGCTCCGCCGTCGCACGCGGCAACTATAGAACGCATGGTCTAAAGAGCCGCCACGCACGCAGTAGGCGTCGAGGACCTCCGCCGATGGCGATACCGACGAATGTCGGTGACCAGTCGACGACCTGCGTCAGTCGTTCCGCGCGCGCGGGCGCGGTTCCATGGGACCACGCCCGGAGCCCAAGCCGGGCACCAGATATCGAAGGAACCGTAGATGTCCCGCTCCCCCTTCCGCAGGCTCGCCGCGATCGTCGGTGGCCTCGCCCTTTCCGTCGTCGTCGTGTTCGCCGCAGACGCTGCATACGGCCACCGGCCGACCCCGGCCATTCCAGCCTTCACGCCGAGCGCAGCGCCCGTCGTCACGCCGACGCCCGCGCCGGCCGCACCGACCGCCGCCCCGTCGCAGCCGTCGAGCGGCGGCGACATCGCCGTCACACTCAAGAATCTGACCGGCGACGACGTCTCGGTCGCGATCGACGACACGACCGGCAAGCTCGACCTCGCCTCGTCCGGCAACCCTGGCGACGGCATGTCGGTCCGCTGGTTCAAGGTCAAGGTCGAAAACATCGATGCCGACACGCTGCGCGTCGTCTGGGTCGGCCTGCCTCGGGACGAGACCGTCGGCCTCGCGATCACCGAGGACGCTGGCGCGTTCCACTTGGCGTTCACGCAGGACGCCCCGCCCATGAACTCCGACGCGCTCGGCTTCGACCGGGTGCTCGAGCTCAGCTTCGACGAACCGGTTCGCGCCGAGGACGTCGTGACCTCCGTCGCGGAGCGCCCCGCGGCCTAGGTCGCCGGATACCTCCCGAAACGGATCGAAGCCCGGAGCGGTTCACCGCTCCGGGCTCGACCACCTCCATGCGCTTGATCTCGATGCCGAGGTCCGCGGCGGCTCCGGCGCACGAGGGACCCAGATGGGCCAGCGCGTCCTCTGTGACGGCGCCGCTCTGCCATCGGACGTGCCGGGTTCAGCCCTTGCGCTCGAGGATCGGGCGGGCGACGTCGGGCTTGTCGACGACGAAGGCGAACATCGCGCGGTCGCCCCATCGCCCGAGGAACAGGTGCCCGTGGATGTTGACCCCGGCGTCGGCGAGCGCTCGAGACAGCCGAGCCATCCCGCCAGGCCGGTCGTCGACCTCGGTCACGAGGGATTCCCCCTCGATGTAGACGTAGCCCATCTCGTCGAGCACGGCTTTCGTCGCGTCGTCGTCGGCCGTCGTCATGATCACGTGACCCGAGTCACCGATGCTGCCGCCGCCGATCGCGCGAAGGTCGACGCCGCGGGCAGCGAGCGCCTCGGCGAGGTTCGCCATCGCGCCCGGTTCGTTCTTGAGCTGGACGACGAACTGGTTGGCCATGGGGCGACGGTCCTCCGCGTGGCACTGGGCTTCGCCATCGTACTCGGGCGATGGCGAGGGCGGCTCAGGCTCCCAGCCCGACCCGAGACTTCGTACGCGACACGGTCGAACGCGCCCGGGCCGGTTCGGGCGTCGGCTTGCTGCGGACCGCCTCCAGGCGCGTCGCCTCCTCCGGCGACCGGAAGAACGGCACGAGCGTGAGCGCCGCGATCAGCGCGAACCCGAGCAACCATCCGGCGATGACATCGCTCGGATGGTGCTCGCCGAGATAGACCCTGGAAATGCCGATCAGGATCACGACCGTGACGAGCGCAACAGTCGCCTTGCGTGAGATGCGGACCGGCAGCGCGAAGAGGACGCTCGCGACGAGCACGATCGACCGAAGCGCATGGCCACTCGGATACGAGTCCATCCCCGGGGTCGAAAGCGGTGTCGGATCCCAGAGCAGAGCGACCGCGAACAACGCTGCACCGATCACGGCGCCCCAGCGCCAGCGCGTCCGCCAGAACACGATGACAAGGAGGATCGCGAGGCCGATCCACAACAAGTCCTCGGTCTCGGACATCTTGAGCGGGATCTGGTACGTGACCGACGGGCGAGCGAGCGGCAGGACTGCCTTGATCGCGTCGCTCACGACCGCGGCCGCGACGTACCCCACGACGATGTAGACCGCCGCGCGTCGCGCGCCGGCGGCCCACACGAACCCGGCCGTGATCATCGAGAAGAAGGCGAGGATGTCGGCCACGCCGAGCTCGGATATCGCGACGAAGGTCGGATCGAGCGGCGTGCCGTGGAACCGGCTCAACGCGATGAGACCGCTCGTGTCGACAGTGGACGTCAGGCCCGCGAACACCAGCATCGAGACCGCGACGAACCCACAGATGCACACCAGCGCGAGGATGGCGAGAGGGACGCGGTAGCGGTCATCGCCCAGGACGGACACAGCGTGCGCAGTAGACCACGCAGCCGTAGAACCTGCAGGCGAGCAGACCGCCGAGCGTGCTAGGTTCGACGGGTGACGCTGACGATCCTCCCCGACGCCGTCGCGGCCGCTCTGGACGCGCCGCTCCCGGGAGATCGGATCACCGTCGACGCGGCCGGGATCCCGTGGTCGGGGTTGGTCTGGGGATCCGCCCATGCCCGGCCCTTGCTCCTGATCCACGGCGTCACGTCATCGGCGGCCGTGTGGTGGCGGGTCGGTCCCGCGCTCGCTGTGACGGATCGCCGGGTGATCGCCGTCGATCAGGCCGGCCACGGCAGGACGGGTCATTGGCAGGGCCATCACCGGTTCCGCGACAACGCAGCCGACATCGCTGCGTTCATCCGTGCAGCCGGCATTGACCGGCCGGAGCTCCAAGTGGTCGGCCATAGCTGGGGCGCGGTCACGAGTGCCGCCCTCCCTGTCGCCGGCATCAGGCCGGCGACGACGGTGCTGCTCGATCCACCGGTGTTGCCCTTCGAACGGATCTCGCTCGAGGCGAGTGATCCGAGCCAGCAGCCCGCCGTGCTCCTCGCCGACGCCCGTGCCGCCGTTCGAGCAGCCGAACCCGGTTGGAGCGACGGCGACGTGCAGGCGAAGGCAGAAGCGGTGATGGAGCTCGACTTCGAGGCGGCGAGAGCCGTCCTTCTGGACAATGGCGACTGGGACGGTGGGATGGCCGACCTTCGCGATCCCGCCGCGACTGGGCTCGATGTGTGGCTCGTCCGTGGCGACCCAGCGACGGGCGGCTACGTCGACGATGACGCCGCTGCCGCCTTCGCGCAGATCATCGGTACCGACCACGTCCTCACGATCGCGGGAGCACCGCACTCGCCCCAGCGCACGCACCCAGGGGAAACGGTGGCGTGTCTCCTCGAGGCGCTCGGGCCGGCCTGAGCGCGCGGGCCTCGGTGTCTAGGCGGTTCCCCGCCGGATCGCGACCGCCCGCCGATACGCCTCCACGTACCGCGGCGCCGGTCCCGTCGACCAGTCGAAGTCAGCGGCCATGACCCGGTCGACCAGGCGGTCCCACACCATCCCGCCTTTCGCACGCAGCGCGAACGCCCGATCGCATGCCTCGAGCAGCGCTGCCGGCGTCGCCTCGTCGAAGACGAAACCGGTGCCGGAGCCCGGCTGCCTTGTCACATCGACGACCGTGTCCGCCAGGCCGCCGGTCCGTCGGACGATCGGTGGCGTTCCGTAGCGCATCGCGATCATCTGACCCTGACCGGACGGCTCGAAGCGCGATGGCATCGCGAAGAAGTCGGCGCCCGCGTAGATCCGCCGCGCCATGTCGCGATCGAATCGCTCGATGAGCGCCACCTTGTCGGGCGATGCCGCCGCGAGCTTGCGGAACGGATCGGCCAGGTCGGGGTGGCCGGCGCCCTGGACGACCAGGCGCGCCCCTCGGCGCAGCAGGTCCGGTGCTGCGTTCGCGAGCAGGTCGAACCCCTTCTGCGGATCGAGGCGGCCGATCATCCCGATGACCGGTCGGGCGTCGGCTGGGTCCATCCTGTTCCTGATGAGCAGGTCGGCCCGGCAGGCGGCCTTCCCCGAACGGTCCGCGCGCGAGAACGGCGCCGCGAGCGCGGGGTCGTTCGCCGGGTCCCAGACGCTGTTGTCGAGACCGTTGAGGATGCCGAAGAACCGATCGCCCTTCGAGCGCAGTAAGCGATCGAGGCCCATCCCGAACTCCGGCGTCAGCGCCTCGCGTGCGTAGGTCGGTGACACCGTGTTCACGATCTCCGCCGCCTCGATCCCGGCCGCGAGCAGATCCACCCCATCGGCGTTCTGTCCCGGCGCGCGATCGCCGGGACGGAGCCCGAGCTGGGGCAGGTCGGCGTTCGGCGTCCAGCCGTGGTAGGCGAGGTTGTGGAGTGTCGTGACGATCGCAGCCCGGCCGATGACCGGATCGTCCGCATACGCGCCACGACGGAAGATGCCGGTGGGTCCGGCCTGCCAGTCGTGCGCGTGGATGACGTCGACGGGCTTGTCCTCGGTCCGCAGCGTCTCCAGCGCGGCACGCACGTACAGCCCGAACCGCCACGCGTTGTCTTTGTAATCGCCTGCCGCGTCGCCGTAGAACCCGGCTCGGTCGAACGCCGCGGGATGGTCGACCAGTCGCAGCCTGTAGCCATCCGCCTCGACGTCGATGAGCCCGACCTCGCTTGATCCTGTGCGGGCTCGCGGATCCGGGACGGCGAGCGTCCGCTCCGAGAGGATGGCCTCGGGTCGTGGTTCGGGCACGCCCCGATAGCGCGGCAGGAAGACGTCGACCGGTCCATCGATGCTGTCGTCGCGGAGCGCGCCGACCGCCCGCGCGAGCGCGTCGACGACATCGGCGAGGCCACCCGTCTTGGCCCACGGCTCGCACTCGGACGACAGGAAGGCGACGCGCAGACCCACGGGCGGCATGGTAGTCGGCGGCGTCGCCAACGCGCCGGTCTCGTGCGACTAAACCGGTTCACGTGGAGAAGCGACCCGGTATGATGCGCCGCCATGGACCTCGTCTCCGTCCCCTCCATCCCGGCCGCATCGTTCCCCCTGCCGCCGCGGCTCGAGGGCCTGAGGCGCCTCGCGTACAACCTGCATTGGGCCTGGGACCCGCGGACGCGGAACCTGTGGAGCCTGATCGACCGGACAGCCTGGAACCGCTACCGAAACCCGATCCCGGTCATCAGCGGCCCGACCGACTGGGGGCGGCTGCTCGAGGACGAGAAGTTCCTCGCCGAATACCAGGACGTCCTCGCAGAGTTCGACCGGTACATGGCGAACGGCGCCGGTCACTGGTTCCAGCGCAAGTACGGCGACAAGATCGACGGCCAGATCGCCTACTTCTGCGCCGAGTACGGGATCCACGAGTCGCTCGGGATCTATTCGGGCGGTCTCGGCGTCCTCGCCGGCGACCACATGAAGTCGGCCAGTGACATGGCCCTGCCATTCGTCGGTGTCGGGTTGCTGTACCGCAAGGGCTACTTTCGCCAGACCATCGACGCCGACGGACACCAGGAGCACGCCTACCCTGACTACGACCTCAGCCGGCTGCCGCTTTCGAGGGTCCAGGATGCCGAGGGGCTGCCGCTCACCGTCGACCTGCAGCTGCCCGGCCGACGGGTGGCCGTCGCCGTCTGGCTGGTACAGGTCGGCCGCGTCCCGGTCCTCCTTCTCGACACCGACATCGTCGACAACGCGGTCGACGACCGGCCGATCACGAACATCCTCTATGTCCGAGGCCGCGAGATGCGCCTCCACCAGGAGCTCGTGCTGGGCATCGGTGGCGTCCGCGCGCTACGCGCGCTCGGCCTCGAACCGGCGGTCTGGCACCTGAACGAGGGTCACTCAGCGTTCCTTCTTGCCGAACGAGCGCGCGAGTTCGTCGCGGCCGGCAAGACGCTCGACGACGCCTGGGCCGAGGTGAAGCGCAACGCCGTGTTCACGATCCACACGCCGGTCTCCGCCGGAAACGAGCGCTTCGAGGCCGACCTCGTGCGTCGGGTCGCCGGGCCGCTCCTCGACGCAGGCGGCGTGCCGGTCGAGCGCGTGCTCGAGCTCGGTCTCGGCACGGACGGCGACCGCGGTCAGTTCGACATGACGGCATTCAGCCTTCGTCTGACGCACGGCGCGAATGCCGTCAGCAAGCTCCATGCGGCGACCGCGAACGCGACGTGGAACAGCATCAAGAACGACGGGATCGAGGCGGTGACGAATGGCGTCCACGACCCGACATGGGTCGGCCAGCCGGTCGACGAGCTGCTGGCGCGCCATCTCGACGCCGACCTAGCTCGTCTCGACGCGGGGTCGCGCCAGGACCACTTCTGGGAGCGCCTCCCGAAGATCCCCGGCGACGAGCTGTGGGAGGCCCACCTGCGTCAGAAGCGTGAGCTGGCGATCTTCGTCCACGGTCGGCTGCGCAGCCAGCTCGCCCGCCACGGCGAATCGCCCGCAGTCCTCGCCGAGGTCGAGACCGTCCTCGACCCAGCCGTGCTGACGATCGGCTTCGCCCGACGATTTGCGACCTACAAACGAGCCGGGCTGCTGTTCACTGACATGGACCGGCTAGCTAGGTTGCTGTGGCACGCCGACCGACCCGTGCAGGTCATCTTCGCCGGCAAGGCGCATCCCGCCGACCGGCCCGGTCAGCGCGTCATCCAGGAGATCTTCCAGCACTCGCGCTCGCCGCGATTGCGCGGTCGCGTCTTCATCCTGGAGGACTACGACATGCGGGTCGGCCGGTTCCTCGTCCAGGGCGTCGACGTGTGGCTGAACAACCCGCGGCGGCCGCTCGAGGCTTCGGGGACGTCAGGGATGAAGGCCGCGCAGAACGGCGTCCCCAACATCAGCGTCCTCGACGGCTGGTGGGACGAGGGCTACGAGGGCGACAACGGCTGGGCGATCGGTGGTCGTGAGCAGAACCCCGACGAAGCTGCCCAGGACTGGTCGGACGCCGAAGACCTTTACCGGCTGCTCGAGCAGGAGCTCGTGCCGACGTACTACGACCGCGACAAGGACGGCGTCCCCCGCAAATGGGTCGAGGTGATGCGCCACGCGATGGCGTCATCGCTCTGGGATTTCTCGACGGCGCGGATGCTCCAGGAGTACACCGAACGCCTGTATCTGCCGGCCGCCGGCATCGAGGTGGCCGCGGCACCACCGGAGTCACTGATCACGGAGGCCGGCTGAGAGTCGTGCCGCCGCGCATCTCGCTTGCGCTCGCCCTCCACAACCATCAACCGGTCGGCAACTTCGGCTGGGTCTTCGCAGACGTCTTCGAAAAGGCCTACGCACCGATCGTCGATGCGCTCGAGCGGCACCCGACGATCAGGCTGTCACTCCACTACACGGGGCCATTGCTCGACTGGCTGCTCGCCGAGCGAGCCGACACGGTCCATCGCCTCCGCGCGCTCGTCGAACGCGACCAGGTCGAGATGCTCGGCGGCGCCTACTACGAGCCGGTGCTGGCGGCGCTTCCGGAACGTGACCGCATCGGTCAGCTTCGGCGGATGGCGGAGGCCGTGGACACGATCTTCGGGCGCCGGCCACGCGGCGCATGGCTCGCCGAGCGGGTCTGGGAGCCGGACCTCCCCACGTCACTGGTCGCCGCCGAGTACGAGTGGACGATCCTTGACGACGCCCATTTCCGCGCCGCGACGATCCCCGAGGACAGGCTGTGGGGCCCATACACGACCGAGGACCAGGGCCAACGGATCGAGGTCTTCGGGACCGAGCAGGGGCTCCGGTACCGGATCCCCTTCCGCGACGTCGAGGACGTCATCGCCTACCTGCGCGCCCACGCGACCGACGCGGGCGACCGCCTCGGGGTGATGGGCGACGACGGCGAGAAGTTCGGCGGGTGGCCGACGACCTGGGAGCATTGCTGGGGTGAGCGCCAGTGGGTCGAGCGGTTCCTCAGCGCACTGGAAGAGAACGCCGACTGGCTGACGACGACGACACCGTCGGCCTGGCTCGGAGAGCACGCTCCGATCGGGCGGGTCTACATCCCGACCGGTTCGTATGTCGAGATGGGTGCGTGGGCGCTGCCGGCAGACGAGGGCGCGCAGTTCGAGGCCGTCCTTCACCGAGCGCAGGATCAGCACTTGCCCGAGGCCCGCTGGCTGCGGGGCGCGTCGTGGCGCAACTTCCAGGTCAAGTACCGGGAGGTGAACGATCTCCACAAACGGATGCTCGCCGTCTCCGATCTCGTCGCTGCGATGCGCGATGGGCCAGCGCACGACGAGGCGCTGACGCACCTCTACCAGGGACAATCGAACGACGTTTACTGGCACGGGCTGTTCGGTGGCGTCTACATCAGTCACATGCGGCTCGCGACCTGGGAGCACGTCATCGCCGCGGAGGACCTCGCGGAGGCAGCCGCCGGATCGCGGGTCAGCGCCGAGCGCCGCGACACCGATATGGATGGCGTCAACGAGGTCCGCCTGGCGGACGACGGGCAGGTCGTCGTCGTCGACCTCGCGGAGGGAGCCGGGATCGGCTCGTGGGATATCCGCTCCGCCCGGCACGCGCTGACGGCGGTGATGCGCCGGCGACCGGAGGCGTATCACCAGAAGCTGCGTGCGATCGCGAGGAAGGACGCCGGTCCCGGCAGGGCGCGTGAAGGCGATGCCCCGGTATCCATCCACGACGCCGTCCGGACGAAGGAGCCTGGACTCGGTGACCTGCTCGTGTATGACGCCTACGAGCGACGGTCCGGCCTGATCCGCGTCCTGCCGAGGGGCACGACCGCCGAGGCCTGGGCGGCGGCTGCGGTGACGGACCTGGGCGATATGGTCGACGGCGCGTTCGACATCGAGGACTTGGACACCGGACGTCTCGTGGCTCGTCGCGAGACGACGATCGCCGGCGCTCAGATACGAGCCACGAAGACCATCGAGATCGGCGGTGACCGCGATGCGCCGGCGCTGACCCTGACCGTCGACCTCGAGCATCTCCGCGGCCCGGACCTCGAGGCACGACTCGGCATCGAGTGGGCCGTGACGATGCTCGGCGGTGGCGGAAACCCGGCGGCCTGGTGGGAGGTTGGCGGGACACGGACGGTCCACGACGGCCGTGGATCGGCGAACGGCATCGACACGATCGCTCAGGGCAACGACGACATCGGGATCGGGGTGACGTCATCGACGGCGGCCGCCGACGCCTGGTGGGCGCCGATCGAGACCGTGTCGAACTCCGAGGACGGCTTCGAACGGGCGTATCAGGGCAGCGCGCTGTTGCTCTCGTGGACGATCACGCTGCGCCGCGGTGAGCGATGGTCGCGAACCATCGTCAACACCGTCTCGACGACGGCACCGGATCGATGAGCCGTCCGTCCCTCGTCGTCCACGGGCATTTCTACCAACCGCCGCGGCTCGACCCGTTCACGAACGCGATGCCGCGCGATCCGACGGCCGCGCCGGCGCGCGACTGGAACGAGCGGATCAGCGCCGACTGTTACCGGCCCAACGCCGAGCTCGGCAACCTCGCGGCGATATCGTGGGACGTTGGCCCGACCCTCGCCGGCTGGCTCCAGGCCGGTGACCCGGTGGCTTACCGCGGTTTCGGTGACGGCGACCGAGGGGTGAACGGGATGGCGCAGCCGTTCCACCACGCCATCCTCCCCCTGGCGAGTGCCGCCGATCGCCGGACGGAGATCCGCTGGGGGTTGCGCGACTTCGAGGTCCGTTTCGGGCGTCGCGCGACCGGTATGTGGCTGCCGGAGACCGCCGTCGACCTGAACACGCTCCGACTCCTGGTCGACGCCGGCATCACCCACACCATCCTCGCCCCGTGGCAGGTCGATGGTGGCCCCTCGTTCGACGCCCGTCGACCTGTTCGGATCGATCTCGGTCGCGGCACCTCGATCGTCGCGGTCCCGTACGACGCCGGGCTGTCGACCGCGATCTCGTTCGATCCGTCGTCGACCGTCGACGCGGACGCGTTCATCCGCGAGCGGCTGATGCCGCCGTTCGAAGCGGACTTCGACGGTGGCGGGCTCGTCGTCGTCGCGACCGACGGCGAGTTATACGGGCACCACCAGCCGTTTCGGGAACGGTTCCTGGCTCGGCTCGTCGGCTCGACGGCTCCGGCCGACCGGCCATACGCGACGCCACCGCTGGCCGACGCGATCGCGGCCGCGGAGGTCGACGGCCTCCCGACGGCCGGGTTGCGAGAGCGGACCTCGTGGAGCTGCCATCACGGGATCGCGCGATGGCTGACCGATTGCCCGTGTGTCCCGGACGGTTCGTGGAAGACACCGCTCCGCGCTGCCTTCGACCGGCTCGCCGGAGGGATCGATACGGAGACCGAGCGCCTCGCCGCGGGCCTACCCGGCGCACCCGACCCATGGAGCGCGCGCGACGCCTACGTGGATGTCGTCATCGGCGCGACGACGCGCGGGGCGTTCGCCGCAGAGGTGCTCGGCCCCGTGTCTGACCGAGATGAGGGCGTCCTCATCGATCTCATGCAAGCGCAGCGCTGGCGACTCGCGATGTTCGCGAGCTGCAGTTGGTTCTGGGACGTGCCGGATCGGGTCGAGACCGCGAGCGCGCTTCGCGCTGCCATCCGCGCGGCCCGGCTGATCGACGCGCTTGCCGGTAGCGAGCTCGAGATCCGGCTGCTCGACGATCTTCGACTCGTCGAGGGCGTGACGGGCGATGGCGCTGAGCTCGCCGGCGTCGCGCTGGATGCGGTCGGAGCACCGCTTCCCGCGTCGTCGGGTCCCGGGAATCCGTCAGCCCGCGGCCTGCGCGCCACGGGCTGACAGGGGTCCGGATTGCTATAGTCGTCTGGCCACCGAGCATATTTGGACTATCTCGCTATGTCAATGGAACCCACGAGGCCGTCGCCGACCGCCGCCGCAGCCGCTGCTGGGGGCGGGCTCGACGTCGAGCGCGACTCCGACGTGCCGATCTCGACGCAGATCTTCTGGCAACTCGCCTACCAGATCGATTCGGGCCGCCTGCTCCCCGGCTCGCGGCTGCCGCCGGTCCGTGAGCTCGGTGCCGCGCTACGGGTCAACCCGAACACCATCCGTGCCGTCTACCGCAGGCTGGCGGATGGCGGTTACGTCACGAGCCGTCACGGGGCCGGTACCCATGTCGCCGACCGGCCCCCGCAGCGTCGCGGCAACGAAGCGCTGGCGGGCATCGTCGCCGAGCTCCTTCGGCGCGCTGCGCACGCCGGGTTCACGGCCGACGAGGTGGCTGCGGCGACCTTCGCCGCAGCGACGGAGCGCAAGCGGCCCGGTCCCCTCGTCCGAGTCTTGTTCGCCGAATGCACCAACGCGGATGCCGGCTACGACGCGGAACGGCTGGTCGATGCCTTCCCCGGCATGATCGAGGCCGAGGGCGCTCTCATCGATGACCTGCCCGAACGCCTCGACAAGTTCCACTACGACCTCGTCGCGACGACCACGTTCCACGCCGACGAGGCCCAGGTCCTCGCCGCGGGCCGACTCCCCGTCGTCGCCATGCTCGTCGGCCCGGGCTATCTCGAGCTCGTCCACGAGATCGCCGGGCTTCGGCCGGGGTCGCGCGTCGGTCTCGTCTGCGCGAACGAGCGTGGCGCCGAGAACATCCTGGAGACGCTCCAGCTCTCAGGCACGTCCGGTGTCGAGATCGTGCCGGCGCTGATCGGCGAGACCGACCAACTGCGCGTCGTCGACGAGACCGCGGACCTCATCCTCATGTCGCGCGAGGCGCTTGCCGCGGGCCTCGATCGCCAGATGCACGACCAGGATCGCATCCGACAGTGGTCGTACGAGTTCGACCCGGCCGGGTTGGAACTCCTTCGGCGCGCGATCGAGCATGTCGCCGCGGAGCGGCCGACGGAGGCGTCCGCCGTCTGACGTCGCCCGCCGGGGCGTGCCATCCTTCGCCGATGGACGCCGCCGCGGGCCTGGACCTCCACGGTTCGCGCGACTTCCACGTCCGCAGGACCGCGCGCGAGCGCTACGGCATCGACGACGCCCTGCTCGGGATCCGCGGGGATCTCGCCGTCGCCGACCTGGCGGCCATCCGCATCGTCGCGCAGCGGATGAACGACGCGCGTCAGCCCGAAGCACCGAGCGTCACCGCTGGGGAGATCGGAGCGCTCGGTCTGCTTCACGAGATCGGCCACCTGCTCATCGCGCGCCGAACCACACGCGGCGAGCCGAATATGGCTACGGCGATGCGCGACGTGAGGCGGCGACTGCACGACGACGTCGATCGCCTGCTCGATCGTTTCGGGGCCGCGTTTCCTGGACCGGGCCCGGAACCTGAGCCGCCCGCCGTTCGGCTCGAGGAGCTGCTGCTCACGCGAGTGACCAACGAGAACCCCGCGATCGGGCCGCTGCGCGAGCTCGTCGACGACCGGATCCTTGGCGAGGGGACGCGCTACGACGAGGCGATCGCGGGACTCGAGGAGGTCTTCGCCGAAGGCGAGCCGCTCGACGTCGGGGACGGGACACAGACATCGCTCGTCGAGCTCCTGCGAACACCGGCCCGTCACGCGCCCACCTCACTGGCGGGCCAGTTGCGCTACGTCCGCGATCGCTGGGGCCGTCTACTCGGCCCGGAGCTCGACGCGCTCATCGGGCGGCTCGACATCGCGATCGGGATCCTGGCCGAGGAAGAGCACGCGCTCCACCAGCGCTTCGGCGGCCCATCCGACGGCCGCGAAGTCCACGCGCCGTCGTTCCGCGGCCTAGCCGACGAGCCCGAACGGTTCTCCGTCGATTCCGCCTGGATGCCGCGCCTGGTCCTGATCGCCAAGAGCACATACGTCTGGCTCGACCAGCTCTCACGCCAGTTCGGTCGCGACATCAGGACCCTGGACGCCGTGCCGGACGAGGCACTCGATACGCTCGCGTCCTGGGGCGTGACCGGCCTGTGGCTGATCGGGCTGTGGGAGCGGTCGGTCGCGTCGGAGCGGATAAAACGGATGCGGGGGAATCCCGACGCCGTCGCGTCGGCCTACTCCCTCGACGACTACCGGATCGCCGACGACCTCGGGGGCGAAGGCGCGTACGCGAACCTGCGCGACCGCGCGTGGTCGCGCGGCATCCGCCTGGCGAGCGACATGGTGCCCAACCACATGGGCATCGACTCGCGCTGGGTGATCGATCATCCCGAGTGGTTCCTGTCGCTCCCATACCCGCCGTATCCGGCGTATACGTTCACGGGGCCCGATCTCGCGCCTGACGAGCCCGCAGGGATCGTGCTGGAGGACCACTACTGGGACGACAGCGACGCCGCGGTCGTCTTCAAGCGCTTCGACCGCGAAAGCGGGGCAGAGCAGTTCATCTACCACGGCAACGACGGGACGAGCTTCCCGTGGAATGACACCGCGCAGCTCGATTTCCTCAAGGCCGAGGTCCGCGAGCAGGTCATCCGGACCATCCTCGACGTCGCGCGTCGGTTTCCGGTGATCCGCTTCGATGCCGCGATGGTGCTCGCCAGGCGCCACGTCCGACGGCTGTGGTGGCCGGAGCCGGGTGCCGGGGACGGGATCCCGTCGCGCGCCGAGCACGCCATGACCCAGGCGGAGTTCGATGCCCTTATGCCGGTCGAGTTCTGGCGCGAAGTGGTCGACCGTGTCGCGGCGGAGGTGCCCGACACGCTCCTCCTGGCCGAGGCGTTCTGGATGCTCGAGGGCTACTTCGTACGGACGCTCGGCATGCATCGTGTCTACAACAGCGCGTTCATGCACATGCTGCGGGACGAGAACGGTGCGGGCTATCGGAAGCTGATGCGGGACACGCTCGAGTTCGATCCCGAGATCCTCAAGCGCTACGTCAACTTCATGAGCAATCCCGACGAGAAGACCGCGGTCGAGCAGTTCGGCAAGGGCGATAAGTACTTCGGCGTCGCGACTGTGCTG